>NZ_JBICJR010000071.1:0-90023 GCF_043103245.1 Pseudomonas sp. YQ_6
GTGTCCAACTTCTTGGGGGCAGTCCACCTAAAGGACCGCGTCAAAACAGAGGCAAACAATCCACAGGTCAGCGACAGCTTGACGAATCGCTCGTCTTAGGTTTTGATTGCAACCATTAACTTTCGAATCGAAACTTAAGCGCACATGTCGAAACGAAACACACCACAACGGCGACACAATATTCTGGCTTTGCTCAGCGAGCAGGGTGAGGTAAGTGTGGACGCGTTGGCCAAGCGTTTCGCCACCTCGGAAGTGACCATTCGCAAAGACCTCGCCGCCTTGGAAACCAACGGCTTGTTGTTACGCCGCTATGGCGGGGCGGTGCCGGTGCCGCAAGAGTTGCTCGGTGAACCGGCACAACCCGTCTCTTCCTATAAAAAGGCCATTGCGCGTGCTGCTGTGGGGCGTATCCGCGAACATGCACGCATTATCATCGACAGCGGCAGCACCACGGCGGCAATGATCCCCGAACTGGGGCGCCAGCCAGGCCTGGTGGTGATGACCAATTCGCTCAATGTGGCCCGTGCGATTTGCGACCTCGAACATGAGCCGGTGCTGCTGATGACCGGTGGCACCTGGGACCCGCATTCCGAATCGTTCCAGGGTCAGGTCGCGGAGCAGGTACTGCGCTCCTACGATTTCGACCAATTATTCATCGGTGCCGACGGCATCGACCTCGGCCGGGGTACCACTACCTTCAACGAGTTGCTTGGGCTGAGCCGGGTCATGGCGGAAGTTGCCCGTGAAGTGATCGTGATGGTCGAGTCGGACAAGGTGGGGCGCAAGATCCCTAACCTCGAGCTGCCCTGGGGCAGTGTGCACACCCTTATTACAGATGAACGCCTGCCAGCAGCAGCGCGCGAACAAATTCAAGCCCGCGGCGTCAACCTGATCTGCGCCGCGATCAGCCAGGAGCAATAAAACATGTGTGGAATCGTTGGTGCTATCGCCGAGCGTAATATCACAGCCATCCTGATCGAAGGCCTCAAGCGTCTTGAATACCGCGGTTACGACAGCGCCGGTTTGGCTGTGCTCACCCAGAACGGTGAACTGCAGCGCCGCCGGCGCATTGGCAAGGTCAGCGAGCTGGAGGTTGCTGTTGCTGATGACCCATTGGCAGGCCAGCTGGGTATTGCCCACACCCGCTGGGCTACCCACGGCGCGCCGACTGAAGGCAACGCCCACCCGCACTTCTCGGGCAATGACGTGGCCGTGGTGCACAACGGCATCATCGAGAACCACGAGGAGCTGCGCGAAGAGCTGAAGGGGCTGGGCTATGTCTTCACTTCGCAGACCGATACCGAAGTCATCGTCCACCTGATCCACCACACCCTGAAGAGCCTTCCAAACCTGACCGACGCCCTTAAGGCAGCGGTGAAGCGCCTGCACGGCGCTTACGGCCTGGCGCTGATCAGTGCCAAGCAGCCGGACCGCCTGGTGGCCGCACGCAGTGGTAGCCCGCTGGTTATCGGCCTGGGCCTTGGCGAGAACTTCCTGGCGTCCGACCAGCTGGCGCTGCGTCAGGTTACTGACCGCTTCATGTACCTGGAAGAAGGCGACATCGCTGAAATCCGCCGTGATCAGGTCTCTATCTGGGACCAGCAGGGCAATAAGGTCCAGCGCGAAACCGTGCAGTATCACGAAGGTGCCGAGGCTGCCGACAAGGGGGCTTACCGTCACTTCATGCTCAAGGAAATTCACGAACAGCCAAGCGTTGTTCAGCGCACGCTTGAAGGCCGCCTGGGCAAGGACAACGTGCTGGTCCAGGCCTTTGGCCCGCAAGCTGCCGACCTGTTTGCCAAGGTGCGCAACGTGCAGATCGTTGCCTGTGGCACCAGCTACCACGCCGGTATGGTTGCGCGTTACTGGCTGGAAAGCCTGGCCGGCATCCCTTGCCAGGTGGAAGTGGCCAGCGAATTCCGTTACCGCAAGGTGGTGGTGCAGCCGGACACTCTGTTCGTCTCCATCTCGCAGTCCGGCGAAACCGCCGATACCTTGGCCGCGCTACGCAATGCCAAGGAGTTGGGTTTCCTTGGCAGCCTGGCGATCTGCAACGTAGGTATCAGCTCGCTGGTACGCGAGTCGGACTTGACCCTGCTGACCTTGGCCGGTCCTGAAATCGGTGTGGCTTCGACCAAAGCGTTCACCACCCAGCTGGTTTCGCTGATGCTGCTGACCCTGGCCCTTGGCCAGGTGCGCGGTACGCTAGAAGCCGGTGCCGAAGCTGAGCTGGTTGAAGAGCTGCGTCGACTGCCAACCCGCCTGGGCGAAGCCCTGGCCATGGATGCCACCGTCGAGAAAATTGCCGAGCTGTTCGCCGACAAGCACCATACCCTTTTCCTCGGCCGCGGCGCGCAGTACCCGGTGGCGATGGAAGGTGCTCTCAAGCTTAAAGAGATCTCCTACATCCACGCCGAAGCTTACCCAGCAGGCGAGCTGAAGCACGGCCCGCTGGCTCTGGTGGACAACGACATGCCGGTGGTTACCGTTGCACCGAACAACGAACTGCTGGAGAAACTGAAGTCCAACCTGCAGGAAGTGCGTGCCCGTGGTGGCGAGTTGGTAGTGTTCGCCGACGAGCACGCTGGCATGACCAATGGTGAAGGCACCCACGTGATCAAGGTGCCGCACATTGCCGATGCCCTGGCGCCAATCCTGTACACCATCCCGCTGCAGTTGCTGTCTTATTACGTGGCCGTGCTAAAGGGGACCGACGTTGACCAGCCGCGTAATTTGGCCAAGTCGGTGACTGTCGAGTGAAGTCAGGAGGCTTGCTGCAGTCATGGTTTCGTTGAATTAAAACAGTCGTCGGGCAATTAAAACTATCGCCGGTAGAGGAGAAGCGCTCGCTTCTCCTCATCGAGCGCTTTTACGAGCCTCCCCCGCTTCCCCCAACCTCTTACTGAAACGCTTCCTTCATACATGAGAAGCAATCTGTGGCTCTACTGGGCCGAGCCCAAGGCAGAGATCTTCGAAGTACGATAGCCAGTAAGTTGATGGACGATGCCAATGAGAATAGCCCATGCCTGATAGCTGACATGGGCGCCGGCAAGGCGGGATGGTAACGCCTAGTAAGCTGAATAGCAGTGAAGCACGCTGCGCCGATTACTGGATCAGCGGCACGCCACTCAGCGCTTGCAACTGCTCGAAGTCAATTTCCGCACAGATCTCGACCACGCGCAGCCCATCTGAGGTCACCTCCAGCACGGCCATGTCGGTGTAGATGCGGCTGACGCAACCGAAGCCGGTCGGCGGGTAAGTGCACTCGGGCACCAGCTTGCTTTCACCTGACTTGGTCAGGTGGTTCATCATCACGAACACCTGGCGGGCACCAGTGGCTAGGTCCATCGCGCCGCCCACGGCCGGAATGGAACCCTCGGCGCCGGTGTGCCAGTTGGCCAGGTCGCCCTTGACCGACACCTGGAAGGCGCCTAATACAGCGATGTCCAGATGGCCGCCGCGCATCATCGAGAACGAGTCGGCGTGGTGGAAGAAAGCGCCACCGGGGAGCATGGTCACGTGCTCCTTACTGGCGTTGATCAGGTCATCGTCTTCCTCCTCGGGCGCCGGGCTCGGGCCCATGCCCAGCAGGCCGTTTTCGCTGTGCAGGAACACTTCTTTGTCACCCAGGAAATTGGCCACCAAGGTCGGTGCGCCGATGCCCAGGTTGACGTAGGCGCCTTCCTGAATGTCTGCGGCCACGCGCTGGGCCATTTCGGTGCGGGAGAGCTTTTTGGTGATGGACATGGCAGACCTCAGGCAGCGTTGATGATCGAAGAAGCGGCAGCACCGGAAACGGCGACCACGCGCTGGACGAAAATACCCGGAGTGATGATGTGTTCCTGGTCCAGTTCACCGAGCTCGACGATCTGGTCGACCTGGGCGATAGCGGTCTTGGCGGCCATGGCCATGATCGGGCCGAAGTTGCGCGCGGCCTTGCGGTACACCAGGTTGCCCCAACGGTCACCCTTGTGCGCCTTGATCAGTGCGAAGTCGGCGTGCAGGGGCATTTCCAGTACATACATCCGGCCGTCGATCTCCCGGGTTTCCTTGCCTTCGGCCAGCAGGGTGCCGTAGCCCGTCGGCGAGAAGAACGCACCGATGCCCGAGCCCGCGGCGCGGATACGCTCGGCCAGGTTGCCCTGCGGGACCACTTCAAGCTCGATCTTGCCGGCGCGGTACAGTTCGTCGAACACGTAGGAGTCGGACTGGCGCGGGAACGAGCAGACCACCTTGCGCACGCAGCCCGCCTTGAGCAGGGCGGCCAGACCAATCTCGCCGTTGCCGGCGTTGTTGCTGATGATGGTCAGGTCGCGGGCACCAGTGGCGATCAGCCCGTCGATGAGCTCGGACGGCATGCCTGCCGTACCAAAGCCACCGACCATGATGGTCGAACCGTCGATGATGCCTTCTACCGCGCTGGCGATGGACTCAAACGTTTTATTGATCACAGCGAGCTCCTGGTTATTCCTGGAGTTGGATTGGTCTGATCAGCCGCTGAGCAGTGCGGGGAACGGTGGGCCACTCAGCGATTGGCGTTGTTTTGCTGATGTGGCTCTAGCGTGCCGCAAGACTGGGCAACAGTAGAGGGGGGAAAGTGGAATTTGTGCGTTTATCGAACAGTTGTGCGATGTTCGGTCATTCTCGCTGCTGCGCTTTTAGGTTGTCGCTCCAACGGGGTACCTCCTGAAAGTAGCTCGGAGGAGGTCAATGAAGAACGACAGCTTGGGAAACAGATTCAAGCTGTCCTGGGATATACGTCGTAAGTATCCGCTGGCGGTGTCTGATACTCCTCCAGCACCTCCGCCCACCGCCCACCGCCCACCGCCCACCGCGCAGGTGCTAGGCAAGATCGCCCTCTAAGGGAGAACCGGGCCGACGTACAACTTAAATCGCTTTAAAGGTTACAGGCTGGAATTGATGCTTCCGCTTGCTTGTAGTGCTCGCCCGATATTCTTCGCCGCCGCAATGGTCACGGACAGCGCTCGACGTTCAAGTTCCTCCGTGGTGCACCGCACTGCCGGCGCCGCGATGCTGATGGCGCCAACTGGGTAGCCGTCGATATCCAGGACCGGAACGGCGAGGATGCGCAGGCCCTCGGCGAACAGCGATTCCGTGATGATGTACCCATCCTTACGGATCTGCTCCAACACCTCGGACAACGGCCGTGAGAGAGATTTGCTCATGAAGGACGTGGACGAGGAAAGCTCTTTGATGCGCTCAACTTCGTGATCAGGAAGGAACGCGAGGATTGATTGGCCAATCGCTGTCTGGCAAGCCGGCACCGTTGTGCCAATGCGAATATCCACTCCAAGCCGAGTGATACCAGCCCTGACACGTTCCAGGTAGAGGACGTCTGCGCCTTGCAACACGGCGAAGCTTGCGGCTTCACTGGTTTCACTGACCAGCCCCCTTAGCACTGGGCGAACCAGACTGCGCAAGTCCGTGTGAGCAATGGCGTGGAAGCCCAAGTTGAGGATTTTGAGCGTGAGGGAGAATCGCTTGCTCTCAGGAATTCGAGAAACATAGCCGAGGTCCACCAGCGTATTCAGCATGCGATAGGTCGTGCCTGGGTCGAGCTCGGCCTTGGCAGCAATCTGGCTCAGGGTCAGCTCATCGCTTTCCGCTGTGAAGGCCTCCAAGACTCGAAATCCTTTGGCAAGAGACTGCACAGTGCTGCGCTGGTTTTTATCTTCTTCAGCAGCGGTCGTTTCGCTTTTTGTTGAGGTTCTAGGAGCCATGCGCGATATCTACCTGGTGTAATTCTTGTTTTCGGAATGCGAAAAAATTCGTTCAAAAAGAATAGCATCAGGCGTTGCCTCATCCCACCTTAGATTTCTGCCGCTTACCTAGTTTTCAGGGAGCGAAATGATGGCTTCCAGCCCTCCATTGTGGTTGATGAGGGTGATCTCGCCGCCATGCTGGCGGGCTATGGAGCGTACGATGGAGAGGCCCAGACCGACGCCGCCAGTATTACGGTTTCTGGAGTGTTCCAAGCGATAGAATGGGGTAAAAACGGCTTCAAGCTCTGAATCAGGGATGCCATTTCCCCTGTCCGTCACCGAAATGTGAACGTGCTTATCCGCACTGTAGACGCGGACGTCCGCACACTCGCCGTACCTCACAGCATTCTCGATGAGATTACGGATAGCTCGCCGCAGAGCGTCAGGCCGGCATTCCAAAATGACTTTTGAGTTGCAGGAGAACGACACGGCCATTCCCAAGGTGACCAAGTCTTCACACAAGCTTTCGACCAGTGTCCCGATGTCCATGGTCCTGGTTGGCTCGGTCACAGCATTGTCACGTCCGTACCCGATTGCGGCTTCAGTGATAGCCGTAATCTCATCCAGGGTCGCAAGCATCTTGCGCTGTACTTCAGGATCCTGAATGAACTCAACGCGCAGCCTGAGCGAGGTCAACGGAGTTCGAAGGTCGTGGCCCACCGCGGCGAGCATGCGCGTACGATCATCGACAAAGCGCTGAATTCTGCGTTGCATCTGGTTGAAGGCCTTGGCGGTGCGACGGATATCTTCAGGCCCGTGCTCGCGCAACTCCGTGCCTGAATGGCCTCGGCCCAATCGCTGGGCAGCGAGCGCTAAATCTCGCAGTGGTTGGCTGATGCCCCGAGCGATCAACACGGCAATCAAGGTTAGGGCTAGAGCGGTGATACCTAGGGATACCAATGCTCGGCGACTAAACGGAGAGTCCGTGACCGGCTTAGCATAAGCGGCATGTAACCAGGTGCCATTATTCAGCGGTGTGGCCACCCCCATTACATTGAGCTGAGGCAAGTAGATGAACCTAGCCGTCCGGGGGGAGGGCCACAGCGCTTCACCCGGCACAGACCAAGCCGCTGTCGCATCAATCGTTGCCGGTGGAACCTCATCTTCGCTTCGAAACTGTATGGAGAGCGTTCCCTGAGGCTTCCCATGACTCAACGGTTCAAGAAGATGCCGACGAGCGAACTTCCACCACTCTGAAGGCTGGCTTGGTGAGGCTGGAAACAGCCAGAATCGCTCGTAAGCGGTGCTGCTGACTTGAAGCGTCATCTGCCGCTCGTCCACGGGCATTCGGTCCAGGAGTGAGGCAAGGGATGAGGTCCGACTCAGAAAATCAGACTTCGCCACTTCCCTAAGCGCACCCGCGCGCTCGTCCCAAAAAATGCTGAGCGTCAGCGCTTGAGAGACAATCAGCGCCAATAGCATAAGCCCAATGAATCTTGCGGCTAAATTGGGGTTTCTTAGTTTCATGATGAATTGGAAACCAGGTGCACAAACGCGTAGCCGCCGCCCCAATGGGTTCTGATATAAATCGGGTTTTTCGGGTCTGGCTCAATCTTTCTACGAAGCCGGCTGATTTGGTTATCGATACTCCGGTCAAAGGGTTCGCTTGCACGACCGGAGACCTTGTTTAGAAGTTCATCGCGCGTCACTATTTCACCTGGTTTTTCTAGTAATGCAGCCAGCAATCTGAATTCGGTACCACTCAATGATACCGATACACCATCTGCACCTAATAATTCCCGTAGTTTGCAGTTCAACACCCATTCGCCGAAGCGGATCGACCCCTCCAGCATGCTGGAAGCACCTTCGCTTGCTGGCGTGGCCCGACGGAGCAGGGCTTTGACCCGAGCCAACAATTCACGGGGGTTGAAGGGCTTCTTGAGATAGTCGTCGCCTCCCATCTCAAGTCCGAGAATTACGTCCAGGTCTTCTGTGCGGGCACTAAGAAAAAGAACGGGAGTATTAGAGCGAGAGCGGATGTGCCTGCACAGGCTTAATCCGTCTTCGCCGGGCATCATGACATCAAGGATAATTAAGTCAGGCACATCCCGATCAAGCAGAGCCCTGAGTTCGTTGCCATCAGCTACAGCGGTTAGGCGATAACCTTCTTGGGTCAGATATTGTGCAACCAGTTCTCGGATATCCGGATAGTCATCAACGATTGCAATGTGCTGACTGGAACTCATTTGTAAACCATCTGATGGAGTCGAATCCTTTCAGCCTAAGGTACAGATGGCATTTTGAAAAGGGCTGTACAACTGACCTGATACAAAGCTGATACATTTCTGACAGGTTTGTAAGATATCAGGTGCATAAAACACAAAAACCGTCCCACAAGGGACAAACTTTTCACGCACCTCGGGATTTAGCATTCAGGTTCGATCACAAAAACGAGAGCCTTGAGATGAGCCAGTTCAAACACGCTGTCCTCTTCTGTCTGGTTTACCTCGCAAGCGGCCTGTCGGCCGCCGCCAACGCGGGTCCTTCCCGCCACCTCGCCGATGATCTTGAACTACACAGCGTCCACGGTTTCGGTTTTGCCGATGGCTTTCTCGAGCAGCGCGCTGTCTGAAGCCAAGATTCGAGATCTGGCGCTCAGCAGTATTCGTCCTCAGCTCTCAAGCATCGAAGGCATGGTCAACCACCTGAAGCAGCAAAAATAGGACGAAAGCGACGCGCTCGGCGCAGCGCAACTTGCTACGACCCTGGCCACGCAGCGTAAAAATGAAGGCGCCATCAGCAATCTGCAGGGACTCATTGCGCAGCCCTTGGCCTCGCAGCTCGGCGCAAGCTGCAAAAGGTCAAGACCAACCAGATGATTCAAAGCGCCCGGTTGATCGGTGCGGTAGGCGATAGATGGGGCTCGTAGAGAGTCGCGGAGCTGGTCAAGAACAACTCATAAAATCTAATGGAATTTCAAAGCGGGGGGACATGGCATAAAGGAATAAAAAATCAGTTGAAAGGCCCAAAAAAGGATGGGCCCTGACTATTGATGGTGATATTCTATTTGAAAATAACAAAAAAATTTCGCAATCCGAAAAAACAAAAAGGTGCGAAGAAAGATGAAGCAAATTTTCAAACAACATGCCTGCTCCAAGCGTGCCGTCTACTCAGATCCAGGCATCTGCAGCAGCAATTTCAGTCTCTCCATGATTGGGTCATGTCCTTCGCGTGCTATGTCCAGTTCACATCTGAGGCAAGCTATCATCCGCACCCAAATCAAGAGCGTCTCCTTTATTCATGAAGCGCAGTGCTTCGGTACTTCGGGCATTGCCCGGCTTCGCCCCTCATCGCCGTTCTCAAACGACTCTTTCAATACACCATTCAAAAAGCTTCCTGGCGTTTTTCGCAGCAGTCGTGGACCGGGCTATGAAGTGGTCGTTCTCAAAAAACTGATTACATAGCGTGGTGACGCTGAACTGACACAATATCAGCTTCTAGATTAACTACGCCATTGCACTGTGTTTACCACGGCAAGCTTTTGCTCGCCCCGAAAAACGCAAAAATAATAAAAGGTAGTGCTATGTTGATGCAGCAAGTAGAGACTGACCCCTTGCCGGACAAGGTGAAAAGCCAAGCCAATATAAGTGCCAGGTTAGAGCGACTCCCAATCACTAAGCAGGTTTTTTGGGCTCGGAACATTATCGGTGCCGCAACATTCTTTGATGGCTATACCGTCATTGCTATCGCTTACGCAATGCCGGTGCTGGCCAAGGAGTGGAGCTTGAGCGGTGCGCAGATCGGCATGATCCTGTCGGCGGGCTATCTGGGCCAGTTGTTCGGGGCGCTGATCTTTGGCTGGCTCGCTGAAAAGCTCGGGCGTATGAAGGTACTGACCTTCACCATCCTCCTGTTCGTATCGATGGACGTTGCCTGTCTTTTTGCCTCTAGCGCAGCGATGATGATCGCGTTCCGGTTCATCCAAGGCATCGGTACGGGAGGAGAGGTACCTGTAGCCAGTGCTTATATCAACGAGCTAATCGGCTCGAAGAAACGAGGAAAATTCTTCCTCCTTTACGAGGTCATGTTCCTGTTGGGCTTGGTCGGAGCCGGCATCATTGGTTACTTCCTGGTACCTATCTACGGTTGGCAAGCCATGTTCGCAGTGGGGATCGTCCCGGCCATGCTGCTGATACCGCTGCGCTTCTTCTTGTTCGAATCGCCGCGTTGGTTGGCTTCCAAAGGCCGCTTGGACGAAGCTGATCGCATCGTCACTCGGTTGGAAAACAGCGCGCTAAAAGCGGGCAAAACGCTGCAGCCTCCAGTGGAAGTGCCACAGATCCAAACGGACAAAAACGGTTTGGGGTGGAAAGAGCTTTTCAAAGGCATGTACTTCAAGCGCTCGCTGGTGATCTGGGCGATGTGGTTTGGCGCCTACATGGTCGCCAATGGACTAATCACCTGGCTGCCAACCCTTTATCGCCAACACTTCAACTTGCCGCTTGAAACAAGCTTGGCTTATGGGTTTATGACTTCAGCCGGTGGTGTAGTTGCCGCAGTAATTTGTGCACTGCTTATTGACAAAGTCGGCCGTCGCCGCTGGTATATGGGGGCGCTCTTCCTGGCTGCCATCCCATTGGCGATCCTGGCAACTACTGGTGCAAGTGCGCCACTGAAAATTTTGGCCCTGGCAGGTTTGGGATACGCACTGGTACAAACTGTTACGTTTTCTCTCTATCTGTATTCGGCAGAGCTTTATCCAACTCGACTGCGCGCTCTGGGAACCGGCGTGGGTAGTGCTTGGTTGAGAATGGGTTCTGCACTTGGCCCGATCATTGTTGGCTTTACAGTTTCCGGTGCGGGTGTTCAGTATGTATTCGGAACTTTCGCAGTCGTACTGCTGATCACTGCAACCATCACAGCTTTGTTTGCAATTGAAACCAAAGGGCGAATTTTGGAAGAGCTTTCGCCTTAATCTTCAATTAAAAGTTTCAAACGGCGGTATCTGACCTAGCAGCAACTTCAGAACACATCAATGTGTGTTTTGCGCCCGCGCATGCGTTAGTTGCGAAAATTAACTAAACCAGAGGTAATAGAAATGAGCACTAAAAACACCATCGACCTGAAAGGCCTCGTTCCCGCTCCAGTGACTCCGTTCACCCGTGACGGTGAAGTTGACTACGCCGCTATCCAGAAACTGGGCGCGTGGCTGGGCAGCTACGAAGGCGTCAAGGGTCTGGTTGTTTTGGGTCATGCTGGTGAAGGCACCTTCCTGACCCAGGCCGAACAGGGCCGCGTCATCCAGGCTTTCAAAGAGTCGGTTGGTGGCCGTCTGCCAATCATCGCCGGCATCACCGGTGAAGGTACTCAAGTCGCCGCTGAAGAAGCCAAACGCGCTGTAGACAACGGTGCTGCTGCTGGTCTGGTGTACCCATCCCACGGCTGGCTGCGCTTCGGCTACCAGAAAGGCGCCGCCCAGGACCGCTACAAGGCCATCTATGAGGAAAGCGGTCTGCCGCTGATCCTCTTCCAGTACCCAGACGTGACCAAGGCCACCTACGACTTGGAGACCCAGCTGGAAATCGCCAAGCAGCCTGGCGTCTTCGCCATGAAGAACGGTGTCCGTAACATGCGTCGTTGGGACACCGAGATCCCAGTAATCCGTCGTGAAGTGCCGGACCTGCAGATCCTGACCTGCCATGACGAATACCTGCTGCACACCATGTTCGACGTGGACGGTGCCCTGGTTGGCTACGGTGGCCTGACCCCTGAGCCGCTGATCGAGCTGATCGCTGCTGGTAAGCGTCGCGACTACCCAGCTGCTCGCGCCATCCACGACAAGCTGCTGCCGGTAACCCGCAACGTCTACCACCGCGGTTCCCACATGGAAGGCACCGTGGCCCTGAAACACGGCCTGGTTGCTCGTGGCATCCTGGATCACGCCACCGTGCGTTCGCCGCTGCTGCCTCTGGCCGAAGGCGCCGACAAGGAAATCGCTGACGCGCTGCGTAGCGCTGGCCTGGTCTGATCCCAAGCCAAGGCCAGCACTGAGCCAATTCGGTGCTGGCTTTCAGCTGAAATCCCGGCCAGGGCCCTGCGCATCAGGGTCTTGGCATCTTTCGATTCGGATTCTGCTTCACACACGAACAACGATCCGTTTTCCCGGAAGGACGGCATTCGCCCGCTCAACCGGTGATGACAGACCAACAAAGCCCTTCAATAAAAACAACAGGGGACAGGTCTTGAACATTCATGCAAATCGCAAAAGCCTCGTACTCGTCATTCCTACTCTGCTTCTGCCTATCAATGTTTGGGCTGAAGGGTTCGTGGAAGACACTAGCGCCACTCTGACCCTCAGAAACTTCTTTTTTGAACGCAATTTCACTGCGCCTGGTGTCACTCAGAGCCATGCCCGTGAGTGGACGCAGGGTTTTATCTTTGATCTCAAGTCAGGATTTACACAGGGCACCGTGGGCTTTGGCGTGGATGTCTTGGGTAAGTATGCAGTGAAGCTCGACGGAGGCGCAGGGGAGTATGGTGCGCTGCTGTTGCCCAAGGATGGCGATGGTGATCCAGCCGGAAGCTTCGGCAGGCTTGGGGTTGCATTAAAGGCAAAGCTGTCGAACACCGAGGTCAAGGTCGGCGAGTGGATGCCTAATTTCCCGGTCGTCACCGCAGACGACTTCAGGGCTCTGCCGCAGACTTTCCGCGGCGCTCAGATCGCTTCGCAAGAGCTCAAGAACTGGTCGTTTTACGCAGGCGAGTTCACCAAGACCAGCCTTCGGAATGACTCCTCCATGGAGGACCTCTCATTCGGATCTGCGCAGTCAGATTCCTTCACATTCTTGGGTGCTGACTACCGCTCTAGCTCCAAAAATACGACTGTCCGTCTCTGGTCGGGGGAGTTGGAAGACATCTACAAGCAGCACTACCTTGGGCTCATTCAGAAATGGCAGCTCAGCCAAACGGTATCGCTTACCTCAAACCTTGGCTATTTCTGGGGCAAGGATACGGGGGTTGCAAAGGCAGGCTCGTTGGATAACCAGACAGCTTCCGCTCTGTTCAGCCTCAACATCGCTCAGCACTCGATCAGTATCGGGCTGCAAAATGTTTCGGGTGACTCCGGGTGGATGCGAATCGGCGGGACCGGCGGCATTTACCTTGCGAACAACACCTTCAACCATGCCTTCGACAATCCTCGCGAAAGATCCTGGCAAGTTCGCTATGACCTCAATTTCGTTGGCTACGGGATACCTGGTCTGACTCTCATGACGCGGTATGTGCATGGCGATAACGTGGAATTGAGAAACGTCAAAGACGGTTCGGAATGGGTACGAGAATCAGAGCTGGGTTACGTGTTTCAGAGCGGCAAGCTGAGGGATCTAGCCGTGCGGTGGCGAAACTCCAGCGTCAGACGAAATTTCAACGCCAGTGATTACGATGAGAACCGCCTTATCGTCAGTTACCCGCTCAACATTTTCTAGAGGACCGAATCTCATCATGCAATTGCACGAAGCTACTGAAGTCATTGAGGTGCTTGGCCAGGCGTCCGCCAACGAGTTGCTCAAGGATGGGTGGACCCTGCTCGCAATAGTCCCGAGCGCACAATCCACCCCTTGGTACATCCTCGGCAAGCGTTCCTAGCTGGTAGCAGCTTGACTGGCATGCTGTGCTTGCGCTTCTGCGCCGATGACTCGAACTCGCGAAATTGGGTTGAAGCGGTCACTTCATTGTGCCGCTCTCGGCCCTCCGTTGCTCGGATGTCCCTTGCCGCTCAGGAGTGCAGTGCTCTTTCAGCGTTTCTCGCACGCACAACTGACAATTCTGCTTTCTACGCTGCTCGCACAGCGGCTGACGGAGTGTCCAAGATCAATGAGATGGCGTGACTTCGGGGCAACCCTTGGTATCGTTTGTTTCGTATTGACCATCGGGTGGAAACGGCGAGGGAGAACGCATTCGAAATCACCTTGGTCGATGATGTTGAGTTATCAATAGCCTATTAGATTCAGGGCACGCAGTAATACGATCTGTTGCAAAATTGCTTAACTGACCTTCATCGGGCTTATGAAGGTGAGGATTAGTACCGATAGCTTGCCTGCACTAAAAATATATTCGCACTGTTCTCGTAATTTGCACTGTATTCGGGTTGAAGGCCAGAGTTGTTCGCTTGGTTTACCGAGGCTTTGGATTCCCAGAGATAGCCATAAGCAAAGTCTATCGTCAGATCGGGGCTCGGCAAATAAGCGCCACCCAGGGTCACGACTTGGCGGTTACCAACCGGAACGCGCACGCTACGATCGGCATTGCTGATTGGCGACGGATCGTAGGCGTAGCCTGCACGCAGCAACCATTGTTGGTTCAATTGAAAGGATGTACCAACGGCGGTGGACCATGTGTCGTGCCAGTTCAATGGTTCGTCCACACGCTCCAGGCCCGCACTCTGGCCAAGGGCGGAAACATCGCTGTTGATGGCCTCAATCTTTTTCAGTCGACTCCAACGCTTCCAGGTGGTTCCCAGGTAGCCCGTCCAGCGACTATTGAAATGATGGGTGATAGAGGTGTCCACGGATTCGGGCATCGTGATGTCTATCTTGTTGTCATACTTTCCGTCCAGCGGGATAACGCTCGGAGAGCCGGAAACCTCGGTATGCCCTTTTAGGTGATAGCTCACCTTAGAGTGATAGTTAATCCCCCAACTTGTTGCATCACTCAAGTCAACCAAGAGGCCGACGTTGTAGCCAATTGCCGTGTCATCGCCTTTGAGGGTGATCTCTGTGTCCTGGCCGTTGTTCAGGGCCCCGCTGGCCAGGTAATTCTGAAGTTCTGCATCGAAATGGTTTATGGTCGGCCCGCCACCAATGGACACGTAATCATTGATCCGATAGGCAATGGTGGGCTGCAGGGTGACCTCCTTGGTCGAGCTATAGGAACCTTGGTAGCGCCCCTGAAAAGTGCTCTCGTATTCGTTGATCAGACCACTCGGAGCATAGAGGCCCAGACCAATCGAAAAACGATCATCAAGCGGCGTCGACATATAGGCGAAGGGCAGGATCGTCAAAGGTACCGAGTCCCCCTTATTTGTTCCTGCGACACTGCTCTGCGCATCACTAATGTCGTCGCTCCCCGAGATGATCGCCGCCCCGCCGGAAATCTCGGCACGTTTCAACTTGGTCAAGCCAGCAGGATTTCCGTAGATGGTGCTGGCGTCCAGTGCGGAAGACGACCTTCCCGCATAAGCAGTTCCCGCGCTGCTGGCACTTTGTTCGTTAAGAGCAATGCCATTGGCACCTGCAATTGTAGAGGCACTGAGCAGTGCCATTACACTGGTGTACTTAACCCACGCAGCACACTTTCGCTGAGCGGAGAGACACGGGATTTCACAGCCATTGATTTTCATTTTCCACCTCTCGTTTATTGTTTTTGTTGATTGCACGCAGGCAAGGCTTTGCCTTCCTGTGCACTTTTGAGTGCCGGTTGGAGTTGATCGAAGTGGTGTAAAAGAACCTGAAGAAACACCGCCAGGGCAAGACTGCTGGACTTACAAATGCGAGCCAGGGACTCAATTAAGCCATTCGACTTGGAGCTATAGCGCAAGAGCGGCGCCACGATTTCCTGGTTAGTTCCGGCCCGGATGCGGGCGAAATGCCCGCGACCAGAAGTGGTCATTCGTTCAGGCTGCGACCCTGACCTAAGGAAGCCTTGACTTCATCGCTTAGTCTTACCGCTTCGGCGACTTTTCCAGCGTCGAAACCGATCCACTCGATAAGCCGGCGCAGCAAGCCTGGCGCTTTCGCCACCAGCATCTGGCTGCGTGGCACCGTCACCAAGTCATGCCGCTGCTCAATGCAATCCACCAGGGCGGCCACCACCTGCTCCAACGCGACGAACTGCCAGATCCCCTGATGGTTATTCCAGACCAGGGTGGAGGACGGCCCATCAACGATCGCCTCCATCATCGGCGTTTGGAAGAAGGTCGGGTGGAGCGAGCCGACGCTCACACCGTGCTGACGAAGCTCCAGGCGCAAGCTGTCACACAGGGCCCAGACTCCTGCCTTGCTGGCGGTGTAGGCCGTGTTCAGCGGCGAATGAACGAAAGCCGCCATAGACGATATGGCCAGTAGATAACCCTGGCGTGCCTTCACGTGCGGCAATGAAGCGCGGAAGGTGCGCGCCACGCCGTTGAGGTTGATATCGATTACCCGGTCAAACGTGGCGGGATCAATATGCTCTAGGGCTACCACCGAGCTGACGCCAGCGCCGGCGACCACAACATCAATTCCGCCGAAATGCTGCGCGGCCTCTTTTAACGCCGTTTCCAGACTCTCAATTGAGCGCACATTGGCCACCCAACCGACAGCGACATTAGGCCCGCCCAGGGTGACAGCCATGGCATTCAGGCTATCCAGATCGAGATCCAGCAGAACCAGCTTCGCGCCTTTGTCGCGAAGGGCCTGCGCGGCGGCTCTGCCGAGACCTCCCGTGGCACCAGTGATAGCGATGACGCGGTCGTTTAATGAGTAGCTCTTCATGGGTGAACCTTAAGCAAGTAGTGGGGCATCAACTTGGGCTCTGGGTGCGAACGGTTTCTTCTTCCAATTGGTGGAGCAACCGTTGCAGGTGGGCATCGCGTGTCAGATGCCAGTCTGTGAAGACGTTGAACAGGCCGCGCAACAGTGAGATGGGCGCCCAGCGAGCCGGTACAACGATGCGCGGCTGGCGCTTTTGTAGACCGCGCACCACGCCACGTGCCACCTGTTCCGGTGCAATCGCCCGATGCAGGAAGGCCGGCAATAGGGTCTCGTTCATCTGGGTGGCGATGGCGTTGCCACCGAAAGCGACCTTGGCGATGGCGGTCGCCGTCCAGCCGGGATAGAGCACGCTGGCGCTGGCGCCGGTCGCACTTAACTCGGCGCGCAGCGAGCGGGCCAGCGACTCCACCGCTGCCTTGCTCGCGGCATAGGGCGCGTTGGCCATGCCGTTCAAGTAGGCATAGGTCGACGACGTGACCAGTACTTGACCCCGATTGCGCACGACCTCCGGCAGTGCGGCGCGCATCGCGTGCCACACCCCGAACAGATCCACCTCAATGATGCGACGGAACTCCGCTTCGTCGCAGGTGCGTAGGGTCGCCGGTACGCCTCGCCAGGAGATGCCGGCATTGGCGAAGGCCACATCGAGACGGCCGAAACGCTCGACTGCTTGGCGTATCACTGCTTTTGCCGCCTCGGCGTCGGTGACGTCGAACGCCAGCGGCAACACGCGTTGGCTGTTGAACTCCTGAGCCAACTTGTCCACCGCCTCCTGCGAGGTATCGGTCAGCACTAGGCTGGCACCCTGCACATACAGTTCGCGTGCACTGGCGGCGCCGATGCCGCCAGCCGCGCCGGTGATCAGAACCACTTTGCCTTGAAGGTCGTACATATTCTTATCTCTTCGTTGGCGTGCTTGGCACGTTGCGCTTGAGGAAGTCGAGTTGATCACCCACCACCTGCTCGAAGGCTTTGCCTACATAAATATCGAAATGCCCATGGGCATAGCGATGGATCTCATGACGTGGCGCGCGCCTGGCGTGACGCAGCGTCTGCTTCGCCGGTGCCACGCTGTCGGGATCGCACACGCAAAACAGCACGGGGGCCTGGATACGAGGTGTACTGCGCCCGGGGTAGTAGCGAATGATGTCCAGGGCAAAGCGCGCGGCGGCCTCTTTGCGGATGTGCGCACCTGACGGGATCAGCCCGTTATAGCCACTCCAGGCATCCGGCGAAGTCATGAATGCCGTATCGCCAGGTTGACCGGCGAGCGGAACCAGAATGGGTTTGGCGCCGAACCACGAGCCGATACGGTCGGCCAGGGCCAGCAAGGTGAGGCGAAGTGACACCAGAAGTTCGGTGGCAAGACTGGAGCTCAGGCCGTCGGTGAAGGGACATTGGGAAATGACAGCGGCCACCCTGGCATCGTCGGCGGCGGTGGCCAGCACATGCCCGCCACCGAACGAGGTGCCCCAGATAACGACACGCTGCGAGTCCACATCCGCGTGGCGGCGGGCGTGATCTATCGCGGCTTTCCAGTCTTCGAGTTGGCGGTTGATATCCAACAGTTGGCGAGGTTCGCCATCGCTGTCGCCGAAGTGGCGATAGTCGAATACCAGGCAAGCGTAACCGGCGGCGGCGAAGCGGGTGGCAAAGGCTGGCAAGCGCATCTTGCGCGTCCCGCCAAGCCCATGCGCCATCACCACCACCGGGAAAGGTCCGGCGCCCAGTGGGCGGTAAAAGTCGGCAACGCAACGCGAGCCGTTGGAGAAGAACTGGATTGTCGCTGGTGCCAGAAGATCGGTGATCGTGTTCATGAACGGCATCTGCTGGAATGGCTGGAGTGTCATCATTCTCGGCCGCTGCCGTTAGGAAGGCTTGACGGTATCCGACGACTTGCTTGACACTTTGCGCCAAACAACAAAAGGCCAACTGACCCAAAGAGGCCCGATGAGCCAGCCTTTGTATAGGCGCGTGGTGCCCGAGACCTACGTGCAACTGCTCTATGAATACCTGGAGGCGCTCGGTCATGAGCCTGAGTCGGTGCTTGGCCAGCCCTGGCCCACACCTGCCCAGGAGGGTGTCGGCGGCGTTGATGTGGAATGCTGGGATCGCCTGCTGCTGACGGCGGCGCAGGCACTGGACGACCCGCTGCTGGGCCTGCACGTCGGTCAAACCATCAGCGCCCGGCATATCGGTGTGCTCGGTTCGGTGCTGCTGGCCTGTGGTAATTTCGGTACGGCTATGCAACGCCTGGAGCGCTACATTCGCCTGGTGTACGACGTCATTCCCATGACTCGCCGCGACGGCGACGGCTGGTTCGAACTGGTCTGGGATGTCAGCCAGTACCAGCCCGGACCCTTGGTGAACGAAACCGGTATGGTTGCCATAGTGCAGTTCTGCCGTGCCCTAGTGCGCGGCACGGCCAACCCGTTACGAATCGATTTCAATCATCCCAGCCCCCTCGATACCAGTCCGTATGAAGCCTTCTTCGGCTGTCCGGTACGCTTCGGCCAGGCCGAGGCGGTACTGCGTTTCTCCGCGCAACTGCTCGAACTGCCCTTCAAGAGCCCCGACCCGGCGCTGGTCTCCCTGTTGGAACAACATGCGGATCGTCTGCTGGCCCAGTTGCCACAGCAGGATGAATTCGTGGAACAGCTGCGTAAGACCATCACCCATGCTCTGCGCGAAGGTGAGCCGAGCATAGAGCGAATAAGCCCCCAGCTGGGCACCTCGTCACGCACGCTACAGCGCCGTCTACAAGAAGCCGGCACCAGCTTTCGCTATGAGCTGAACTTGGTCCGCCACGAACTAGCGTTGTCGTACCTGCGCGATCCACGCCTGCAAATCGTGGATATCGCCATGCTGTTGGGCTATTCGGAGCACAGCGCTTTCACTCGCGCCTTCAAGGAATGGAGTGGAAGATCGCCCCATGAGGCGAGGCAACTCAACTCGGAGAGTTACTGGGCGGGGAGTCCATGGAATTAGAGAACGCTTCGGGGGCAGGCTCAGTCCAATCGCCAAGCAGCGATAACCAACCTATCAGCCAGGCCTTGCTGGAAGCTCTACGCTCGTAGGCTCTGGACCGTTGCGATCCGCCATTCCGAGCTCTGGTCACAGCAACATGTACGCAATCATCAGCATGCCTAAAACACGAAGCCATGCCCGAGCTCTCTCTCCATCCACGCCAAGAAACGCCTGACCCTTTCGAACCCTGAATGGGCTTTCGGAAACACCAGATGATGGGCCGCCACAGGCGCGCTGAAGATGTGTGGCACGACTTCCACCAGTGTTCCGGACGCAAGGTACTTCTGCGCTAATAACGTGCTTTCGAGTGCAAAACCCAGCCCGTGACTGGCGGCCTCCAGGGACATGTAGGAACGATCGAAGCTCAATGCGTAGGGCTTTTCCGGGCGGGCGAGTCCGTGTCGAGCGAACCAGGCCGGCCATTTCAACAATGTGGCCTCGGAGAGAATCAAGTCCCGACGCAGTAGATCCGACGCGTCGTCGATCCTATGCCGGGCCAGCAGTTTCGGTGAGGCCAGCACGGCAAATGCCTCATTGCCTAAGGTGCGCACCTCGTAGCTAGGCCAATTGGGTTCGCCATGGCGAATGTCTACGTCAATCTTGTCGCGACTGAAATGCAGAGATTCATAGGAGCACGACAAGTTGATCTGGATATCCGGGTGCGCCATCCGAAATGCCTCCAGCCTTGGCATTAGCCACAGCAGGCCGAAACTCGGTGAGGAATGCAAACGCAGGCAATCGAGGCTGACGTCGCTGCTGGCCCGTTCCGTGGCGACGGAAAGACTGTGCAGAATGCCGGAAACGTCTTTCAGATACTGCTCGCCAACGGGGGTCAGGCTGACGCCACGCGCCGCGCGAAAGAACAGTTGTCGACCAATCAGTGCTTCGAGCTTGGCCAATTGATGGCTGACAGCCGAAGGGGTGAGGTCTAGCACTTCCGCCGCGCGGGCAACATTACCGAAGCGAGCAGTTTGCTCAAAGGCCTGAATCGCTCTCAGGGGTGGAAGGGCCGGCGCGGTATCGTCAACAGATCGCATATCAGTCACTTCGCTCGCAGCGCATATTTTTATTGGGGACCTTCATTCAATCATTTAGCAATCAGGGTGACGAGTGCTGAATTTTTTTCAGCACCCAATGATTTTTGCGTTATTGCTCAGGGCCTGGGCCGAGACCAAAGTAGGCCCATCGATTCCGCTGAATCGACCTTATAAAAACAATCAGAGGTCACACCCATGCTTCTTCAAGGCAAAGTCGCAATCATCACTGGCGCCGCATCGGCACGCGGGATCGGCCGGGCAACTGCGGCCACATTCGCTGCTCAAGGTGCCCGCGTGGTGATCCTCGATCTGGATGAAGCCGCTGCCAGCGATGCCGCAGCGTCTCTTGGCGAAGGACATCTCGGCCTAGCGGCCAACGTCGCCGATCAGGCACAGGTAAACCAGGCCGTTGCACAGATCATCGAGCACTTTGGCCGCATCGACGTGCTGGTCAACAACGCTGGCATCACCCAACCCCTCAAGACCCTGGACATCAAGCACAGCGACTACGACAAGGTGCTCGACGTCAGCCTGCGCGGCACTCTGCTGATGTCTCAGGCCGTCATTCCCCTGATGCGCGAGCAACGTTCGGGCAGCATTGTCTGCATGTCCTCGGTATCGGCACAGCGTGGCGGCGGCATCTTTGGTGGCCCGCACTACAGCGCAGCGAAAGCGGGGGTACTGGGCCTGGCCAAGGCCATGGCACGAGAGCTGGGGCCGGATAACGTGCGCGTGAACGCCATCGCCCCGGGTCTGATTCACACGGACATCACTGGCGGTCTGATGCAGGACGATCGTCGTCACGCGATCATCGACGGTATTCCACTGGGCCGTCTGGGCGAAGCGCAAGACGTCGCTAACGCCGCATTGTTTCTGGCCAGCGATCTGTCGACCTACCTGACCGGAATCACCCTGGATGTAAACGGCGGCATGCTCATTCACTGATGCACATTGCGTCAGCCCGTGCGGCTGACGCTGTTCTGAATCGATAAAAACAAGAGATCAGACCATCATGATTACCACCCTGTCATTGGACGTGGTTTCGGCCGTGCGCTCCAACGCATACCGCAAGACTGCCTGGCGACTGATGCCGTTCCTGATGCTGTGCTACCTGTGTGCCTATCTGGACCGGGTAAACGTGGGCTTCGCCAAGTTGCAGATGATGAGCGACCTGGCCCTAAGCGAGGCCGTTTACGGCCTGGGCGCCGGCATGTTCTTCATTGGCTACTTTCTCTGCGAAGTGCCCAGCAATCTGATCCTGCACAGGGTCGGCGCACGCCGCTGGATCGCCCGGATCATGATTTCCTGGGGGATCATTTCCGCCCTCTTTGCCTTCGTTGAAACCGCCTGGCAGTTTTATGCCCTGCGTTTTCTGCTTGGCATCGCTGAAGCGGGTCTGGCTCCTGGCCTGTTGTTGTACCTGACCTACTGGTTCCCGTCCTACCGTCGCGCAAAGATGACCGTGCTTTGGTTCGTCGCGATTCCATTGTCGGGGATGATTGGCGGCCCACTGTCAGGTTGGATCATGAATCAGTTCGCAGGTTTTCATGGCTGGGCGGGCTGGCAATGGATGTTCGTCATCGAGGCGATTCCAACCGTCATCGTCGGGTTGTTGGTACTGACCTATCTCAAAGATGGCGTGCATCAGGCCACCTGGCTGACCGATGAAGAAAAGGAACTGGTTACCAAGGAGCTCGCCGAGGACAACGCCCACAAGGTCACTCATGCCTCACCTCGGGAATTCATCCGCGATCGCCGCCTATGGCTGCTGGCCTGCATCTACTTCTGTGTAGTCATGGGCCAGTACGCGATTACCTTTTGGCTGCCGACCCTGATCCGCAATGCCGGGGTATCGGACCCACTGCATATCGGCATGCTGACCAGCCTGCCTTACATGTGCGCCATCGTCGCCATGCTGCTGATGGGCCGTAGTGGCGACAAGCATCGCGAACGTCGCTGGCATCTGGTTGTCCCGATGATCGCAGGCGCCATCGGCCTGACGCTGGCGGCGCTGCTGGGCGGCAACCTGCTGCTGTCGGTACTCAGCCTGTGCCTTGCAGCAGCTGGCGTGCTCTCGGCTTCCTCACTGTTCTGGATGCTGCCCACTACGCTGCTCGGCGGCGTGTCAGCCGCAGCAGGTATCGCCGGTATCAACAGTTTCGCCAACCTTGCCGGGTTCTGCTCGCCTTACCTGATCGGTTGGATCACCACTTCCACCGGTTCCAGTGCCATCGGCATGTACCTGATCACCGCAGTGCTGCTCGCGGGGGCCACGCTGGTCCTGCGCATTCCCGCCGCATCGGTCAATCGTTAACTCGCTGGAGTAGTCACCATGACTGTCAACGCACCCGACACTTCGCTCTCGGCGCTCGCCGAACGCGCGTACAACATTCGCCGCCATGCCCTGCGCATGGGGCAGGTCCAGGGCCAGGGTTATGTCGGCCAGGCCCTCGGCGCCGCTGACTTGCTGGCCGTGTCGTACTTCCATGCGCTGCGCTATCAGCCCCACAACCCCGAATGGGAGCAACGCGACCGCTTTTACCTGTCCATCGGTCACTACGCCATCGCCCTGTATGCAGCGCTGATCGAAGCCGGCGTGATCCCCCTGGAGGAACTGGAAACCTATGGTTCGGACGACAGCCGCCTGCCGATGTCGGGCATGGCCGCCTACACGCCGGGCATGGAAATAACCGGGGGGTCGCTCGGCCACGGCTTGGGCATAGCGGTCGGCGCCTGCCTGGGCCTGAAACGCAAGAAATCGGATTCGTTTGTCTACAACCTGCTCTCGGACGGCGAATTGAACGAAGGATCAACCTGGGAAGCCGCGATGTCGGCTTCTCATTGGAAACTGAACAACCTCATCGCAATCATCGACGTCAACAACCAGCAAGCCGACGGCTACTCCAGCGAAGTGCTGGCATTCGAGCCCATCGTTGATCGTTGGCAGGCGTTTGGCTGGTTTACCCAGCGCGTGGACGGCAACGACATCGGGGCCCTGGTCGCCGCGTTCGACGCCGCACGCAACCATCAAGGTGCACAGCCGCGGGTCATCATCTGCGATACCAAGATGGGCAAGGGTGTGGACTTTCTCGAGTCACGTGAAAAAACCCACTTCATCCGCGTCGATGAAAACGAGTGGGATCTGGCATTGCAAAACCTTCAGGTCGGGAGAATCGTATGAGCCGCGTAAACACCACCGAAACCGGCAAGAAGCGCCTGACAACCTCGGCCATGATCGCTTCGATCGCTGCCGAGGGCCAGGCCACCCGCTCAGCGCCGTTCGGTCATGCGTTGGCGGCACTGGCCGAACAGCGTTCGGACATCGTCGGCCTGTCGGCGGACCTGTCCAAGTACACCGACCTGCACATTTTCGCGAAGGCGCACCCGGAACGTTTCTATCAGATGGGCATGGCCGAGCAATTGCTGATGAGTGCAGCCGCTGGCATGGCACGCGAAGGCTGCGTGCCGTTCGCCACCACGTACGCGGTATTCGCTTCGCGTAGGGCCTATGATTTTATCTGCATGGCCATCGCCGAGGAGAACCTCAACGTCAAGATCGTCTGCGGGTTGCCGGGCTTGACCACCGGTTACGGCCCCAGCCACCAGGCAACGGATGATCTGGCTATCTTCCGCGCCATGCCGAACCTGATGATCGTCGACCCATGCGACGCTCTGGAGATCGAGCAGGCGGTGCCCGCCATCGCCGCCCATCAGGGACCGGTGTACATGCGCCTGCTGCGCGGCAACGTGCCGCTGGTATTGGACGAATATGGCTACAAGTTCGAGATCGGCAAGGCCAAGACCCTGCGCACCGGAAAGGACGTGCTGATCATCTCCACCGGTCTGATGACCATGCGCTCGCTAGAGGCCGCAGCGCAGTTGCAGAAGGATGGCGTCGATGTGGCAGTACTACACGTACCCACCATCAAGCCACTGGACGAACAGGCGATTCTGGCTGAGGCACGAAAGTCTGGACGGCTGGTGGTCACCGCCGAAAACCATTCGATCATCGGCGGCCTCGGCGAGGCGGTGGCGGGCCTGCTGCTGCGCAACGGAGTAACGCCGACATTCCGCCAGATCGCCTTACCCGATGCCTTCCTCGATGCCGGCGCTCTGCCGACGCTGCATGACCGCTACGGTATCTCCACCGACGCAGTGAGCGCGCAGATCAAGGCTTGGCTGTGACTTGATACCTGGAGATAGAGCCAGCCGGAATTAAAGGCGGCTCTATCCCCGACGCAGCGAATGGGGCTCGTCAGATTTGCATGGCCATGCCATCCACATTCATCGCCGCCTGGCGCAGGGCCTCGGAGCGCGTCGGGTGCGGGTGGCAGGTGAGGGCGATATCTTCTGCCGAGGCCGAGAACTCCATAGCCACGCAGAACTCACCAATCATCTCGCTGACGCTTGGGCCCACCAGGTGCACACCTAGTACTTCATCGGTTTCGGCATCGGCGATGACCTTGGCGAAGCCTTCGGTCTCGTGATTGATCTTGGCACGGCTGTTGGCGGTGAAGGGAAACTTGCCAACCTTGTAGGCACGCCCTTCGGCCTTGAGCTGCTCTTCAGTCTTGCCCACGGTGGCCATCTCCGGGCGGGTATAGATCACGCCAGGGATGAGGTTGTAGTTGACCTCGTGGGGCTTGCCGGCGATGCGTTCGATACAGGCCACCGCTTCGTCTTCCGCCTTGTGCGCCAGCATTGGGCCCGAAGTGACGTCGCCAATCACCCAGACACCCGGCACTGAGGTACGGTGGTGCTCGTTGCCGAGCATGCCGCGCTTGTCGGCTTCCAGGCCCACGCTTTCCAGGTTCAGCCCTTTGGTATAAGGGCGGCGGCCAATAGCCACCAACACGTAATCGGCTTGCAGCGATTCTGCGGTACCCCCTGCGGCAGGCTCCAGCGTCAGGCTGACGCCATCGGCACCTGCGGTAGCCTGAGTCACTTTGCTGCCCAGCTTGAACACCATGCCTTGCTTGGCGAGCGCCTTCTGCAGGGTCTTGGCCGTTTCCGTGTCAGTGCCTGGGCAGATGCGGTCCAGGTATTCGATGACAGTGACCTGGCTACCCAGGCGGCGCCAGACCGAACCCAGCTCAAGACCGATTACGCCAGCACCGATGACGACCAGGTGCTTGGGCACTTGCGGCAGCGACAGCGCGCCGGTCGAGTCAATGATGCGCTGGTTGTCGACGGTCACACCTGGCAGAGGGGTGGGCTCAGAGCCGGTGGCAATGACGATGTCCTTGGCCTGCAACGCGGTTTCGCTACCGTCTTCGGCCTTGACCACGACCTTGCCGATGCCCTCCAGGCGGCCCCAGCCTTTGATCCACTCGACCTTGTTCTTGCGAAACAGGTATTCGATGCCCTTGGTCAGGCCTGTCACGCTCTCATCCTTCTGTTTCATCATCTGGGCGAGGTTGAGGGTGGGCTTTACTTCGATACCGAGGTGGGCGAACTCGTCACCGCTGGCAGCTTCGTAAAGCTCCGAAGCATGCAGCAGCGCCTTGGATGGCATGCAGCCAACGTTCAGGCAGGTGCCGCCCAAGGTCGAGCGGCCTTCCACGCAGGCAACGCTCAGGCCCAACTGGCCAGCACGGATGGCTGCGTTGTAGCCGCCAGGGCCACCGCCGATGATCACCACGTCATAGGATTTCATGGGTTCAACTCCAGGATGTAGAAGCGCGAGAGGGCACAAGGTTAAGCTGAGACGGAAAGATTGTATACAATCTGCTGCATGGATAAGATCAGTTGGTTCTAGACCAAGGTCTTGCTTAGAGGAAACATCCTACAGATGAACTACTCTGATCCGGTGACGTTCGAAATATTAGGCGTCGTGGCCAATTACGGACAGGAGGGGTGATTCATGCTTGCTCAACTTCCACCTGCATTGCAGAGCTTGCATCTGCCGCTGAGGCTGAAGCTGTGGGACGGTAACCAGTTTGATCTTGGACCTAGTCCTCAGGTCACCATTCTGGTGAAGGAGCCGCAGCTGATCAGCCAGTTGACCCACCCAAGCATGGACCAGCTAGGCACCGCATTCGTCGAAGGCAAGCTGGAGCTGGAAGGCGATATCGGTGAGGCCATCCGCGTGTGCGACGAGCTGAGCGAAGCGCTGCTGGCGGATGAGGATGAAACGCCGCCGCCACGTGTGTCTCATGACAAGAGCACTGACGCCAAGGCAATCTCCTACCACTATGACGTGTCTAACGCGTTCTACCAGCTTTGGCTGGACCAGGACATGGCCTATTCTTGCGCCTACTTCCGTGAGCCGGACAATACGCTCGACCAGGCGCAGCAGGACAAGTTTGACCACCTGTGCCGCAAGCTGCGTCTGGATGCCGGTGACTACCTGCTCGATGTTGGCTGTGGCTGGGGCGGGCTGGCGCGGTTCGCTGCCCGTGAATATGGCGCCAAGGTGTTCGGCATTACCCTGAGCAAGGAGCAATTGAAGCTCGGCCGCAAGCGTGTGCAAGCGGAAGGGCTTGCCGACAAGGTTGACCTGCAGATTCTCGATTACCGCGATCTGCCTCAGGATGGTCGCTTCGACAAGGTTGTCAGCGTGGGTATGTTCGAGCATGTCGGGCATGCCAACCTGGCGCTGTACTGCCAGAAGCTGTTCGGGGCGGTGAGGGAAGGGGGAGTGGTGATGAACCACGGCATCACTGCCAAGCACGTCGATGGCCGACCAGTCGGGCGCGGGGCCGGTGAGTTCATCGATCGCTATGTATTCCCCCACGGCGAACTGCCGCACCTGTCGATGATCAGCGCCAGTATCTGTGAAGCCGGGCTTGAGGTGGTGGACGTGGAGAGCCTGCGCCTGCACTACGCCAAAACCTTGCACCACTGGAGCGAGAACCTGGAGAACCAGTTGCACAAGGCTGCAGCGCTGGTGCCTGAGAAGACCCTGCGGATCTGGCGTTTGTACTTGGCCGGGTGTGCCTACGCCTTTCAGAAGGGCTGGATCAACCTGCACCAGATATTGGCAGTGAAGCCATACGCCGACGGGCATCATGACCTGCCCTGGACGCGGGAAGACCTGTATCGCTGAAATCGCGAGTGTCACAGCCCCGATGTGGCTTTGGAGGAGTGGCCTTTATCGCGAAAGGCCGCTTTCAACGGGTGTGCTCACCCTAAAGAATCGGCGATATCAGCCGCGCAATCCGCATCCCCAATTGCTGCAGTCGATGGGTATCTTCGGTGTCTTCTGCAGTAATTTCCCGCGCGTGTTCGAAGTCTTCCTGGAGCATGTGCTCGACTTGGTCGGCGAAGCCGCGATCGACTGTCAGCAGGGTAATCTCGAAGTTCAGGCGGAACGAGCGGTTGTCCAGGTTGGCACTCCCAATCGCGCTGACGTCATCATCCACCAGCACCACCTTCTGATGCAGAAACCCGGGTTGGTAACGGAACATCCGTACCCCCGCGCGCACCGCTTCGAAGGCAAACAGGCTGGAGGCGGCGTAGACGATGCGGTGGTCCGGCCGTGACGGGATCAGTACCCGCACATCGACTCCTCGTAGTACCGCCAGCCGCAAGGCGGCGAATACGGCCTCGTCAGGGATGAAGTAGGGGCTCGTGATCCACACCCTGCGGGTGGCCGAATGAATCGCCTCAAGGAAGAACAGCGAACAGGTTTCTTGTGGGTCTGCCGGGCCGCTGGCCAAGGCCTGACACAGCACGCCGTTATCCGGGTACGTATCGGGCAGGATCAGCGGCGGTAGCTGGCGCGTGGCCCAATACCAGTCCTCGGCGAACGACTCTTGCAGGCAGGCCAGTACCGGCCCGCTGATCTGTACGTGGGTGTCACGCCAGGGGGAAAGCTGTGGATGTTCACCCAGGTACTCGTCGCCCACATTGTGACCGCCGATGAAGCCGAGCAAGCCATCCACCACCACAATCTTGCGATGGTTGCGAAAGTTCACCTGGAAGCGGTTGAACCAGCCGCGACGGGTGGCGAATGCATGGATCTGCACGCCGCCGTCACGCAGCATCTGGCTGTAGCTGGCCGGCAAGGCGTGGCTGCCGACACGGTCGTACAGCACGAACACCTGCACGCCTTCGGCGGCTTTGCGTAGCAAGAGTTGCTGCAGTGCCTTGCCTAGGGTGTCGTCATGAATAATGAAGAATTGCACCAGTACCACATCGCGTGCTTTTTCGATGGCTGCGAAGATGGCATCGAAGGTGGCCTTGCCATTGATCAGCAGTTTCACCTGGTTATTTGCCAGGCATGGCATGCGACCCAGCTTGGGCATGGCGCGCAAGGCTGTGTAGCTTTCGGACTCGCGGGCGGTAAGGGCTTCTTCAACCCAGGGCCGCCAGTTGAGGTTGGCCATGGCCACGTGCATTTCCTGGTTGGCCTGGCGCCGAGCCTTGATGTAGGCATAGAACGAGCGGGCGCCGAAGATCAGGTAGGGGATCAAGGTGAGGTAGGGGATGAAGAGCAAGGGCATCGCCCACGCAATGGCGCCCTGAGCTGTTCGCACGGTGAACAGCGCATGCAGTGCGGCGACAATACCCAGCAGATGGATCAGGCCGAGTAGGTAACCAAAGAAGTAGGGGCTGTGGTAATCCATATGCATCCTGCTTGCCGAGTACACTTGAGGTAACAGAACACGTTCCCGGTCCGCCTGCAACCCGCAGACGGATTTGGCGTCTAAGGCTCAGTCCGGCCCGTTTGACCGGCTTTTTTCCAGGAGCGTTCGTCCATGAAGATTCGTCTGCCACTGTTGGCGTTGGCCCTAGGCATGAGCAGTCCGCTGGTGCAAGCCCAGATGCTGCAACCGGGGTTGTGGGAGCTGACCACCAGCAACATGCAGGTCGATGGCAAGCCTCTACCCGACATGGAATTCATGCTTGGCCAGTTGAAGAACCTGCCGCCAGAGCAGCGCGCAATGATGGAAGGGGTATTGGCCAAACAAGGGGTAAGTGTAGGTGGCAAGGGTGTGCGTTCGTGCCTGACACCAGAACAGGTGGCAACGAATGACATTCCGCTGCAGGACCCGAAATCGGGCTGCACTCAGAAGATTACCGACCGTACCGGTAACGTGTGGAAATTCCAGTTCAGCTGCCCGAAGGCACAGGGTAGTGGCCAGGCTACATTTCTCAGTGATCGGGAATTCACCACCCAGGTCAGTGGCACGTTCAACGCTTCGGGTGTGCAGCAGCAAGGCAGCATGAACACGCGTGCGGTGTGGCTAGGCAATGACTGCGGGACGGTCAAACCGCGCAGCTGAAGTCCCATTGCCACTGGCTGGTGGCAACCGCGTCGTGGGCATGCAGTCTCTGTTGCCGTTAGAGCAGCCGAGCATGGCCAGTTCCAGAAGTCGGTAGGGAAACGAATAGTTCCACGTGGAACATTTCATGTTCAACCATTGCCTCGACGCGGTTACGGCATAGCTTTTCGTCCTGAGAACGGCTGATCAAGGCAGGCGTTTTCAGCAAGCGCTCGAAGCTGATGTGCAAATAGGCAGCAGAGGAAAAACCTTCAAAACAAAGGAGGCATCAACGGCAGCCCTCGATCAAACTGCAATGCAGCTTGAAGCGCTCCCCGCTGGAACTCGATACGCGGTTCAAGGTGGTCCAGCCTACTCGGCGGCTGTATCCCACCCAGGCCTCACCATTGCTGGCCAGGCCGGAAAAAAAAGTCAACGTGCCATAGCGGCTGTTGGTTTGTGCCCATAGTCGGCGGCTGCTGAAGTCATAGCCGCGAAGGTAGAACGTGCTGCCTTCGGTGCGCACGCTGTAGTAGTTGCCTTTGCCGTCTTGGCAAGCGAGCAGCGTCGCGCTTCGCGTACAAAGGGCCAATGCACTGTTTTGCGGCATGGCTAATAGCGAGGCAGGCATGGTGAGCACCAGCAATGCCATGACGCGTGGCAGATTCATTTTCATCCCCTGTGAGCACTCGTCCGTCGAGAACCACTTGGCGAAATTGTATTGTTACTTTATAACATTGTGCAATGCATCGTTTCGAATGCGTCTGCCTGAAGGGGTTCGCCATGTCCAATCGTCTTCCCGTCACCGTGCTGTCCGGCTTTTTGGGAGCCGGCAAGAGCACGCTGCTCAACCATGTGCTGCGCAACCGCGACAACCTGCGGGTGGCGGTAATCGTCAACGATATGAGTGAAATCAACATCGATGCCAGTGAGGTGCAGCGCAATGTCAGCCTCAACCGCGCTGAAGAGAAACTGGTCGAGATGAGCAACGGCTGCATTTGCTGCACGTTGCGCGAAGACCTGCTTGAGGAGGTTGCACGGCTGGCCGAAGAGGGACGTTTCGATTATTTATTGATCGAATCCACCGGTATCTCTGAGCCACTGCCAGTGGCTGAGACCTTCACTTTCCGTGACGAGCTGGGTCGCAGTCTGTCCGATATGGCGCGACTGGACACCATGGTCACCGTGGTCGATGGCTTGAACTTCCTGCGCGACTATCAAGCAGCAGACAGCCTGGCCAGCCGTGGTGAAACGTTGGGCGAAGAAGACGAGCGGTCGATCAGTGATTTGCTGATCGAGCAGGTCGAGTTCGCAGATGTGCTGCTGCTGAGCAAGATCGACCTGATCAGCCAACATGAGCGCGAAGAACTCATCGCCATTTTGCGCAGCCTCAATGCCCGAGCGCAGATCGTACCCATGGTCATGGGCCAAGTGCCGTTGGCACGTATTCTCGACACCGGACTGTTCGACTTCGATCAGGCCGCCAAGGCACCAGGCTGGCTGCAGGAGCTGCGCGGTGAACATGTACCAGAAACAGAAGAGTACGGTATCGCGGCCATGACCTGGCAGGCCCGACGCCCGCTTCATCCACAGCGCTTTTACGACTTTATCCACAAGAACTGGGAAAACGGAAGGCTGCTGCGTTCCAAAGGGTTTTTCTGGTTGGCCAGCAAATATCAGGAAGCTGGCAGCTGGTCGCAAGCGGGCGGCATGATGCGCCATGGTCTGGCTGGCCGCTGGTGGCGCTTCGTGCCACGCGAGCAGTGGCCACAAGATGTGGATAACACGAACGCGATCTTGAAACACTGGACCGCTGAGACCGGTGACTGCCGCCAGGAATTGGTGTTTATCGGGCAGAATATCGACGTCGAAAAATTATCCACAGCCCTTGATGCATGCCTGTTGACGGATCAAGAAATGGCCTTGGGACACATGGGCTGGTTGCGTTTACCTGACCCATTTGGCCCATGGCATGAGGAAGCGGCAGCATGAACCTGGCGCACCGACCTGTGGATATCTTTCAAGTGTTTGGCGAGACGCCTCAGGTGCTGGCCGAAGTGCTGCAGGATGGCGTGAACCTGGCCGTATGGCGGCGGCGCTTGCCGGCACAACTGGAGGACTTTGCCGCATTGGTGCTCAGCCTTGGCCAGCCCTTGGCTGATCAGCGGGTAATTGATGTGGACGAGGAACAGAAGCCGGTATTGCCAGATCTGCTGCGTGAAGCGGCGGATCTGCATGGATATGAAGCGTTCGTTGCTGATGTGACCTGGTTAGTGGCGGCTTATACCTGTCTGGTTGGCGCACGACGTGTAGGTTTGCGCTTGCGCGTTCTGGACAGTCCGATGTGCCCGCGCTTCCATGTGGATAACGTACCGTTGCGCCTGCTCACCACCTATGTCGGCCCAGGTAGCGAATGGTTGCAAGAGCGGGTTAGCGGTCGTGGTGAGTTACACACAGCTCAGCCGTCTGTGGATAACATCCAACAGCTGCAAGCCGGTGAGGTGGCGATACTCAAAGGTGAAAAATGGCAGGGTAATGAAGGTGCAGGCCTGGTTCATCGGTCGCCTTCGGCACAGCAGGGGCGTTTGCTGCTCAGCCTTGACTGGCTGGCCTGACAGCGCATAGTGGGGCATCACCGCCGCCTGAAGCCACGCCATGTTGCAGAACATTCCCACCCATGTAATTGCTGGCCCGCTGGGTGCTGGCAAGACCACTTTGATCCGTCACTTGCTGGCCCAGCGCCCCGCCAACGAGCGCTGGGCGGTATTGATCAACGAGTTCGGCCTTGTCGGCCTGGATGCAGCCATACTCAGCCGTGACGAAGACGGCATCGCCATCGGCGAAGTCGCAGGCGGCTGCCTGTGCTGCGTCAACGGCATGCCGTTCCAGGTGGGCCTGGGAAGACTGCTACGCAAATCGCGGCCTGACCGGCTGTTTATCGAACCTTCCGGCCTGGGCCATCCGTTGCAGCTGCTGGCTCAGTTGCAACAAGCGCCTTGGGTTGGAGTGCTGACAATTCAGCCACTCCTGATGGTTGTGGATGCCCAGGCCATGGCTCGAAACGAGCCACTTCCAGAGGCTCAACAGCAGGCTTTCAACGCCTCTGAAAGCGTGGTTTTCAATAAGTCAGAGGCTGTGGATGAAATACATAAGTTGTTGATAAGTAATCAATTTAAAGAAAAGAGAATCATGTGGACCGTGCAGGGGCAGTTGCCTTTGTCCGGCCTCCCGACTGTATCGCCACAGATTGTTGACAGCCCATTCTTGAAAAACAGGATTGTCGACAATCCTGGAATCGCACCAGCAGCACTGTGGGCTGACCCCAGTCTACCCATTTGCCTTGTCCAGCAGGGGGAGGGCGGATGGAGTATTGGCTGGCGGTGGCACCCTGGCCAACAGTTTTATCCACAGCGGCTAAAGGCTTTCTTGTGTGCTTGGCCATGGCGACGGGCCAAAGGAGTTATCCACAGCATGGAGGGCTGGTGGTCGTTCAATGGGCTGAATGGGGATATGCCCGCTTGGCAGCCCAGCGACTGGCGCAAGGACACGCGTATCGAGCTGATTTTCGATCAGCCGCAACCGCAACCCGCATTGCAAGCCGGGTTGGATGAATGTCGCGTCAGTTGATCAGTTGCGCCAGCGGTTGTGCTCCTGGCGCCATTGCTGCATCTCTATGACGTTGTCAGCGCGCGGTGGGGTCTTGATTTCGAACGGGTAGGGCGCCAGTTCAATCTGCACGCTGTGGGCGCCGAACTGGGTTGCGGTGCCGGGGTGACGTTGCTCACCCGTGACGGTGAATTCGAAGGCATAGACGCGTGCCAGGCGCTTGCGGCCATTGGCATCCCGGACAAAGGCGATGCGCTTGAGCGCTACGGCATCGTCAAGCAACTCCAGGTCGAGTTTGGCGCAATGCTGTTTGACCCGTTCCAGGGCCTTTTCACGCAACCCATGGTTGTGCCACAACCAGGCGCCTGCCGTGGCTACCAGCATCAGGACGAAGAGGTTCTCCAGGGTCAACATTTGCATATGCTCCAAACAGGTAGATCCAGCTTAACTGCGTTCCTGGCCTGTCGTACAGGTAGCAATCGAGTTCATACTGCGCTGCGCACAATCCTAGAAACAGCTTTGGAAACCTCCCGCATGAAACGTACCCCGCACCTGCTCGCCATTCAGTCCCACGTGGTGTTCGGCCACGCCGGCAACAGCGCCGCGGTATTCCCCATGCAGCGTATCGGGGTCAATGCCTGGCCCCTCAATACCGTGCAGTTCTCCAATCACACACAGTATGGCCAGTGGGCGGGTGAAGTGCTTGCCCCAGCGCAAATTCCTGCGTTGGTGGAAGGCATTTCCAACATCGGCGAGCTGGGCCACTGCGATGCAGTGCTTTCCGGCTATCTGGGCAGTGCCGAACAAGGGCGAGCGATCCTGGCCGGTGTCGAGCGGATCAAGGCGGTAAACCCAAAAGCGTTATACCTGTGCGACCCGGTCATGGGGCACCCGGAAAAGGGCTGCATCGTGCCGCCCGAAGTCAGTGAGTTCCTGCTTGACGAGGCTGCAGCCACAGCGGACATCCTGTGCCCCAACCAGTTGGAGCTGGACAGCTTCAGTGGGCGCCGCGCCCAGTCGCTGGAGGATTGCGTGAACATGGCGCGCAGCCTGCTGGAGCGTGGTCCGCAGGTTGTACTGGTCAAGCATCTGGCGTACCCCGGGCGGGCCGAAGAACAGTTCGAAATGTTGCTGGTGACCGCCGAGCAAAGCTGGCACTTGCGCCGCCCACTGTTGGCGTTTCCGCGTCAGCCGGTGGGGGTGGGTGACCTGACCTCAGGCCTGTTCCTGGCGCGTGTGCTGCTTGGCGACAGCTGGGTGCAGGCATTCGAATTCACGGCTGCGGCAGTGCATGAAGTGCTGCTGGAAACCCAGGCCTGCGCCAGCTACGAATTGCAGCTGGTACGGGCCCAGGACCGTATTGCGCACCCACGGGTGCGCTTCGAAGCGCAGTTGCTCGCGCTTTAAATGGCGTCGGTTTTCAGGTCCTGGTAGCGCTTTTCCAGCTCCTGGCGGATCTGCCGGCGCTGCTGGCCCTGCAGGAAGCGGCGCTTTTCTTCGCTGCTGTGCGGCTGGCGTGGTGGCACCGGCACCGGGCGGCGGTTGTCGTCGACCGCGACCATGGTGAAGAAGCAGCTGTTGGAATGGCGCACCGAGCGCTCGCGAATGTTCTCGGTCACGACTTTGATGCCAACTTCCATCGAAGTGTTGCCGGTGTAGTTGACCGACGCAAGGAAGGTCACCAGTTCACCCACGTGCACGGGTTCACGGAAGATCACCTGGTCGACCGACAGGGTCACCACATAACTGCCGGCGTAACGGCTGGCGCATGCATAAGCCACTTCGTCGAGGTACTTGAGCAGGGTGCCGCCATGTACGTTGCCAGAAAAGTTGGCCATGTCCGGGGTCATCAGGACGGTCATGCTCAGCTGGGCGTTTCCAGGTTCCATAGTGTGCTCACGGTGAGGTTGCGCTGAATCGGGCGAATGGAGGGCGTTATCTGCTGACACTTCTGTTCCCCTCTTTGAATTTGCCTTGCTGATACGGGACGTTGGCCGGCGCGCTGTCGTCACGCTGATCATGCCATCACGAGCGCTTTTCCAGCCGATCTGTTTCTGCATATTGCACCGACTTTTAGCGGCGGGGTGCGATGTTAACCTGAGTACGCCCATGCAACATGGGCGTTGCTGCATTCAATGCAGTATTTACTTGCTGCTCGCTCAGGTTTGCCTCGGCAGGAGCGGTCTGACCAGGCATCCCAAAAAAGACGAGATAAGGAGTATCACGCCATGCATGCCATCAGCTTCATCCAGGACCTGGCAGTCATCATGCTGATCGCTGGCGTCGTCACCATTCTTTTTCACCGCCTAAAGCAGCCGGTGGTGCTGGGCTACATTGTCGCCGGCTTCATCATTGGCCCACATACTCCCCCGTTCGGCCTTATTCATGACGAAGAAACCATCAAGATCCTCGCTGAACTGGGCGTGATATTCCTCATGTTCTGTCTGGGGCTCGAGTTCAGCCTGCGCAAGCTGTTCAAGGTCGGTGCCACGGCGTTCATCGCAGCGTTCCTGGAAATCGTCCTGATGATCTGGATCGGCTTCGAGATTGGCCGCTGGTTTGGCTGGAGCACCATGGATTCACTGTTCCTGGGCGCCATCCTGGCCATTTCCTCCACCACCATCATCGTCAAGGCGCTCAACGACTTGAAGATGAAGAACGAGCGCTTTGCCCAGCTGATCTTCGGCGTGCTGATCGTCGAGGACATTCTGGGTATCGGAATCATTGCCCTGCTGTCGGGCATTGCGGTCAGCGGCACGGTCAGCTCGGGCGAAGTGTTCTCCACTGTCGGCAAGCTGTCGCTGTTCATGATCGTCGCCTTGGTCATCGGTATTTTGCTGGTGCCGCGGTTACTGGCCTATGTCGCCAAGTTCGAAAGCAACGAAATGTTGCTGATCACTGTTCTGGGCCTGTGTTTCGGCTTCTGCCTGCTGGTTGTGAAGCTGGAGTACAGCATGGTGCTAGGCGCTTTCCTGATTGGCGCGATCATGGCCGAATCACGCCAGTTGCTGAAGATCGAACGCCTGATCGAGCCTGTACGCGACCTGTTCAGTGCCATCTTCTTCGTCGCCATCGGCCTGATGATCGACCCTCAGGTACTGATCGACTATGCCTGGCCTATCGTTGTCATCACCCTGGCGGTGGTGCTGGGCAAAATGCTGTCTTGCGGCATGGGGGCGTTCATTGCCGGCAATGACGGGCGGACGTCTTTGCGCGTAGGCATGGGGCTTTCGCAGATTGGCGAGTTCTCCTTCATCATTGCCGCGCTGGGCATGACCCTGCAGGTGACCAGCGACTTCCTTTACCCGGTGGCGGTGGCGGTATCGGCAATCACTACGTTGCTGACACCCTATCTGATCCGCGCGGCTGACCCGTTGTCGCAGAAACTGGGCAATGTGGTGCCCGCCCGCCTCGCACGCGTGTTGTCGTTGTATGGCGAGTGGTTACGCAACATCCAGCCGCAGGGCGAGAGTGCCATGCTGGCGGCGATGATCCGGCGCATCCTGTTGCAGGTGGGGGTGAACCTGGCGCTGGTGATCGCCATCTTCTTCAGTGGCGGTTATTTTGCAGGGCGTATCGGCAATTGGCTCAGCGAGTGGGTCAGCGATGTCAGCCAGCAGAAGGCCGTCATTTGGGGGGCAGCTTTGTTGCTGTCACTGCCATTCCTGATCGCCGCGTACCGCAAGCTAAAAGCACTCTCGATGCTGCTGGCAGAGATGGGCGTGAAGCCGGAAATGGCCGGGCGACATACCCAGCGCGTGCGCCGTGTGATCGCCGAAGTGATCCCGCTGTTGTCGCTGCTGGTGATTTTCCTGCTGCTGTCGGCATTGTCCGCCAGCATTCTGCCCACCAGCGAATTGCTGCTGGTGATTGCCGTGGTAGCTGCGGTGGTGGTGGCGTTGTTGTGGCGCTGGTTTATCCGCGTGCACACGCGCATGCAGATCGCGTTGCTGGAGACGCTGGAGAACAGTCGCGAGAACTCGCACTGAGGGGGTTACGCCCTGGGCAAGGTATCCCGTCCGCCCGAAGATATGGGGCTATAGCGATGTCGCCAGGCGCAGAAGGCCTGGCGATTTTAACGACCTTGAGGCGCTCAGATGTCATTGTTACTGACTCAGATCGCGAGCTTCTTTATAGGTGCAAGCGATCAGCTCTCCAGCCAAACATCTCGCGCCCAGTGCCACACAGATTCCCAACTGTCTTCGCCGACAATTTCCTCTTCGGCATCCCACAGCACCACGGTGCCGTCCTCTTCGACGCAATAGTAATTGTCGCCGTCCTGGCACAGCGGAATCAGGTCACGCGGTACGCCGGCATCCCAGGCGTTGGAGGCTACATCTGGCAGGTAGGTGTGCGACTGCGGATCAGTGACAGTAACAGGCTCAAGAGAGCCATAAACCACATCACTTACGGTCAGCAGAAACTCTTTGAACACGAATGGAATATTGATGAACAGCTGTTCTTCGATCTCTACCAGCTGGTCTTCGTCGGGAAGCTCCAGGGGCACCGGTACCGGCTCATTCGCTTCACGGAGTTGTTCGATCACTTCTTCCACGGTTCACTTCCTCTAACCTAGATGACAACGCTGCGCCTTATACCCTAGTAGCCCACTTTGGCAAAAGCAAAAACCCCGGGCAAGCCCGGGGTTCTCTGTTTAGCACGCAGCGGTTAGCCGTTTTGACGGATACCGGCTACCAGCCAAGGCTGGTTCTCGCCTTGGGCGCGAACCATGTGCCAGCTTTCGCTGAACACTTCGCCCTGGTCGAAGCGCGAATTCTTCGACACGCCACGGAAGGTCAGGGTAGCGTCGGTGCGGTCGGCGCGGTCATCGACACCGTCCAGTTGCACTTCCAGGTTATCGATGTAGGTAGACTGGAAGCCATCACCCAGCTCAGCACGCTCACGCTTGAGGAACTCAAGCATTTGCGGGGTAACGAACTCGCTGATCTTGTCCATTTCATTGGCATCCCAGTGCTGCTGCAGCGACTGGAAGTGGTTACGGGCTGCCGCCAGGAAGCTCTGCTCGTTGAACCAGGCCGGCGCGTTGATCACCGGTGCGGCTGTGGCAGCAGGTGCGGCCGAACCACCGAAAATCGACGGCTGCGCAGGCTGCGCGTGAGCCTCACGCTGCATCGGCGCATGGCCTGGCATGGCCATTTGTGGCTGCTGCTGGCGACGTCGCGCGGCAATGAAGCGGAACACGAGGAAGGCGATGAGCGCCACGATCAGGAAGTCCATGATCTGGAAGCCTTCGAAACCGTCGCCCATGAACATGGAAGCCAGCAGGCCACCGGCGGCGAGGCCGGCCAGTGGGCCCAACCAGCGCGAAGCACCGCTGGCAGCAGCCGGTGCACGGCCAGGTGCGGTCGGCGCGGCAGCAGGCGTGGTTGGCGTAGCCTGGCGGGTCTGGTGGATAGGCGCGGAGCCCGAGCTCTTGCCGCCGCCGAAACGCTTGGCGCTGGCGTCCAGGCTCAGCGTCAGGCCGACGCAGAGCGCCAGTGCGATGCTAAGAAAACGTTGCATAAGTGGGATATCCCCTGTTGTGGATTGCACGCGCGTCATGGTGCACAGGTTCCCGGGCACATGACCAGCGACATAGTGTTTCGAGCTTTTGCCTGATGTTACAAAGTTGGCAGGCCAGACCCTTGTGCGCTTTAGACAGCCTCGAGCTTGGCATACCCCAGCATCAGCCATTTGCTACCTTCGGCAAAATTCACCTGCACCCGCGCCTGAGCGCCAGAACCCTCGAAGTTGAGGATCACACCTTCGCCGAATACCGCATGCTGCACACGCTGGCCAAGGTTGAACGCGGTCTGCGGAATGCTGGCATTGGCGAACAGGTTGCTGTTGGTGGCCGTCTTGGCCCCGCCGAACGGGCGGCTGACGCTGTTGGACAGGCGTACTTCCTGAACCAGGCCTGCCGGAATTTCACGCACGAAACGCGAAACCTTGTTGTAAGTCTCGCTGCCATAAAGGCGGCGTGTTTCGGCGTAGGTCATGACCAGCTGGCGCATGGCGCGGGTGATGCCTACATAGGCCAGGCGTCGCTCCTCTTCCAGGCGGCCGGGTTCTTCCAGGCTCATCTTGTGCGGGAACAAGCCTTCTTCCATGCCCACCAGGAACACATATGGGAACTCAAGGCCTTTGGCGCTGTGCAGGGTCATCAGCTGGATGCTGTCTTCATGCTCATCAGCCTGTGTATCGCCAGCTTCGAGTGAGGCATGGCCAAGGAAGGCCGAGAGCGGGGAAAGGTCGGCGTCTTCGTCGGTGGACTCGAAGTTGCGTGCCGCACTGACCAGTTCCTCAAGGTTTTCTACCCGTGCCTGGCCCTTTTCACCCTTTTCTTCCTGGTGATAGGTGATCAGGCCGGACTGTTCGATGGTGGTCTGGGTCATGGTATGCAGCGGCATGTCCACAACTTTGGCGGCCAGCCCCTCGATCAGCTCGATAAAGGCCCCCAGGGCACTGGCGGCGCGGCCTTTGAGGGCCTTGGCGGCGAGCAGCTGGCACATGGCCTCCCACATGGACAGCTGGCTGTGACGGGCGTGCTCGCGGATGGCTTCGACGGTTTTTTCGCCAATACCGCGCGGCGGCACGTTGATCACCCGCTCCAGAGCGGCATCGTTGCCACGCCCTTCGATCAGGCGCAGGTAAGCCATGGCATTCTTGATTTCGGCGCGCTCGAAGAAGCGCTGGCCGCCATAGATGCGGTAGGGGATGCGCTCGCGTAGCAGGGCCTCTTCCAGCACGCGCGACTGGGCGTTGGAACGGTACAGGATGGCGATCTCGTTGCGCGCATTGCCCTGCTTGACCAGGCTCTCGATGGTTTCCACGACATAGCGCGCTTCGTCGTGCTCGTTGTAGGCCGCGTACAGGGTCAGTGGTTCGCCTTCGCCCATGTCGGTCCACAGTTCCTTGCCCAGGCGCCCGCTGTTGTTGGCGATCAGCGCGTTGGCCGCCTTGAGGATGCCGCCGGTGGAGCGGTAGTTCTGCTCCAGCCGGATCATTTCGGCGTCGGGGAAGTCGGCGGTGTACTGGTGAATGTTTTCGATCTTGGCGCCGCGCCAGCCGTAGATCGACTGGTCGTCATCGCCTACCGCCATCAGGCTGTCGCCACCGCGTGCCAGCAGGCGCAACCAGGCGTACTGCACGGCGTTGGTATCCTGGAACTCGTCCACCAGCACGTGGCGGAAGCGTCGCTGATAGTGCTCCAGCAGGCCCGGGTGGTCACGCCACAGGTCCAGGGCGCGAAGCAGCAGCTCGGAGAAATCGATGACACCGGCGCGCTCGCAAGCCTGCTCGTAGGCCGTATAGACCTCGCGCATGGTCGCCAGGAACAGGTCGCCCCCCGCCTGGATATGCTGCGGGCGCAGGCCTTCGTCTTTCTGCCCGTTGATGAACCACTGGGCCTGGCGTGCCGGCCACTTCTGCTCGTCCAGGCCCAACTCGCGCATGACCCGCTTGATCAGGCGCTGCTGGTCGTCGCTGTCGAGGATCTGGAAGTTCTGCACCAGCCGCGCTTCCTGCCAGTGGGCCCGCAACAGGCGATGGGCCAGGCCGTGGAAGGTGCCGACCCACATGCCTGCCGGGTTGATGCCCAGCAGTTGCTCGATCCGCTGGCGCATTTCTGCTGCGGCCTTGTTGGTGAACGTCACCGACAGGATCGAGTGCGGCGACGCCTGCTCGACCTGGATCAGCCAGGCGATGCGGTGTACCAGCACGCGGGTTTTACCGGAACCGGCGCCGGCAAGCACCAGTTGACGCCCGAGCGTGGCCGCTACGGCCTGGCGTTGGGCATCGTTGAGGGAATTCAGCAGGAGAGAGAGGTCGTCTGTGCGCATCGGGCCATTCTAGGGCGATGCCGGGTAAGGGGCAAATATCTACTGTATGAATATTCACCTGGCGGCATCCCGCTCATCGGTCCGGGGCCAGGTCACGGCCTGCGCAAGCTGGCTGAGGCATGGTCAGGCGATGGCCTTCACGTTATGGATTTCGCACCTTCGAACTTCATCTGCTGCTGTTTCAGATTAAGGGTCGCGCCATCGCGCAGGTCATTCAGCCATGCCAATGCCTGCCATGCCTGGCGAGCAGGCTGTTGGCTTGTTCGGGCCCGAAACTGCCAGCCGGGTAGGGGCGGGGCGCCTGGAAGTGCTCTTCACAGCCCTTGATGATTGGATCTACCCAAGCCCAGGCTGCTTCCACTTCATCGCGGCGCATGAACAGTGTCGAATCACCTTCGAGCACATCCAGCAGCAGGCGCTCGTAGGCTTCCCAGCGGCGAGTCTGGCTGAACACCTGGGCCAGATTAAGGTCCAGGTCCACGGGTTCCAGGCGCATGCCCTTGCCTGGGCTCTTGGTCATCATGCGCAGGCTGATGCGTTCGTCCGGTTGCAGCTGTATCAGCAACTGGTTGACCTGGCCGCCGCTGAACAGTTCGTGAGGCACTGGCTTGAACTGGATGACGATCTGCGAAGCGCGCCGCGCCATGCGTTTGCCGGTGCGCAGATAGAAAGGCACGCCCGCCCAGCGCCAGTTGTCGATATGCGCCTCGATGGCAACGAAAGTTTCGGTATCGCTGTCGTTGTCGACGTCCTTTTCAAAGTAGTAGGCCGGCACTTCCTGGCCGCCGATACGCCCGGCACCATATTGGCCACGTACCGTCTTGTCCTGCACATCCTGGCCGGTGATCGGCTTGAGGGCGCGCAGGATTTTCACCTTTTCGTCGCGTACCGCCTCTGCCTCGAATTGCGCGGGTGGCTCCATGGCCACCAGGCACAGCAGTTGCAGCAGGTGGTTCTGCAGCATGTCGCGAATAGCCCCGGCGCGATCATAGTAGGCACCGCGGTTTTCTACGCCCAGTGTCTCGCAAACGCTGATCTGGACATGGTCGACCTGGTTGTTGCGCCACACCGGCTCCAGCAGGGCATTGGCAAAACGCAGGGCCATCAGGTTCTGCACGGTTTCCTTGCCCAGGTAGTGGTCGATGCGGAACACCTGTCTTTCTTCGAACACCGTGCCAATCGCTTCATTGATGGCTGTGGCCGATTCCAGCGAATGACCGATCGGTTTTTCCAGCACGATGCGCGCTTCGGTGTCGGCCAGCCCGGCAATGCGCAGGTGGTTGGCAATTGGCACGAACAGGTTGGGGGCGGTGGCCAGGTAGAAGATGCGCGTCAGCCCGCCGGGTTCACCCAGGTAGCGTGCCAGGCGGCCAAAATCGGCGCTCTGTGAAGCATCCATCGGGAAGTAGTCGACCCGTGCGGAAAACCGCTGCCATACCTCTTCGTCGAAGTCGCTGCGGGCAATCTGCGCCCGACAATGGCGTTCGGCGAGCTTGAGATAGTCGATGCGTGGCAGGTTGCGTCTGGCCAGTGCGATGACCCGCACGGCAGGGTTCAGACGGGCCTCGCGAAACAGGTGGTAGAGCGCCGGAAGCAATTTGTGCAGGGCAAGATCACCGGTGCCGCCGAAGACCAGAATGTCGCAAGGAATAGTCAAACCACCACTCTCCACGTTCGTTTAACTGGGCGGGTTGGCGTCCATGTAGTATAACTACAAGAAAGCTACAACCCGGCAAGCCGATCATAACCGAGTCCCGCCTGTGAATCTGTTGCAACATATCGCCCAATCGCGCCACCTGCTGCGCAAATCGGAACTGAAAGTGGCCGACCACGTGCTGCTCGACCCGGCTGCCGTCATGCACAGCTCCATGGCCGATTTGGCGCACAGCGTGGGTATCAGTGAGCCGACCATCGTGCGTTTCTGCCGGGCCATTGGCTGCTCGGGCTTCCAGGACCTGAAGCTGAAACTGGCGCAAAGCCTGGCTGCCGGGGCCAGCTTCGGGCAGTTCGCCATCCACGAAGACGATTCGGTCGCTGACTACAGCCTGAAGATCTTCGACACCACCCTGCACACCCTGATGGAAGTGCGCGAGCACCTTGATCCGCAGGCGCTGCAACAAGCCGTGAGCGCCATGGCCCAGGCGCAGCGGGTAGAGTTCTACGGCTTTGGCGCGTCCGGTGCGGTTGCCGCCGATGCCCAGCACAAGTTCTTCCGCCTGCTGCTCAGCGCGGCAGCGTATTCCGACCCGCACATGCAAGCGATGTCGGCCGTTACCCTGAAGCCGGGCGATGTGGCTGTGTGTATTTCCCAGTCGGGCCGTTCCAAGGACCTGCTGATCACTGCCAACCTGGTGCGTGAGAGCGGCGCAAACCTGATTACCCTATGCCCCAGCCAGACGCCGCTGGCCGAGCTATCGACGGTCAACCTGGCGATCGACGTGCATGAAGACACTGAGATCTACACCCCACTGACCTCGCGTATTGCCCACCTGGTGGTGATCGACGTGCTGGCGATGGGCGTTGCCATGGCGCGCGGGCCTAGCCTGGTCAACCACCTGAAGAGCGTGAAACGCAGCCTGCGCAGCTTGCGTCTGTCGCCCAAATCGATCAAGGCTACAGACGACTGAATTCAACTGTACTGGCCTGTTCGCGGGCTTGCCCGCTCCCAGAGGTACTGTGCACCTCTGTAGATCGGTGCAATTCCTGGGGAGCGGGCAAGCCCCCGAACAGGCCGGCACAGGCAGTGAAAATTCACGATTCTGTCACCATTCCACCGCCAAACGGTAAACCATCAAGGTCAGTCTGAAACTCCCGCATACTATCTGGGAGACAGGCAATGGCTCGTGACTTCGACGGTACGTACCAACCCAACGCCAAGGCTCGCAAGCAGCAGGAAAAAGATCAGCGTCGTATGGAATACCGCCGCGCGATCGAGAGCTATTGCGACCAACGTCAACTGCTCCGCGACCTGGCGGACTACCCCGAGCTGCAAGCACTCACGGTATGGCAGTCGTCGGCGGCAACTTCCCCGAAAAACGTTCAACAAGCGCGCTGATAAGAGCACGTTCGCCGCGTATGAATGCAAGAAACGCCAAGGCCACCGGCGACTGCCGCTTGGCCTTGGCCTGCACCACGCACCAGCTACGGTACAGCGGTAGCTCCTCGACCGGTAATTCCTTCAGCATCCCGGTAGCCAGCTCCAGGTTGACTGCGTGACGGGTCAACAGGGCGATTCCCAGCCCGGCGATCACGCATTCGCGCTGGGCGTCGGCCGAGGCTACTTCAAGCGTTTGGGCGAAATGCACACGCTTATCCTTGAAGTACTCTTCGCACGCCTTGCGTGTTCCCGAACCTTGCTCGCGGACCAGCAGGGTATGAGGCTCCAAGTCCTGCATGCGCAACTGCTCCAGCTTGCACAGCGGGTGCTGTGGCGGCGCAACCGCAACGATCGGGTTGTTGAGGAACGGCAGAAACTCCAGGCCCATGTCTTGCGGCACCATCGACATGATGATCAGGTCGTCGCGGTTATCGGAAAGGCGGCGGATGGCTTGGGCACGGTTGACTACCGTCAGGGTCAGGTTGACTTCCGGGTGACGCTGCTTGAAGGCGGCGAACAGGTGTGGCACGAAGTACTTGGCACTGGACTCGATCGCCAGTTTCAACTGACCCTGCAGTGAGCCCTGCATGTCCGACAGCTGCATGTCCAGGCTTTCCAGGCGCCCGAAGATATCGTGGCTGGCGCGCTGCAAGGCCTCGGCCGCCTCGGTCAGGTAGAGCTTTTTGCCGACGTACTCGAACAATGGCTGGCCGATCAGCTCTTCAAGCTGGCGGATCTGTAGACTAACGGCGGGTTGCGTCAACGCCATCTCCTCCGCAGCACGGCTGTACGACCGTAAATCGCACACCTCGTTAAAGATCTGGAGTTGACGCAATGTCATACGCATCAAGGACTTACGCATTTTAATCAGCTCTTCGGCAACACCTTGTTACCCAACTATAAGCTTTTGCTAATACAGCCTCTAACAAATATTGATTTTTGTTTATCGACCTACAGCGCTAGGGTGAATACGCGACTGGCCAGCAACGTCTGGTCACGCGCCGACCGGTAGAACCGGCTCGACTGTTCCTACGGCTTTGGGAAGACTCCAGTGATAAAAAAAATCCTGATCGCCAACCGAGGTGAAATCGCAGTTCGGATCGTGCGTGCTTGCGCCGAGATGGGCATTCGCTCGGTAGCGATCTTTTCCGACGCCGACCGGCATGCCTTGCACGTCAAGCGCGCTGACGAAGCACACAGCATCGGTGCCGAGCCGCTGGCCGGTTATCTGAACCCGCGCAAGCTGGTGAACCTGGCTGTGGAAACCGGCTGTGATGCCCTGCACCCGGGCTATGGTTTCCTTTCGGAAAACGCTGAACTGGCAGAAATTTGCGCCGAGCGCGGGATCAAGTTCATTGGCCCGGCCGCCGACGTGATTCGCCGTATGGGCGACAAGACCGAAGCGCGCCGCACCATGATCGCCGCCGGTGTGCCGGTAACCCCGGGCACCGAAGGCAACGTTGCCGATATTCATGAAGCCCTGAGCGAAGGTGACCGCATCGGTTATCCGGTGATGCTCAAGGCCACCTCCGGTGGTGGCGGCCGCGGTATTCGCCGTTGCAATAGCCGCGAAGAACTGGAACAGAACTTCCCGCGGGTCATTTCCGAGGCGACCAAGGCATTCGGTTCGGCCGAAGTGTTCCTGGAGAAATGCATCGTCAACCCGAAGCACATCGAGGCGCAAATTCTCGGTGACAGCTTCGGTAACGTAGTGCACCTGTTCGAGCGCGACTGCTCTATCCAGCGTCGTAACCAGAAGCTAATCGAAATTGCCCCGAGCCCACAGCTCACTCCTGAGCAGCGCGCCTACATCGGCGACCTGGCGGTGCGTGCGGCCAAAGCGGTGAATTACGAGAACGCCGGTACCGTGGAGTTCCTGCTCGCCGATGGCGAAGTGTACTTCATGGAAATGAACACCCGGGTGCAGGTGGAACACACCATTACCGAGGAAATCACCGGTATCGACATCGTTCGTGAGCAGATCCGCATCGCCTCGGGGCTGCCACTGTCGGTCAAGCAGGAAGACATTCAGCACCGCGGCTACGCCTTGCAGTTCCGTATCAATGCTGAAGATCCGAAAAACAACTTCCTGCCCAGCTTCGGCAAGATCACCCGTTACTACGCCCCCGGCGGCCCGGGCGTGCGCACCGACACGGCGATCTACACCGGCTATACCATTCCACCGTTCTACGACTCCATGTGCCTGAAACTGGTGGTGTGGGCGTTGACCTGGGAAGAAGCCATGGACCGCGGCCTGCGGGCCCTGGACGACATGCGCGTGCAAGGGGTGAAGACCACCGCCGCGTACTACCAGGAAATCCTGCGCAATCCGGAATTCCGTAGCGGCCAGTTCAATACCAGCTTTGTCGAAAGCCACCCTGAATTGACCAACTACTCGATCAAGCGCAAACCCGAAGAGCTGGCCCTGGCCATCGCCGCCGCCATTGCCGCCCACGCAGGCCTGTGAGGAACCCTATAATGTCCAAGAAAATTCACGTAACCGACACGATCCTGCGCGACGCTCACCAGTCCCTGCTGGCTACCCGCATGCGTACCGAAGACATGCTGCCGATCTGCGACAAGCTCGACAAGGTTGGCTACTGGTCGCTGGAAGTCTGGGGTGGTGCCACCTTCGACGCCTGCGTGCGCTTCCTCAAGGAAGACCCGTGGGAGCGCCTGCGCAAGCTGCGCGCGGCGCTGCCAAATACCCGCCTGCAAATGCTGCTGCGCGGCCAGAACCTGTTGGGCTACCGCCACTACAGCGACGACGTGGTCAAGGCCTTCGTCGCCAAGGCGGCGGTCAACGGCATCGATGTGTTCCGCATTTTCGACGCCATGAACGACGTGCGTAACCTGCGCGTGGCCATCGAAGCGGTCAAGGCCGCCGGCAAGCACGCCCAGGGCACCATCGCTTACACCACCAGCCCGGTACACACCATCGACGCCTTCGTGAACCAGGCCAAGCAGATGGAAGCCATGGGTTGCGACTCGGTGGCGATCAAGGACATGGCCGGCCTGCTGACCCCGTTCGCCACTGGCGAGCTGGTCAAGGCGCTGAAGGCAGAACAGTCGCTGCCGGTGTTCATTCACTCCCACGATACCGCCGGCCTGGCAGCCATGTGCCAGCTCAAGGCTGTGGAAAATGGCGCGGACCACATCGACACCGCCATCTCCAGCTTCGCCTGGGGCACCAGCCATCCGGGTACCGAGTCGATGGTTGCTGCACTCAAGGGCAGCGAGTTCGACACCGGCCTGGACCTGGAGCTTCTGCAGGAGATCGGCTTGTACTTCTACGCCGTGCGCAAGAAGTACCACCAGTTCGAAAGCGAGTTCACCGCGGTAGACACCCGGGTACAGGTCAACCAGGTACCGGGCGGCATGATTTCCAACCTGGCCAACCAGCTCAAGGAGCAGGGCGCCCTCAACCGCATGAACGAAGTGCTGGCCGAAATCCCGCGTGTGCGTGAAGACCTCGGCTTCCCGCCGCTGGTCACCCCGACCTCGCAGATCGTCGGCACCCAGGCCTTCTTCAACGTGCTGGCGGGTGAGCGCTACAAGACCATCACCAATGAGGTGAAGCTGTACCTGCAAGGTGGCTATGGCAAGGCCCCGGGTGTGGTCAACGAGCAACTGCGTCGCCAGGCTATCGGCAGTGAAGAAGTGATCGATGTGCGCCCGGCTGACCTGCTGAAGCCGGAAATGGCCAAGTTGCGTAGCGACATCGGTGCCCTGGCCCGTTGCGAAGAAGACGTGCTGACCTTCGCCATGTTCCCGGACATTGGCCGCAAGTTCCTCGAAGAACGCGAAGCTGGCACCTTGACGCCTGAAGTTCTGCTGCCGATTCCGGAAGCCGGTGCCGTGGCTGCACCTGGCGGTGAAGGCGTGCCGACCGAGTTCGTCATCGACGTACACGGCGAAACCTACCGCGTCGATATCACCGGTGTGGGCGTTAAGGCCGAAGGCAAGCGTCACTTCTATCTGTCGATCGACGGCATGCCGGAGGAAGTGGTATTCGAGCCACTCAACGAGTTCGTCAGCGGTGGCGGCAGCAAGCGCAAGCAAGCGACCGACCCTGGCCACGTGAGCACCACCATGCCAGGGAACATCGTTGATGTGTTGGTCAAGGAAGGTGACATGGTCAAGGCCGGCCAGGCGGTATTGATCACCGAAGCCATGAAGATGGAAACCGAAGTGCAGGCGGCCATCGCCGGTAAGGTCGTGGCCATCCATGTGGCCAAGGGCGATCGCGTGACGCCGGGTGAGATCCTGATCGAGATCGAGGGCTGATTTAAGCCCTCATCTACAAGTGGTTAACCTCTGGGGAGCGGATGCTCCCCTTTTTTGTGCCGGACTCACCCGCACCTCACAACGCGCATCCCTTGTAGGAGACCTGATTCAGCACACCGCTTAACCTTTGCGGCACATCTCAAGGCTTTCCACCTGGCCACCCGGCTGCTGGTTCTCTTCACTCAACCACCGCTCAAACCCGGCAGCCACCGCCGGCCATTCATCATCGGTAATCGAATACCACGCCGTATCGCGGTTATGTTCCTTCACCACCAGGTGCTTGCGGAACACCCCTTCGTAGACGAAGCCGAATCGCTCTGCCGCACGTTTGGAGCGGGCGTTGGCATTATTGCACTTCCACTCCAGCCGTCGATTACCCAGCGCGAAGCCCAGCTTGCCCAGCAGGTACACCGCCTCGGTACCCTTGGGCGTACGCTGCATGGCGGCGCCGAAGGCAATGTGGCCGATCTCGATCCGGCCGTGTTCAGGCACGATCGACATCAGGCTGAGGATGCCTTGGGCCTGGCCACTGGCGCGGTCTATGACGGTGTAGAAAAGCGGATCGCGGCCAGCAGCGTTGCCTTCCAGCCAGCGGTCAAAGGCGGCGCGTTCGGCGAACGGGCCGTAGGGCAGGTAGTCCCACAGCACCGGATCGGAGGCCGGGCCCTGCAGTGCCTCCCAGAGGTCTTCGCCATGGCGACCGGGATCGAGCTTCTCCAGGCGGATGAAGCGGCCTTCAATGGGCTCGGCCTTGGGGGGTGCGGCGGGTTTCCAGTTCAATGCGTCTGTCATGTGCGGCCTACAAGCCTTTGCGGAATTGGATGAAGCCCGAGCGCTCGGCAACCTGCTGGTACAGGCTGATGGCGGTGGCGTTGGTTTCGTGGGTCAGCCAGTGCACCTTGATGCAGTTGTCGGCTTTGGCAGTGGTGTAGACGTGCTCGATCAACTGTCGACCAATGCCCAGGCCACGTTGCGTGCTGTCCACATACAGGTCCTGCAGGTAGCAGGAATTCTCGATGCTCCAGTTGGAACGATGGTAGATGAAGTTGACCATCCCCACCGCCTTGCCGTCGACCCAGGCCAGTGCCGAATGGGTTGGCTCGCTGGGGTCGAGCAGGCGTTGCCAGGTGCTCAGGCTGACGGCATCGGCCAGCTCGGTCTCGTAGAAGTGCAAGTAGGCCTGCCACAGGGCGTGCCAGGCCGCGTGATCTTGGGCCGTGACAGGGCGCAGGGTAAGGTTGGGCATGGGCTATTCCTTCAGAGTTGGCGCATGTGCGCCGCGAGTTGGTTGTCCCGTTGATCGGGGCTGGCGCTCAGGCCTTCGCGCACGCCATCGATGTCCTGCCTGGAGCGGTTCTGGCTGAGCTTGCGTGCACCTTGCAGGCGCGCGATGGGCAGGCGGATGCCGACGATGGCGCGGAGCATGCCCTCGATGTAGTCGGCAGGGGCGTCGGTGACTTTCCATGGTTCGTTGCGACCCTGTTCGTGGCGGTCGGTCAGGCGGCTTACGATAGACAGTAGCGGCTCGGCCTCATGGATAACTTCGGCCGGGCCATAAGCGTGCACCGCCAGGTAGTTCCAGGTCGGCACCACCTTGGGGTTTTCGGCCTTGCTTGGGTAATAGCCGGGGCTGACATAGGCATCGGCGCCGGGGAATACCAACAGTGCTTCGCCGCCGTGCTGCAGGTCTTCCCATTGGCGGTTGGCCCGGGCCAGGTGGGCATACACAGTGCCGAAATCGCCCTCGGCGGTATCGACCAGCACCGGCAGGTGCGTGGCCAGAAGGCCCTGTTCGCCCTGGCTGACCAGAATGGCCAGGCGGGTGTCTAGCATGTGCTGGTGCAAGCGGGTGAGGTCGTGTTCCTGGTGCGGCTTACTGTTGTACATGGCGAGATCCTTGTCGAATGGTTCCATCCTAGGCAGGCTATTGGTTCTGGGTAAGATCCATTAATGCCTGTTTTCATAGGTCCAATATCATGCGCGAGTCACCCCTCATCCTGCCTTTCGACCCTGCCGGGATCGCCCTGGATCGCAGCCGCGGGCTTAGCCAGCAGCTATATCAGGCGTTGCGAGCGCGGGTACTGGATGGGCGCCTGAGCAGTGGTACTCGCCTGCCGGCTACGCGCGACCTGGCTGCCATGTTGGCGCTTTCACGCAACAGCGTGGTGCGCGCGTACGATCAACTGTATGCCGAGGGCTTCATCGAAAGCCGGGTCGGTGATGGCACCTACGTTAGCCGGCTGCCAAAACTGTCCACACAAGTATCCACAGGGTTATCCCTGGGCTTATCAACAGGTTTATCCACATTTCGTGAAGAAAATACTGAGGATTTATCCAGCGGGAGGCTTTTCAGCGCGCCTCTGCAGCGCCTGAAAAATAACCATTTGCCACCGCCCAGAATCGGTGCGCCGCGTGCTTTTCGCGTTGGTATTCCAGCATTCGACCTGTTCCCGTTTGACGTCTGGGCCAAGCTACAGGCGGGTTTCTGGCGCAACCCGTCGCCTGCGCAACTGGGCTATGGTGACCCCGCTGGCGAGCCGGCTTTGCGCGATCTGATAGCGGCCTATCTACGCCGCTCGCGGGGGCTGAGCTGTACGGCTGAACAAATTGTGATCACAAGCGGTGCGCAGCAGGCCATCAGCCTTTGTGCACAGTTGCTGTTGCAACCGGGCGACGGTGTGGCTGTGGAAAACCCAGGCTATCGGGCGGCCGCTCATGCCTTCACGCTCGCGGGCGGTCGGGTGTTTGGCGTGCCTGTGAATGAAGACGGGCTGGATTGCAGCCGGCTGGAACAATTGACGGATTGCCGACTGACTTATGTTACGCCTGCGCACCAATACCCGACCGGGGTGACCATGAGCCTTGCACGTCGCCTGGCATTGCTGGCCTGGGCTGAACGCAGTGACGGCTGGATCATCGAGGACGACTACGACGGCGAGTATCGCTACAGCGGTGCACCGCTGGCCCCGCTGGCAGCGCTCGACCGGCACGGGCGGGTGCTGTATGTCGGCACCTTCGGCAAGATCGCCTTCCCGGCGTTACGCCTGGGCTACCTGGTGCTTCCGTCGAAGCTGGTGCAGGCTTTCAGCCAAGGCAAAGCGTTGGCGGTGCGGCATTCGGAGGTCAGCAGCCAGTGCGTGATGGCCGAGTTCATGGCCCGTGGCCATTTTCAGCGGCATATCCGGCGTATGCGCAAGGCGGCATTGAAGCGGCGCGATGTGCTCAAGGCCGGTTGGCCTGTGGATATTCCGGGGTTGGGCGCAATGCCGGAAGTGGCGGCTGGGCTGCATGTGAAGGTCGATGTGGATAACTTTGCTCGGGAGCAGGAGTTGGTGGCCAAGGCTGAGGCGGTGGGGGTGGAAGTGACACCACTGAGCAATTTCTGGTTGGCGGACTGCGAGGTGCCTGTGGATAAGCGGGCAGGGCTGGTGCTGGGCTTTGCGGCAGTGCCGGAGGGCGAGATAGCCGAGGCCTTGATGAAACTACGCAAAGTCTGGAGAAAATGAAGGAGGCTGCAAAGCAGCCCCCGGTTCAACATCAGGTACCGGACTTTATCCGCGTCCAGGCGCGGGTCCTGGCCCGTTCGGCATCTCGCGTCAAAGGCTTGAGGGTATACAGCTTGGCCATCGCCTCTGCCGTCGGATACAGGTTGGGGTTGTTGCGAATCGTCGGATTCACCTTGTCGGTCGCATCCTTGTTCGGGTTCGGATACCCCACGAAATCGCTGATCGGCGCAATCACCTCTGGCCGCAGCAGGTAATTGATGAACGTATGCGCATCCTCCGGGTTTGCTGCGCCCTTTGGAATCGCCAGCATGTCGAACCAGATCGGCGCGCCTTCCTTGGGCAGGCGCATGTCCACCATCACGCCGTTGTTTGCCTCACGGGCGCGGTTGGCTGCTTGCGAGAAGCTGCCGCTGTAGCCCACTGCCACACAGATGTCGCCATTGGCGATGTCTGCCATGTACTTCGAGGAGTGGAAGTAGGTGATATGCGGGCGAATCTTCAGCATCAGCTCCTCGGCCTTCTTGTAGTCAGCCGGTTTGTCGCTGTTCGGCGGCAAGCCCAGGTACTGCAGGGCCAGCGGTAGAATCTCCGACGGCGAGTCGAGCAGGGCCACGCCGCACTGCTTGAGCTTGGCGATGTTCTCTTCCTTGAAGATCAGGTCCCAGCTGTCCACCGGCGCGTTGTCGCCGAGTGCAGCCTTGACCTTGCCCGGGTTGAAGCCGATCAGCACGGTGCCGTACATATACGGCACGGCAAACTTGTTGCCCGGGTCGTTAGCTTCGATCAGCTTCATCAGTGCCGGGTCCAGGTGTTGCCAGTTCGGCAGCTTGCTGCGATCCAGCGGCTGGAACACCCCTGCTTCGATCTGCTTGGCGAGGAACACGTTGGACGGTACCACCACGTCATAGCCGGAGTTGCCGGTCAGCAGCTTGGCTTCCAGCGCCTCGTTGGTGTCGAAGATGTCGTACACTAGCTTCACGCCGCTGTCCTTCTGGAAGGCAGTCAAGGTCTGCGGGGTGATGTAATCGAACCAGTTATATACACGCAGGGTGCGCTGCTCGGCTTGCGCATGCAGGGCGCCTGCGAACAGGGTGGCAGCGATGAAAGGGGCGAGCAGACGTTTGAGTCGGACCATTATCAGGCTCCTGGCTGGGCGCGCTGGAAGCCTTCCAGCACATTGACCGCGTTGATGCCGATTTCTTCCACAGCGTAGCCGCCTTCCATCACGAACAGGGTCGGCTTGCCGAGTTGGCCGATGCGCTTGCCCATTTCCAGGTAGTCCGGGCTGTCCAGCTTGAACTGCGAGATGGGGTCGTCCTTGAAGGTGTCCACACCCAGGGAGATGACCAGCACGTCGGCGTCATAGCTGGCGATGCGCTTGCAGGCATCCTCCAGGGCTGCGCTCCAGGCGGCCCAGTCGCTACCGGCGGGCAAGGGGTAGTTGATGTTGTAGCCCTGGCCTGCGCCTTCGCCGGTTTCATCGGCATAGCCGAGGAAGAACGGGAATTCGTCCTGTGGGTCGCCATGGATCGAGGCGAAGAACACGTCGTCGCGGCTGTAGAAGATGTCCTGCGTACCGTTGCCGTGGTGGTAGTCGACGTCAAGGATGGCGACCTTGCGTCGGCCTTGGTCAAGGAAGGCCTGGGCAGCGATGGCGGCGTTATTCAGATAGCAGTAGCCACCCATCACTTCGCCGGCAGCGTGGTGCCCTGGCGGACGGCACAGGGCGAACGCGGCATGGGCGCCTTGCTGAATCGCTGCCTGGGCGGTAAGGGCAACTTGCGCAGCACTGTAGGCAGCCTGCCAGGTACCCGCGGTGATGGGCGCGCCGGCGTCGAAACTGTAGTAACCCAGTTCGCCATGCAGGCCGGTCGGCTTGACCTGGCGCAGTGTGCGGGCCGGCCAGGTGAAGGGCAGCAGGTCACCCTCGTGGCCCAGTGCAGCCCAGCGCGCCCAGGCGCCTTCGAAGAAATCCAGGTAATCGGCGCTGTGGACGCGCAACAGCGGCGCACGGCCGAAGTCGGTCGGGCCCTGGATGTCGCCGAGGTTGCGTTTTTTCACCTGGTCGAGCACATGGTCGGCGCGCGAAGGCATTTCGAAACAGGGCATCAGCTTGCCATCGATCAGCTCGCAGCGGCCGTGGTGCAGGCGGTGGTCATCGGAATAGATCGTCAGCATTGTTGTTCTCCGGTGGGACTGGCGTGGGTCCATTGTCATGGGCTGATCAGCAGGGGAGAACGACGCAAACGGCCAAAAGGGGATCGATATGGCCAAGGTCTTTGGCCGGATGGGTGGTGACCTATCCCAGCCTCGTCGCGGGTAAGGCAGCGGCGGCTACGGTGAACGGCCTTTGGACATTAGCCGGCAGGCCCGGCCCTTTCGCGGGTGAACCCGCTCCTACAATGTCCACCAAGGCGTCAGGGGTTGTGACGCCCCTGTAGGAGCGGGTTTACCCGCGAAGAGGCCAGAACAGGTCAACCACGAAAATGGCTGGGCGCCACGCCACTCCAGCGCTGGAAGGCATGCCGAAAACTGGCCGTCTCACTGAAACCCAAAGTCTCTGCAATCCGGTAGATCGGCATCTGTTCATCGGCCAGCAACTGCTTGGCCCGCTCGAACCTCAGCTCGTCCAGCAGCTGTTGATAACTGCTGCCCAGCGCCTGCAAATGCCGGCGCAGGGTGCGCGAAGAGCAATTCATCTGCCGCGCAAGTCCTTCCAGCCCGGGGGCTGCATCCAGTTGCTGCGCCAGCAGCTGGCGAATCCGTCCCAGCCATGCCTGGCGACCTGTGAATTCAAGGTTCAGGCGCCGGCAGCGCTCGCTCATGGCTTTGTGAGTAATCGGGTCGGCCAGCGGCAGCGGCATATCCAGCCATCGCCGTTCGAAGGCAAAGGCATTGTCCTCGGCGGCGAAACCGATCGGGCATTGAAACGCTCTGGCATAGAGCGCGTGGTAACCAGGGCGAGGGTGTTCGAAGCGTGCGCCAAGCAGCGGCAACGGCCGGCCAAGCAGGTCGTCACAGATGACTTTCAGCGACACCAGGCAGAACTCGGCGTTGAAAGCGCTCAGCGCCGGGCTGTCCTGGTAATCGCTGGCGCTGAACCAGACACGTTGGCCGTCGTCGAGCAAGCGCAGCTTGAAGACTGTTCCCAGCAGTGCCGGATACTGCAGCGCCAGGCGTAGGGCGTCACCCAAAGTGGCACTGGAGAGCAGCGCGTAACCGAGCATGCCGTAGCACGACACGCGCATGCGCTGGCCCAGTTCCAGGCCAATGTCCTTGCGCCGGGCCACAGCATTGGCGCAAACCTGCAGCTCCTGCTGGGTGGTGATGCGCGCATCGGCATGCCCCAGGTCTGCCGGGCCAATGCCGCTGCCGGCCAGCAACGCCGACGCCTCGCAACCGTCTGCCTGGAAGACGTTGAGGATCAGCGAAACTGCGTTGAGGGTGGTCAGGTGGCTGTGCAGCATGCTGGGTAATCCCGTTGGGCTGGGACGCATTATGGAGCAAGTTGTGTGCCGATATCCGAGGCTGCAGGCAAACCACATACCCTGCAGGCGCGCCGAGTGTCGCAAAGGCCTGCGAAGCGGCCTCCAAAACCTTCAGGCAAAAAAAAAGGCCCGAAGCAAGCGCTCGGGCCTTGGAAAGGTTGAGAGGTGTCTAGTCCCTCGACCTGGTGAGACTGTTTACAGCGGCCTGATTACGCCTTCAGCGGAACCAGACGTGGAGCGATCATGTTTTCCGGACGCAGGATGTCGTCGAGCATCGCGTCGTCCAGCAGCTTCTCTTCACGCACCAGTTCCAGTACGCCGCGGCCGCTTTCCAGGGCAACGCGGGCGATACGGGTGGCGTTTTCGTAGCCGATGTACGGGTTCAGTGCGGTAACCAGGCCGATCGAGTGCTCGACCAGTTCACGGCAGCGCTGTTCGTTGGCGGTGATGCCGACGATGCAGTGCTCGCGCAGCATGTCCATGGCGCGTTGCAGAAGGCGGATCGAGTCGAAGATCTTGTAGGCGATCAGCGGCTCCATCACGTTCAGCTGCAGCTGGCCACCTTCAGCGGCGACGGTCAGGGCCAGGTCGTTGCCCATGATGGCGAAGGCCACCTGGTTCACAGCTTCTGGAATGACCGGGTTGACCTTGCCTGGCATGATCGAGCTGCCTGGCTGACGCGCTGGCAGGTTGATCTCGTTGATGCCGGTACGCGGGCCGCTGGACAGCAGGCGCAGGTCGTTGCAGATCTTCGACAGCTTGACCGCGGTGCGCTTGAGCATGCCGGAGAACAGCACGAATGCGCCCATGTCGGAGGTGGCTTCGATCAGGTCGGCAGCCGGTACCAGCGGGTGGCCGCTGATGGTGGCCAGGCGCTGTACGGCCAAGGCCTGGTAGCCAGGGTCGGCGTTGATGCCAGTACCGATGGCGGTACCGCCCAGGTTGATTTCGGTCAGCAGTTCCGGAGCCAGCGAGCGCAGGCGCTGCAGGTCTTCGGTCATGGTGGTGGCGAAGGCGCGGAATTCCTGGCCCAGGGTCATCGGTACGGCGTCCTGCAGCTGGGTACGGCCCATCTTCAGTACGTGGTCGAATTCTTTACCCTTGGCAGCGAAGGCCTGGATCAGGCTATCAAGGCTGGCCAGCAGCGCGTCGTGACCCAGCAACAGGCCCAGGCGGATTGCGGTCGGGTAGGCGTCGTTGGTCGACTGCGCCATGTTCACGTCGTTGTTAGGGTGCAGGTACTTGTACTCACCCTTCTGGTGGCCCATGGCCTCCAGCGCAACGTTGGCAATGACTTCGTTGGCGTTCATGTTGGTAGAAGTACCAGCGCCGCCCTGGATCATGTCAACCACGAACTGGTCGTGGAAATCGCCTTTGATCAGGCGGGCGCAGGCTGCGGAAATGGCAGCGTGCTTGGCATCGCTCAGGTGACCCAGCTCACGGTTGGCGTCGGCAGCGGCCTGCTTGACCATGGCCAGGGCCACGACAAGCTTGGGGTAGTGCGACAGCGGAACACCGGAGAGGTGGAAGTTGTTGGCAGCGCGCAGGGTCTGGATGCCGTAGTAGGCATCTGCAGGAACTTCAAGGGTACCCAACAAGTCTTTTTCGACGCGGAACGATGCAGCAGAGGACATGATGTATATCATCTCGATTTTGACCCGGCACATGCCGGAATGGCGCCAATCCTAGGCCTGAAGGTGTTTTTGCGGCCAATGCTATTGCACGCTAACCTATGCACAAACGGCATAGTGTTTCATGTGACGCCAATTGATATTCGAGCGTGTTCCATTTTGGTGCGCGCCGGGAGATGTGCTTCGTGAACCTTGAAAGCAAATGGCTGGAAGACTTCAGTGCTCTGGCCGCTACCCGCAGTTTTTCCCAGGCCGCAGAGCGGCGTTTCGTGACCCAACCGGCCTTCAGCCGGCGCATTCGCAGCCTTGAGGCGGCGTTGGGCCTGCAACTGGTGAACCGCTCTCGCACACCCATCGAGCTGACCGAGGCGGGTCAGCTATTTCTCGTCACAGCACGTACTGTTGTCGACCAGTTGAGCGAAATTCTCCGCCATTTGCATCACTTGGAAGGCGGGCAGGGCGAAGTGGTGCAGGTAGCTGCGGCACACTCCTTGGCGTCGGGTTTCTTCCCCCGTTGGGTGGCCCAGCTGCGCAACGACGGTTTGAACATCGCCACCCGCCTGGTTGCGACTAACGTCGGAGATGCCGTACATGCACTGCGCGAAGGCGGCTGCGACCTGATGCTGGCGTTCTACGACCCGGACGCGGCCTTGCAGATGGATGCCGAGATCTTCCCGTCGCTGCACATGGGCACCACTGAAATGCTGCCGGTGTGCGCTGTGGATGTCGATGGCAAGCCATTGTTCGACCTGGAGGGCGAGGGCAGTGTGCCGTTGCTAGCCTACACCGCCGGCGCATTCCTCGGCCGCTCGGTCAACTTACTGCTGCGCCAGCGCAACCTGCGGTATACCACCGTCTATGAAACCGCCATGGCCGACAGCCTCAAGAGCATGGCCCTGGAAGGGATGGGCATCGCTTGGGTGCCGCGTTTGTCCATGCGTGGCGAGCTCGAACGCGGTGAACTGGCGATCTGCGGCGGTAGCCAATGGCATGTGCCGCTGGAAATCCGCCTGTACCGCTGTGCTTTGGTGCGTAAGGCTAACGTCCGCTTGCTATGGCGCAAGCTGGAGTCGTCTGGCGCACAAGGTGAAGCGTCACTTTGAATTGTCCTTCAGGTAATCAGTGATATTTGCACGATTCCTGTCGCTGTAGCGGTAGCAGTTGGATCGTGCCGGTACACGGGGGTGCGTGTACGTTTCACACACCCAGCCATTGAACTTCAGTTCGGCGTCTTCATGCGTGGCGCCTAGCAGATGGCCAATCTCATGAGCTGCAGCACCGTATGCGGCCACAGAGGCAATGGCCGTTTTCTGCTTGAAATAGGCCATGCCGGCGTTGTAGTTCAGGCCGCTGTGATCGTAGCTGTTGCCGGTGAGCAGGAGATGTTTATCCATGAGAGAGTAGAGTCGGTGTCGCTTTTGTGCATACACCTGCTGGCTGAAAGCGTCCAGGAGCTTTTCGGACGGCATTCCTGCATAAGCAATATCGGTTATGTGTTTTACATTGCGTTGAAATATCACTTCGATGGGATGTTGGCTGAAACGGCGCATTTCGTTCAGCCAATGCTGGAAGTAGTCTTCGTTCAATTGCCCGTCATGCATATCGGCCAGGTCGTCGTGCACATAGACGGTGACGGTGAGCGCGTGGGCTGCCGAAGCACTAGGCAATTGCGCGCTGAGTACCAGGCCAAACGAAAGTGCGAAGAAGCATGGAGTTTTCATGTAGCCACACCAAAGTGCTCGAGGAAGGGCTGCGAGCGTGCAGCACTCGTCGACCCCGAGGCAGCAGGAAAAAGTTGTCCCACGAGACAGCTTGCCCTTTGATCCGGCATGTGCTTGTAGGGGTGGGCGGCCAGCCTTTAAATACGTTACAATCCCGCGCCTTCGGCCGACCTGGTCGATTCAGAATCCGTATGACAAGCCACGCCGGCCCACCTGCGTGGCTTGTTGCTTTTAGCGCGCCAGAAGGCGCTTGCAGGAGAGGCTCGACGATGAGTGCACTGGTTGGCGTGATCATGGGCTCCAAGTCCGATTGGTCCACCCTTAGCCACACCGCCGATATGCTGGAAAAACTCGGCATTCCCTACGAAGTGAAGGTGGTTTCCGCCCACCGCACCCCGGATCTGCTGTTCCAGTATGCCGAGGAGGCTGAGGGCCGTGGCATCGAGGTGATCATCGCCGGTGCCGGTGGCGCAGCCCACCTGCCAGGCATGTGCGCCGCCAAGACCCACCTGCCGGTGCTGGGCGTTCCGGTGCAGTCGTCGATGCTGTCGGGCGTCGATTCGCTGCTGTCGATCGTGCAGATGCCAGCCGGTGTGCCGGTTGCCACCCTGGCCATCGGCCGTGCCGGTGCGGTCAACGCTGCCCTGTTGTCGGCCAGCATTCTGGGCGCCAAGTACCCGCAGTACCACGCGGCGTTGAAGCAGTTCCGCACGGAACAGACCGACACCGTGCTGGACAACCCAGACCCGCGCCAGGCTTGAGGCTCAACCCATGAAGATCGGTGTAATCGGTGGCGGCCAGCTGGGCCGCATGCTGGCCCTGGCGGGTACCCCGCTGGGCATGAACTTCGCCTTCCTCGACCCGGCACCGGACGCCTGCGCTGCGCCCCTGGGCGAGCACCTGCGTGCCGACTACGGCGATCAGGACCACCTGCGTCAGCTGGCCGACGAAGTCGACCTGGTCACCTTCGAGTTCGAAAGCGTCCCGGCCGAGACTGTGGCCTTCCTCTCGCAGTTCGTGCCGGTATACCCCAGCGCCGAATCGCTGCGCATCGCCCGTGACCGCCTGTTCGAAAAGAGCATGTTCCGCGACCTGGGCATCCCCACCCCGGCCTTCGCCGACATCCTCTCGCAGGCCGATCTGGACGCCGCAGTGGCCAGCATCGGCCTGCCGGCCGTGCTGAAAACCCGCACCCTGGGTTACGACGGCAAGGGCCAGAAGGTGCTGCGCACGCCAGAAGACGTGGTGGGTACCTTCGCCGAGCTGGGCAGCGTGCCATGCCTGCTGGAAGGCTTCGTGCCGTTCACTGGCGAAGTGTCGCTGGTGGCTGTGCGTGGCCGCGATGGCGAAACCCGCTTCTACCCGCTGGTGCACAATACCCACGAGAGCGGCATCCTGCGCTTGTCGGTGGCCAGTCAGGCACACCCGCTGCAGGCTCTGGCCGAAGATTACGTCGGCCGCGTGTTGCAGAAGCTGGATTACGTTGGCGTGATGGCCTTCGAGTTCTTCGAAGTTGATGGTGGCTTGAAGGCCAACGAAATCGCCCCGCGCGTGCACAACTCCGGGCACTGGACCATCGAAGGCGCCGAGTGCAGCCAGTTCGAGAACCATCTGCGTGCCGTGGCCGGCCTGCCACTTGGCTCGACCGCCAAGGTGGGCGAGAGCGCGATGCTCAACTTCATCGGTGAAGTGCCGGCCGTGGACAAGGTTGTCGCCATCGGGGACTGCCACCTGCACCACTACGGCAAGGCCTTCAAGGTTGGCCGCAAGGTAGGACACGCCACCCTGCGCTGCCATGACATGGCCACCCTCGAGCGCAAGATTGCCGAAGTAGAGGCGCTGATCAGCAACTGATCGGGGTTCAAATCGAACTTCTGCAAGCGGCATGCCCTCTGAACATGGCAACAGGCCGAAGCCCGTCTAGGCTTTGGCTTGTTCCATTTTCACTGCAGAGGGATTGCCATGGGTATCATTGGAACCATCTTCATCGGCCTCATCGTCGGCCTGCTGGCCCGCTTCATCAAGCCGGGCGATGACAGCATGGGCTGGATCATGACCATCCTGCTGGGTATTGCCGGCTCCTTGTTGGCTACCTATGGCGGCCAGGCACTGGGTATATACCAGGCTGGGCAAGCGGCAGGCTTCCTTGGCGCGCTGATCGGTGCCGTGGTGCTGCTGGTGATCTACGGATTCATCAAGAAACGCTGATTACTGGTTAGAATGCTCGGCAATTCATTCGAGTTGCCGAGCATTTTCATGCGTGCCTTTTTCCTTGTCCCATTGCTGTTGGCCAGTACCCTGGCCCATGCCGAACTGCCCGAAACCGACTGGCTGGAGCTGATGCCCAGGTCGGACCAGAAGGCGCTGGAACAAATGCCTGAAATCGACCACAACTCACCGGAAGCCATGGGCACCTTTACCGCCAAGGGCGGCCTCAAGCAGAGCAAGGGCCTGCCTGCGGTGATGTACTCGACCAAGACCGTTGCGGCCATGAATGGCAAGGACATCCGCCTAGGTGGCTACCCTGTGCCGCTGGAGAGTGACGCCAAGGGCAACAGTACGTTGTTCTTCCTGGTGCCGTACCCGGGGGCGTGCATCCATGTGCCGCCACCGCCGCCGAACCAGCTGGTGCTTGTGCGTTACCCGAAAGGGTTGAAGATCGACGACATCTACACACCGCTGTGGGTCAGCGGCAAGCTGAAGGTGGAGAAGGTCAGCAATGACCTGGCCGACGCGGCCTATGCGCTGGATGCGGGGAAGGTGAGGGTGGTGGAGGATGCAGACCTTTGATAATTGCCCCGGCCTCTTCGCGGGCTTGCCCGCTCCCACAGGTAACCCACAATTTTCGAGGCTTGTGGAGAACCTGTGGGAGCGGGCAAGCCCGCGAAGAGGCCGGTAAAAAAAGAGCAGGGCTCAGATATTTTCACAACCGATCTGGACGCCCAGCGAATGACTCGCCCCAGGCTTCAACTCCACCAGGTCATCCCAAACATTCGCCGTCTCGATGCACAGCATTCTTTGCCAGCCATCATCAGCCATGTCCGCCAGCTCCTTGGCCCGCTCGGTCCACGGGTTCCAGATCACCGCCGAGCGCGAGCCGCTGCTGGTCAAGGTAATCCGCCGATTCCAATGCGGGTCGACGATGCTGAGGGTCTGTGGGGTGTCCAGGTAGATCCGGTCCGTCTCCCCGGCAAACGTCAGTGCCCCCTGCTGCTGGCGCTGTTCCCAGCCCGCCAGGGTTTCGATATAACCCAGCCCGTCGACACCCTCGACCCGCGCCTGGCGCACATCGCTGACCGCGAAGTAGCTATGCAGGGCCTGGCTGATGGTCACGGGGGTATTGCCCATGTTGCGGCTGGTCAGGCTCAGTTTCAGCTCTGCGCCCATCTCCACCACCAGTTTCAGCTCGACATCATGGGGCCAACCGGGCAGGTCGCCCTGCGCTTCAGGCAGTTCGAACTCGATCCGCAGGGTCTCGCCCACTTCCTCGATACCCAGCAATTGCCAGTCACGCGTGCGCGCAAGCCCGTGGGCAGGCGCCGGTGTTTCCTGGTACATGGCCTGGACGGCCTGAGGGTTGCGCTGCAGGTTGCCAAACCATGGCCAGCACACCGGTACCCCGGCGCGTACCGACTTGCCCTGGCGGAAGATGGCCTGGTCGCTCAGCCACAGCAGCGGCGGTTCGCCTACCTGCTGGTAGCTGAGGACCTGTGCGCCCTGCTGGGCGATCAGGAGTTCGGCACGGTCACTGCTGATACGCCAGCAGTTGAGTTCGCCATGTTGCTCGGTTACGACCTGAAAGGTAGCCATTGCGTTCTTCTCATTGATTGCCAGTGGGCCTTGGACCCGGGCAGATGCAATGAGTTTACCGCCAGCGTGGCTCAGCGACGAGGCACCGAGCGGGTACGACCACTGCCGTCAATGGCGACGAAGACGAATACCGCTTCGGTGACCTTGCGCCATTCGCTGGACAGCGGGTCGTCGCTCCACACCTCGACCATCATCTGGATCGAGCTGCGGCCGATTTCCAGGGTCTGGGTATAGAAAGACAGCTGTGCGCCGACCGCGACGGGTACCAGGAAGGCCATGCGGTCGATGGCGACGGTGGCTACGCGGCCGCCGGCGACACGGCTGGCCATGGCCGTGCCTGCCAGGTCCATCTGCGCAACCAGCCAACCGCCGAAAATATCGCCAAACCCGTTGGTTTCTCGCGGCAATGCGGTGATTTGCAAGGCCAGGTCGCCTTGCGGGATTGGATCTTCTTGTTCGAGCTCAATCATGCGATGGGGCCTCTGACCCGTGACGCTTTTCGTTGGTGTGGCGCAAAGGCCGGGTAAACGATTCAGCTTGAAACATACTACGCCGATTTCGTTTCACTGGGCGGCCGTAGGGAAACTCTGCGAAACCGCCTGACAATAGTGACCGGCGTTTTCGCACAACATCCCACGTTAGGAGCAACATAATCCTACGAATTGCCAGTATATAGGGCATAACGGCCAGCGACGACCGCGCATTCACGAATATCTGTGTGGATTTTGTATCGCTTTCGGCGTAGCTCGGCAATTTGCTATCTTCGCCTGTCTCCAATCCAGAAGCCGCGCGCCAAGCGGCCTGCATGCCCTACAAAGAGAACAACGAGCGATGACTTCCGTGCCCAGCAGTATCGAGCAGCCCTCGCGGCCGCTGACCCGCAGCGACTACAAGACCCTCTCACTGTCCGCCCTGGGCGGTGCGCTGGAATTCTACGATTTCATCATCTTCGTATTCTTCGCCACGGTGGTGGGCAAGTTGTTCTTCCCGGCCGACATGCCTGAGTGGCTGCGGTTGATGCAAACGTTCGGCATCTTCGCCGCCGGCTACCTGGCGCGGCCGCTGGGCGGCATCATCATGGCCCACTTTGGCGACTTGCTCGGGCGCAAGAAGATGTTCACCCTGAGCATCTTCATGATGGCCCTGCCGACCCTGATCATGGGCCTGCTGCCGACGTATGCGCAGATCGGCATGTGGGCACCGATCCTGCTGTTGCTGATGCGCGTGATCCAGGGCGCGGCAATCGGCGGCGAAGTACCGGGCGCATGGGTGTTCGTCTCTGAACACGTGCCGGCTCGCAACACAGGCTATGCCTGCGGCACCCTGACCGCTGGCCTGACCGCCGGCATTCTGCTGGGCTCGCTGGTAGCGACCTTGATCAACAGCGTGTACAGCGCGGAAGAGGTGGCTGACTACGCCTGGCGTATCCCGTTCCTGCTTGGCGGTGTGTTCGGCCTGTTCTCGGTGTACCTGCGCCGCTGGCTGCACGAAACCCCGGTGTTCGCCGAAATGCAGCAACGCAAGGCACTGGCCGAGGAGTTGCCTCTGCGCGCTGTGCTGCGTGACCATCGTGGTCCGATCATCCTGTCGATGCTGCTGACCTGGATGCTTTCGGCCGGCATCGTGGTGGTCATCCTGATGACCCCGGCACTGCTGCAGAGCATTTACCACATCAGCCCGACCGACTCGCTCAAGGCCAACAGCCTGGCCATCGTGTTGCTCAGCTTCGGCTGTATTGGAGCCGGCAGCCTGGCCGACCGCTATGGTGCGGGCCGGGTATTCGTGATCGGCAGCCTGCTTTTGCTGGCCAGCTCCTGGGTCTTCTACCACAGCCTGCCGACCCGTCCCGAGTTGCTGTTCCCGCTGTATGCCGTGACCGGCCTGTGCGTGGGCGTGATTGGCGCAGTGCCTTATGTCATGGTCAAGGCGTTCCCGGCGGTGGTGCGTTTCAGCGGGTTGTCGTTCTCGTACAACGTGGCCTACGCCATCTTTGGCGGGCTGACGCCGATGGTGGTGACCGCACTGCTGAAGGTGAGCCCGATGGCGCCTGCCTACTACGTGGCAGGCCTGTGCGCCGTTGGTCTGGCCGTGGGCCTGTACCTGCTCGCCAACAAGCGCTGATCTGCGCTACGGCTACTGGCCTCTTCGCGGCTAAAGCCGCTCCTACAGGGGGTTTGCACAGGCCTCAAGGCCGATACCAAACCCGTAGGAGCGGCTTTAGCCGTGAAGAGGCCAGACCTGCTTCCAGTGATGGCCTTTCATCCAATTGTCACAATGAAGTCATATCGTATTCATGCGGCCTGCCGATACTTGGGCCCGTTCCATCCAACACCCCAATATTCCTGCTAGGAGCAAGGCATGAAACTGAAGCGTTTGATGGCGGCCCTTACCTTTGCCGCCGCTGGCGTTGCAACCGCCAACGCGGTAGCCGCTGTCGATCCTGCGATCCCGACCTACACCAAGACCACTGGTGTTTCGGGCAACCTCTCCAGCGTTGGTTCCGACACCCTCGCGAACCTCATGACTCTGTGGGCCGAGGCCTACAAGAAGGAATATCCGAACGTAAACATCCAGATCCAGGCTGCCGGCTCCTCTACCGCGCCACCCGCGCTGACCGAAGGCACCGCCAACCTCGGCCCGATGAGCCGCAAGATGAAGGACGTCGAACTGCAAGCCTTCGAGCAGAAGTACGGCTACAAGCCGACCGCCATCCCGGTCGCCGTCGACGCCCTGGCTGTGTTCGTGCACAAGGACAACCCGATCAAGGGCCTGACCATGGCTCAGGTTGACGCCATCTTCTCCTCCACTCGCCTGTGCGGTGGCAAGGCTGAGATCAAGACCTGGGGTGACATCGGTGTGACCGGCGACCTGGCCAACAAGCCAATCCAGCTGTTCGGCCGCAACTCGGTATCGGGCACCTACGGCTACTTCAAGGAAGAAGCCCTGTGCAAAGGCGACTTCAAGCCTAACGTCAACGAACAGCCTGGCTCGGCTTCGGTCGTGCAGTCGATCAGCTCCTCGCTGAACGGCATCGGCTACTCGGGAATTGGTTACAAGACCGCCAGCGTCAAGACCGTACCCCTGGCCAAGAAAGACGGCGGCGAGTTTGTTGAAGACAACGAAGCCAACGCCCTGAATGGCACCTACCCGCTGTCGCGCTTCCTGTACGTCTACGTCAACAAGGCGCCGAACAAGCCTCTGGCCCCGCTGGAAGCCGAGTTCGTCAAGCTGGTGCTGTCGCAAGCGGGCCAGCAGGTGGTGGTGAAGGATGGCTACATCCCGCTGCCGGCCAAAGTCGTCGACAAGACCCTGGCTGACCTGGGCCTGTCGCACGTCGGTAACGTTGCAAAAAGTAAGTAATTAAGAAGGGGCCGGCGCCACTGCCCGGCCTCTTCCACGAAATTCCAGTCCGAAGCCAGGTTCCCTGTGCGGCGGGCTTTCGCGCGTCACCACTTTGTAATGTTTTTGTCACACGGGACCGCTAGGGTGTGCGCATGAATGATCTGGCCAATTCCAACATGACCCAAAACTCCCAGCCCGTGCGCATTGATTTCAATACGCCCGAGTTGCAACGCAAGCGCCGCATGCGCGCGCTCAAGGACCGCCTGACCCGCTGGTATGTGCTGGTAGGCGGGCTTGCCGTATTGGCGGCAATCACGTTGATCTTCTTCTACCTGGCTTATGTGGTGTTGCCACTGTTCCAGGGCGCCGAGCTGACCAGCAAGAAAGCTCTGGAGCCGACCTGGCTGCAGCAGGATGCCGGTAAGCCACTGATGATCGCGCTTGAAGAGCAGAATCAGGTGGGGATGCGTGTTTCGGACAAGGGCCAGGCATTGTTCTTCGATACCAAGACCGGTAACGAACTCAAGCGTGTCGAGCTACCCGTGCCGGCAGACACCCAGGTCACGTCCATCAGTACTGACCAGCCGGGCAGCGCGCTGGTGGTGCTGGGCCTGTCCAATGGTCAGGCGCTGGTTTTCCAGCACACCTACAAGATCACTTACCCGGACAACAAGAAAACCATCACCCCTGGCATCGACTACCCGTACGGCGAGCAATCGTTCGTGCTCGACGAGCAGGGGCGTGCGCTGGACCACGTCAGCGTCAACGTCAATGGCGACACCCTGCTGCTGGCCGGCTCTACCGGTGCTCACCTGCAGGTGGTCGAGCTGACCCGCACGGAAAACATGATGACCGAAGAGGTCACCACCGAGCAGAACCGCATCGAACTGCCGCAAATGACCGAGACGGTGAAGAATATCTTCATCGACCCGCGCCAGCATTGGCTGTACGTGATCAACGGCCGCGCCACGGCCGACGTGTTCAGCCTGCGCGACAAGAGCCTCAACGGCCGTTACAAGTTGTCTGATAGCGCCGACACCGAAATTACTGCCACGGCCCAGCTGGTTGGCGGCATTTCGCTGATCATCGGTGATTCCAAGGGTGGGCTGGCCCAGTGGTTCATGGCCCGTGACCCGGATGGCGAATCGCGCTTCAAGCAAATTCGTACCTTCCAGATGGGCAATGCGCCGATCGTGCAGATCGACGCCGAAGAGCGCCGCAAGGGCTTCATCGCCCTGGACGCCGAAGGCAAACTGGGCGTATTCCACAGCACTGCACACCGAACCCTGCTGGTAGAGCCGGCTGCCGAAGGCCCTGGCACGCTGGCCCTGTCTCCACGCGCCAACCGCATCATCATCGAAGAAGGCGGCAAGTTGTTGCCGTTGAGCCTGCGCAACCCGCACCCGGAAATTTCGTTCAGCGCGCTGTGGGGCAAGGTGTGGTACGAGAACTACGACGAGCCGAAATACGTCTGGCAATCGACCGCGTCGAACACTGACTTCGAGCCCAAACTGAGCCTGTCGCCGCTGACCTTCGGAACCCTGAAGGCCGCGTTCTACGCCATGATCCTGGCCGCCCCGCTGGCCATTGCCGCAGCCATCTACACCGCCTACTTCATGGCCCCGCGCATGCGCCGCAAGGTCAAGCCGGTGATCGAGCTGATGGAAGCGATGCCGACGGTGATCCTCGGCTTCTTCGCCGGCCTGTTCCTGGCCCCGTACCTGGAGGGCCACCTGCCCGGTGTGTTCAGCCTGTTCCTGCTGATGCCGATCGGTATCCTGCTGGCCGGCTTCTTCTGGAGCCGGCTGCCGGAGTCGATCCGCCTGCGTGTACCGGATGGTTGGGAAGCGGCGATCCTGATTCCGGTCATCCTGTTCACCGGCTGGTTCGCCCTGACCATGAGCCCGCACCTGGAAAGCTGGTTCTTCGACGGCGACATGCGCCTGTGGATCACCAACGATTTAGGTATCACCTACGACCAGCGCAACGCCCTGGTAGTCGGTATCGCCATGGGCTTCGCGGTCATCCCGAACATCTACTCGATTGCCGAAGATGCCGTGTTCAGTGTGCCGCGCAGTCTGACCCTGGGCTCGCTGGCACTGGGGGCGACACCTTGGCAGACCCTGACCCGCGTGGTCATCCTCACCGCCAGCCCGGGCATCTTCTCGGCGTTGATGATCGGCATGGGCCGTGCGGTAGGCGAGACCATGATCGTGCTGATGGCTACCGGCAACACGCCGGTGATGGAGATGAACCTGTTCGAGGGCATGCGCACCCTGGCAGCCAACGTGGCTGTGGAAATGCCGGAATCGGAAGTCGGTGGCAGCCACTATCGCGTGCTGTTTCTGGCCGCCCTGGTGCTGCTGATGTTCACCTTCATCATGAATACCTTGGCCGAGCTGATTCGCCAGCGTCTGCGCAAGAAATACTCGTCGCTTTGATAGAAAGGTAGCGATCCGTGAAAAAGGATTCCCTCAAAGGCTGGTTCAAGAGCGGCGCCCCAGGCGTCTGGATGAGCGGCGGCGCGGTGGCCATGGCCGTGATCATGACCGTCGGCCTGCTGGCGGTGATCGCCGTGCGCGGCCTGGGCCACTTCTGGCCAGCCGATCTTGTCCAGGCCACCTACAAGGTGCCAGGCCAGGCCGATCACGTCGTCATTGGCGAAGTGGTGCAGAAGGAGGAAGTACCCCGTGCTCGTCTGAAGGGGGCTGGCCTGCCAGTGCCTGACCAAGGCCCGGAGTTCATGACCCGCGAGCTGATCAAGGTGGGTAACCGCGACCTCAATGGCAGCGACTTTACCTGGGTGGTCGGCGACTGGCTGGTCGACGAACAGCGCCCCGCTGACCTGATGGCCCTTGAGCGCCGCGAGTGGGGCAACTTCTATGGCTACCTGGTCAGCGTCAAGGAACAAGGCCGCGTGGTTGCTGAAGGCCCGGCTGCCTGGAACGAACTGCAGGCCCGCCTCAAGCGTGCCAGCCAGCTCAACAGCGAGCTGCAGCAGCTGGAGAAAAAGGACATCGGTGCCATCAACCATGGCCTTGAGCGCCTGCGCCTGCAAGCGCGCAAGCTGGAGCTGGACGGCAAGCTGGACGCCGCCGCCCAAGCCGACATGGACGCCGACCGTGCCGAACTGAACAGCCGCTACAAGGCTATCGAAGACCGCCTGACAGGCCTGCACCAGGCTTTCTCCCGCGACAGCCTGGTGGCCCGGGATGGCAACGGCCGTGAAGTGGAAATCAACCTGAGCAAGGTGGTGCATGCCGTTCAGCCGAACGGCATGTCGGCGTTCACCAAGTTGGGCACCTACTTCGGCAAGGTCTGGGAGTTCCTCAGCGACGACCCGCGTGAAGCCAACACCGAGGGCGGTATCTTCCCGGCCATCTTCGGTACCGTGATGATGACCCTGATCATGGCCGTGATCGCTACCCCGTTTGGCGTGCTGGCTGCCGTGTACTTGCGTGAATACGCCAGGCAGGGCCCGGTCACCCGGCTTATCCGTATTGCGGTGAACAACCTGGCCGGTGTTCCTGCGATCGTCTACGGTGTGTTCGGTCTGGGCTTCTTCGTCTATGTGCTGGGCGGCTCGATCGACCGCCTGTTCTTCCCCGAAGCGCTGCCGGCACCGACCCTGGGTACCCCGGGCCTGCTGTGGGCATCGCTGACCCTGGCATTGCTGGCGGTACCGGTGGTGATCGTGGCCACCGAAGAAGGCCTGGCGCGAATCCCGCGCACCGTGCGTGAAGGCTCGCTGGCGTTGGGTGCAACCAAGGCCGAGACCCTGTGGAAAATCGTCCTGCCCATGGCCAGCCCGGCCATGATGACCGGCATGATCCTCGCCGTGGCTCGTGCCGCCGGCGAAGTGGCGCCGCTGATGCTGGTAGGTGTGGTGAAGCTGGCGCCGTCGCTGCCGGTGGATGGAAACTACCCGTACCTGCACCTGGACCAGAAGATCATGCACCTGGGCTTCCACATCTATGACGTCGGCTTCCAGAGCCCGAACGTCGAAGCTGCGCGGCCGCTGGTTTATGCCACTGCGCTGCTGCTGGTGCTGGTGATCGCGACCCTCAACCTCTCTGCCGTGTGGATTCGCAACCACCTGCGCGAGAAGTACAAGGCGCTGGACGGCTGACCCTGATTGCAAGCGTGCCGCCCGTAAGCCGGGCGGCCCTTTGAAACGACTTGATAGCGTATGGAGTTGACCATGCAGCAAGATTCCCACACCCATGGCATCGACATGTCTGCCCTGGGCCGCAACAAGCAGAGCCTGCGGATGGCTGAAGAAACCGTGGCCATCGAAGTGCCGGGCCTGAGCCTGTTCTACGGCGACAAGCAAGCGCTGTTCGACGTGCAGATGAACATCCCGAAGCAGCGTGTGACCGCCTTCATCGGCCCATCCGGCTGCGGCAAGTCGACCCTGCTGCGCACTTTCAACCGGATGAACGACCTGGTTGACGGTTGCCGTGTGGAAGGTGCCATCAACCTGTACGGCAACAACATCTACCGCAAGGGCGAAGACGTTGCCGAACTGCGCCGGCGTGTGGGCATGGTGTTCCAGAAGCCGAACCCGTTCCCCAAGACCATCTACGAGAACGTGGTCTACGGCCTGCGCATCCAGGGCATCAACAAGAAGCGCGTGCTTGATGAAGCCGTCGAGTGGGCGTTGAAGGGCGCGGCCTTGTGGGAAGAGGTAAAGGACCGCCTGCACGAGTCGGCGCTGGGCCTGTCCGGTGGCCAGCAGCAGCGTCTGGTCATCGCCCGCACCATTGCCGTGGAGCCGGAGGTGCTGCTGCTTGACGAACCGTGCTCGGCGCTGGACCCGATCTCGACCTTGAAGGTCGAAGAACTGATCTATGAATTGAAATCCAAGTACACCATCGTCATCGTGACCCACAACATGCAGCAAGCGGCGCGTGTTTCGGATTACACCGCGTTCATGTACATGGGCAAACTGGTCGAATTCGGTGATACCGATACCCTGTTCACCAACCCGGCGAAGAAGCAGACGGAAGACTACATCACCGGTCGCTACGGCTAAGCGCCGCTCGCGAAACAGGCACCTCGGTGTCTGGCACCGGCGTTGCCGGTGTTCGCGGGTGAACCCGCTCCTACAGGGCCGCGCTACCAAAGGACAAAACGATGATCAACAAAGAAAGCCTTACCCATCACATTTCCCAGCAGTTCAACGCCGAGCTCGAAGAGGTGCGCAGCCACCTGCTGGCCATGGGCGGGTTGGTGGAAAAGCAGGTCAACGACGCGGTTACCGCGCTGATCGAAGCCGACTCTGGTCTGGCCCAGCAGGTGCGCGAGGTTGACGAGCAGATCAACCAGATGGAGCGCAATATCGACGAGGAGTGCTTGCGCATCCTCGCCCGCCGCCAGCCAGCGGCCTCGGACCTGCGCCTGATCATCAGCATTTCCAAGTCGGTGATCGACCTGGAACGCATCGGTGACGAGTCGACCAAGATCGCCCGCCGCGCCATCCAGCTGTGCGAAGAGGGCGAGTCGCCGCGTGGTTATGTCGAGGTGCGCCACATTGGCGACCAGGTGCGCAACATGGTCCGGGATGCGCTGGACGCCTTTGCCCGCTTCGACGCCGACCTGGCGCTGTCGGTGGCCCAGTACGACAAGACCATCGACCGCGAATACAAGACCGCGCTGCGTGAGCTGGTGACCTACATGATGGAAGACCCGCGCTCTATCTCTCGGGTGCTGAGCGTGATCTGGGTGCTGCGCTCGCTGGAGCGTATTGGCGACCATGCGCGCAACATCTCCGAACTGGTGATCTACCTGGTGCGCGGCACCGACGTGCGCCACATGGGCCTCAAGCGCATGACGGCAGAAGTGCAGGGTACTGCTGTCGCCAACGGCGAAAAGGCTAATGTTCCGGGTGAATCTGACGATAAGTAAGGTTGCTCCCGAGCATCGACGCCCGGCCTTGGCCGGGCGTTTTCGTTTGCGGTCGAGAGCCGGCAGGCACCCGCGAACGATGTGAAGAAGTCCCGGCGTGACCAGGTTGTAGCAAGTGGCCATCATTTGGCAGTAGGCTAGTCGGGATTCATAAGGAGTATCGATGAGTAAAGTGAATGTGCTGGTCGTGGATGACGCCCCGTTTATCCGTGATCTGGTCCGCAAGTGTCTGCGTAATGCCTTCCCGGGTATGGCCATCGACGACGCGATCAACGGTCGCAAGGCCATGGCCATGCTCGGCAAAGAAGCGTTCGACCTGGTCCTGTGCGACTGGGAAATGCCGGAAATGTCTGGCTTGGAATTGCTGACCTGGTGCCGTCAGCAGCCTGCACTGAAGAACCTGCAGTTCATCATGGTGACCAGCCGTGGCGACAAGGAAAATGTCATTCAGGCGATCCAGGCGGGTGTTTCCGATTTTGTAGGCAAGCCGTTCACCAACGAGCAACTGCTGACCAAGGTAAAAAAAGCCCTGACCAAGATCGGTAAGCTCGACAGCCTGATGGCCATCGGCCCGGCGCGAGCCAACCCGGCGTTTGCCAACGATTCGTTGAACGCGCTGACTGCGGGCAAGCCTGAAGCGGTCAAGGTGGCGGCGCCGACACCGGCACCGGTCAAGCCTTTGGTCGCGGCGCCCGCACCTGCCGCCCCCGCGCCGAGCGGCCGTGGCCAGGGCCAGCTGCGCCTGGCCAGTGGCATGCAGCCATGCGTGATCAAGGCGTTGAGCCTGAAAGAGGCACTGCTGGTGGTACGCCGCAACGAAGCGCTACCACAGGTGCTGGAAGGTGCGGTGCTGGACCTGGAGCAGGGCGAAAGTGCCGAAGTCGCTCGCCTGAACGGCTACCTGCATGCTGTCGCAGCGCTGGAGCCAAAACCTGACAGTGACTGGTTGCAGTTGACGTTCAAGTTTGTCGACCAGGATGCCCAGAAGCTCGACTACTTGTCTCGGTTGATTGCCCGCGGCACAGCGCAGAAGCACTTCACCCCCGGTGCCTGACCCCGGCCCCGCGCCATGCTTTGGGCAGGAGCAGCACAAGGCTGCTTCTGCCCAAGCCCGAGTTGCCCCATCCGACCAACTGCAATACCTACCGTAAAACCCGCTGCTAGGCTTCGACAGATCATCACTGTCAAAAAGCCACTATCATGCCCGCGCGCCTGCTGCTGTTCTGTGCATTGCTCATGGCCTCAGCGTCGAGCCAGGGCGTGACACTCTACAAGATCACCGACGATTCCGGTGTCATCTCCTATTCCGATCGCCCTGGCCCCGGCGCCAAGCCCTTGGGGTTGCTCGAGCCCATGGTCGAAACGCTCGAAGGCCAGGTACTGCTGAACGCGAAAACCTTCGACGGTGGCGTGAGCTTTTCGGCACGAAACGAGCTGCATGTGCCGGTAGAGGTAGAGTTGCGGCTGGACAACCTGGTCAACGCACAAGGCGGCGATGCCCCGCGTATCGTGCGCCGGCTGCTGCCGCCGCGCACCACGCAGATGCTCAGTGTGCTCAGGGGGCGGCCCGGGCTGCTGCTGAACTACCGTTCGACCCTGCTGCAGGCCATGGGTGACCCGGGCAAACGGCCCCAGGGCTTCCGCTATGCGTTCCCGTGGATTGGCGGGCCGTTCCGCGTCACTCAGGGCCCCAATGGCCGCGTCAGCCATTTTGGACCCAAAGGGCGCTATGCCATGGATATCGCCATGCCCGAGGGCACGCCCATCATCGCCGCGCGGGAAGGGGTGGTGGTGAAGACGCAGAACAGCCAGAGCGGGCGCGGCCCCGACCCCTCGGGTAACTTTGTCAGGCTTTTGCACCCGGATGGCACCATGGGCGTATACCTTCACCTGATGCGTGGTTCGGTGGTGGTGGCGGAGGGGCAACGGGTACGGCAGGGCCAGATGCTGGCCAAGTCGGGCAATACCGGCAACAGCACTGGGCCGCACCTGCATTTTGTGGTGCAGCGCAATGTGGGGTTGGCGCTGGAATCGATACCTTACCGCTTCGACAGGCCGATCAGCGGGATGCCGGACTTCACTGCCGGCAACCCCTGACCGATTGGGCCATCAATCCAGCTTCAGCACCTTGGCCAGTACGATCTTGGGCCCTTTCATCTTCTTGATGATGATTCGCAACCCTTCGACCTCCAGCACTTCCTCCTCTTCCGGCACGCGCTTGAGCGTCTCGTAGATCAACCCCGCCAGGGTTTCGGCCTCGATGTGGTCAAGGTCTATACCCAGCAGGCGTTCGACCTTGAACAGTGGGGTGTCGCCGCGCACCAGCAACTTGCCCGGCTGGTAGGCGAGAATGCCACGCTCGGTCTTGCGGTGCTCGTCCTGGATGTCGCCCACCAGCACTTCCAGCACGTCTTCCATGGTCAGGTAGCCGATCACCTTGCCATCGGCTTCCTCTACCAGCACGAAGTGCGCGCCGCCCTTACGGAACTGCTCCAGCAACTGGGCCAGCGGCATGTGCCGCGACACGCGTTCGAGTGGCCGGGCAAGGTCCTCCAGGTCAATGGTCTCTGGCAAGTGCTCCAGCTCAGCCAGCTCCAGCAGCAGGTCCTTGATGTGCAGCAGGCCGGTGAATTCTTCGCGCTCGGCGTCGTACACCGGGTAGCGGCTGAACTTGTGGCGGCGCACCAGGGCCAGGATCTGCTTCAGAGGCGCATGGGCGTCGATGCTGATCATGTCCTCACGCGAGTTGGCCCAGTCGACCACTTCCAGCTCGCCCATTTCCACGGCCGATGCCAGCACGCGCATGCCTTGGTCGCTTGGGTCCTGACCACGGCTGGAGTGCAGGATCAGCTTGAGTTCTTCGCGGCTGTAGTGGTGCTCATGGTGCGGGCCAGGCTCGCCCTGGCCGGCAATGCGCAGGATGGTATTGGCGCTGGCATTGAGCAGGTAGATGGCCGGGTACATCGCCCAGTAGAACAGGTAAAGCGGCACGGCGGTCCATAGCGACAGCAGCTCTGGCTTGCGGATAGCCCAGGACTTGGGGGCCAGCTCGCCGACCACGATGTGCAGGTACGAGATGACGAAGAAGGCGACGAAGAACGAGATCGCCTTGACCAGCTCGGCGCTGTCCACACCGAAATAGGCCAGCAATGGTTCCAGCAGGTGGGCGAAGGCGGGCTCACCCACCCAGCCCAGGCCCAGCGAGGCGAGGGTGATGCCCAACTGGCAGGCCGACAGGTAGGCGTCGAGCTGGTTGTGAACCTTGCGCAGGATGTTGCCACGCCAGCCGTGCTTTTCGGCGATGGCCTCTACGCGGGTGGCGCGCAGTTTGACCATGGCGAACTCTGCGGCAACGAAGAAGCCGTTGAGCAGCACCAGCAGTAAGGCAAAGATGATCATGCCGAAGTCGGCGAATAGCGAGGTGAGGCTAATACCAGAGGAAGGGTCCATGATGGAGTTTTTACGGGGTCCGTCTTTGAGATAGGGAGAAAAAAAGTGCCAGCTTTTGCTGGCACAGGGGATCCAATGTAGCGGCTGGGGCTGTAAAAGCAAAGGGCAGGCGACTCATTGCGGGCCCAGTGGCAGCCGGCATGCCCGCGAAGGGCTGCGCCGCAGCCCCAATCTCAAGCCTTTTCGTTGGCCAATTGTGCTGGCGGAAAGTGACAGGTAAAGGTGCTGCCATGCCCCGGTACACTGCTGATTTCCAGCTTGCCGCGGTGGCGCATCAGCACATGCTTGACGATTGCCAGCCCCAGCCCGGTACCGCCGGTATTCGATGCACGGCTGGAGTCTACCCGGTAGAACCGCTCGGTCAGGCGTGGCAAGTGCTTGGCATCGATGCCCACCCCCGAGTCCTGCACCGACAGGTGTGCGCCCTGGGCATCGGCCCACCAGCGGATGCGGATGTTGCCTTCGTCCTGGGTGTACTTGACCGCATTGAACACCAGATTGGAAAAGGCACTGCGCAGTTCTGACTCGCTGCCCTTCAGCTTGACGCCAGGCGCAGCTTCCAGGCTGATGCGCTGGTTGCGCGGCCCGGAAAGGGCCTGGGCGTCGTTCTTGATGGCGGCGAGCAGGGCATCGACTGCCACCGGCTGGTTGTCCGATGGGTAATCGGTGGCTTCCAGTTTGGCCAGCAGCAACAAATCGTTGAGCAGGGTTTGCATGCGCGAGCCTTGCTGGCTCATCTGCTGCAGGGCGCGGCTCCACCGGGGGTTCACGTCCTCGACGTTGTCCAGCAGGGTTTCCAGGTAGCCGGTGATTACCGTCAGCGGCGTGCGCAGCTCGTGGGACACGTTGGCGACGAAGTCCTTGCGCATCTGTTCCAGCTGGTGAATGCGAGTGACATCGCGCACTAGCATCAGGTGTTCATTATTGCCGTAGCGGGTGATGTGCAACTGCACACGCATGCGGTCATTGATCGGCGAAGGGATTTCCAGCGGCTCGAGGTAGTTTTCTGCCTCGAAGTACTCTTTGAAGAGCGGGTGGCGCACCAGATTCGTCACTTGCTGGCCGCCGTCCTGTGGGGTCTTGAAGCCCAGCAGGGTCTCGGCGGCGCGGTTCCACCATTCCAGGTTGCCGTCGCTGTCGAGCATGATCACCGCGTCACGCAGAGCAGCGGTGGACTCCTGCACCCGGTCGATCACTGCCTGCAGGCGGCCCCGTACGCGCTGGTCGCGGCGTTGCAGGTGGTAGATGCTATCGAATACCTCGCCCCACAGGCCGTAGCCATCGGGCGGTGCTTCGTCGGGTTGGTGATTGCGCAGCCAGTCGTGCAAGCGCAGCAGTTGCTTGAGGGTCCAGCCCAGATAGAGCGCCAGGCCAATGGCCAGGCTCCAGCCGTAGTAGCCGCTGACCAGCCCGCCGATCAGGCAGACGGTAAGCAGCAACAGCAGATGGCGAATCAGGGTTGCGTGCCAGTTCTGGTTCAATTGACGGTCCTTGTACAACGACGTGCAGCTTGGCGCTCGGGAACTCGATCAGCTCTTGGTCGAGAAACGGTAGCCAGTGCCCCGGACGGTTTGTACCAGATTCTCGTAAGCTTCACCCAGCGCCTTGCGCAGGCGACGGATGTGCACGTCGACGGTACGTTCCTCGACATAGACGTTGCCGCCCCACACCTGATCCAGCAGTTGGCCGCGGGTATAGGCGCGCTCCTGGTGGGTCATGAAAAACTGCAGCAGGCGGTATTCGGTAGGGCCCATCTCGGCCGGCTTGCCGTCGATGGTCACACGGTGGCTGATCGGGTCGAGCAGCAGGCCGCCGACCTCGATTGGCGCCTCGCTGTCGCTCGGGCCAGTGCGGCGCAGCACGGCTTTCAGTCGCGCTACCAGTTCACGCGGCGAGAACGGTTTGGTGATGTAGTCGTCGGCGCCCACTTCCAGGCCCTGGATCTTGTTGTCTTCTTCACCCTTGGCGGTGAGCATGATGATCGGAATATCACCGGTCAGCTCGTCGCGCTTCAGGCGGCGGGCCAGCTCGATGCCGGAGGTGCCCGGCAGCATCCAGTCGAGCAGGATCAGGTCCGGTTTGCGGTCGACGATGATCGCGTGGGCCTGTTGGGAGTTTTCCGCTTCCAGGCAGTCATAGCCGGCCATTTCCAGGGCAACGGCGATCATCTCGCGAATGGGCGCTTCGTCGTCGACGATCAGAATGTTCCTGCCTACCATGCTCAAAACCTCTCCTGGATTCGGTGTCTTGGCCCGCATTAGATAACGGAATTATTGCAGCTGTGTGACAGGGTGTTGGCCGTTCTGGCGACATTCCGTGACTGAACTAGGCTACAGAGGGCCGCTTTGATGGCAACCCGAACTCATTTCCCCCCGCAACAATGGTGAATCCAATGACACGACATACGCTGAGCTGGATGGCCCTTTTCACTGCGTTGGCGCTCCCGGGGGTGGCGTTGGCCCACCATGCCATGGAGAAGGATGGCATGTGGGTCGATCATGCCGGCATGACCCTGTACACCTTTGACAAGGATGCGGTTGGCAAGTCGATGTGCAATGGCGAGTGCGCCAAGAACTGGCCACCGTTGATGGTCAAGAAGGAAGACGAAGCACCGAAGGATAAATGGACCCATGTAACGCGTGACGACGGTTCGATGCAGTGGGCTTACGACGGCAAGCCGCTGTATACCTTCATCAAGGACAAGAAGGCCGGTGACATGACCGGTGACGGCATGAAAGACGTCTGGCACGTTGCCAAGCCTTGAGGTAGCCGGGGCCGCTGTGCGGCCCCAAACTACTCAGCGCAACGCGTAATCCAGCACAACTCCGATAAATACCAGCATCCCTGCCCAGTGGTTGTGCAGAAATGCCTTGAAGCACGATTCCCGGTCCAGCTTGCGCGTTGACCAGTATTCCCAGGCAAAGCAAGCCGCCGCACCCAGCAACCCAAGGTGGAACCAGCCACCCAGGTCGAAGCGGCTACCGGCCAGCAACAGGCAGCCCAGCGACAGCAACTGCAGGGTCAGGATGATGCTGCGATCAGCGTCGCCGAACAGGATCGCTGTGGACTTCACGCCAATCTTCAGGTCGTCATCGCGGTCGACCATGGCGTAGTAGGTGTCGTAGCCTACCGTCCACAGCAGGTTGGCGATGTACAGCAGCCAGGCGCCGGCCGGCAATTCACCGCCAGCGGCTGTGAAAGCCATGGGAATGCCCCACGAATACGCCGCCCCCAGCACCACCTGCGGGTAGTAGGTGTAGCGCTTCATGAACGGGTAGCAGAACGCCAAGGCCACCGCCCCGAACGACAGCCAGACGGTGCGGCTGTTGGTGCACAGCACCAGCAGGAAACTCACGCCGACCAGAATCGCGAACAGTGTCAGCGCCTCGCGTGGCTTCACCCGGCCGCTGGCCAAGGGGCGGTCTGCGGTCCGCTTGACGTGGCCGTCAACCTTGCGGTCGGCAAAGTCGTTGATGCAGCAGCCGGCCGCGCGCATCAGCACCACACCAAGGCCGAAGATGAGCACGTTGGCCAGGGTGGGTGACCCATTGCCAGCAATCCACACTGCCGACAGGGTCGGCCACAACAGCAGGTAGATGCCTATCGGCCGGTCCATGCGGCTGAGCTGGACGAAGTCCCAGGCCCGTGGATGCAGGCGGTTGAGCGACTTGAGCAGTTGCAGGTACATCAGCGGTTTTCCTCCTTGGCCGCTTGCCACAATGCCGGCAGAAACACTTCTGCCACCAGCAGGTCCAGGCCGTTGCGCTCGAAGCGCGAGCGGCGGCCCCAAAGCGCCGCATGTGCAGCTTCGGACGGCAGCCAAGCCTGTGGGTAAGTACACACTTCGAGCGGATGACGGATGAACGCCTGGTCGCAGAACAGCAGCTCGCCCAGCGAGCGGCTGCCCAAGGATTCCAGGTCCAGACCGCCACGTTCCAGGGCGCTGCGGCTGGCCACGCTGCGGGCGAACACCCAAGGTTGGCCATGGCCGCGCAGGTACACTTCGCGCACCCAGCCTTCGGCGCCAGCAGCGATGCCCAGCGCTTGGCATTCGTCATCGCGCAACGGCTGCCAGCCCTCGAACAACGGGGTGACGGAAAAGTGATCGATGGACAGACGGGTCAGGCGGCGGGTCAGCGAGCCCTCGTCGAACAGCCAGTCAAGGGTGGGCTGGTCGATGTCGGTCGCCAGCTGTGAATACGGCAGCCACGCGACAGCGGCTGCTTGCGGGGATTCGTACGACACGTCGGTATGCTTTGTTACAGCCAGAGAGGCGGCGAGCTTAGCATGATTGCCCCAACTGCTTGCATACTGCCGGCAGGGCCGCTACAAAGCCTCCACGCATTGCAAGCTGGCCCTGTTCGCGGGCAAGCCCGCCAGGCCTGCGCGGTCACTGTAGGAGCGGGCTTGCCCGCGAAGAGGCCATCAGCAGCAACACAAGCCCCAGCCTGAACCGAGGAAATAGACCTGATGAAAAAGTGGCAATGTATTGTCTGTGGCCTGATCTACGACGAAGCCGAAGGCTGGCCCGACGACGGCATCGCCCCCGGCACCCGTTGGGAGGATGTGCCTGAAGACTGGCTGTGCCCCGACTGCGGTGTCGGCAAAAGCGATTTTGAAATGATCTCCATCGGTTAATCGAGGAAAGCACGACATGACGTCTCCTGTGGTAATCATCGGTACCGGCCTTGCGGGCTACAACCTGGCTCGTGAATTTCGCAAGCTCGATGCGCAGGCGCCGCTGTTGCTGATCACCGCCGACGATGGTCGTTCGTACTCCAAGCCGATGCTTTCCATGGGCTTTGCGAAGCAGAAGGACGCCGACGGCCTGTGCATGGCAGAGCCGGGCGCCATGGCAGAGCAGTTGAACGCCGAGATCCGTACCCATACCCGCATCAGCGGCATCGACCCGGGCCACAAGCGGCTGTGGATCGGCGAAGAAGCCGTGGAATACCGCGACCTGGTGCTGGCCTGGGGGGCGCAGACCGTGCAAGTGCCGATCGAGGGTGATGGCAGCCATCTGGTATTCCCGATCAACGATCTGGAGGACTACGCGCGCTTCCGTGCTGCCGCCGCGGGCAAGCAGCGTGTCCTGATCCTCGGCGCCGGCCTGATCGGCTGCGAATTCGCAAATGACATGAGCCTGGGCGGTTTCAAGGTCGACGTTGTGGCGCCGTGCGAACAGGTCATGCCGACCCTGCTGCACCCGGCCGCTGCGGCGGCTGTACAGGGTGGGCTGGAGGGGCTGGGAGTACGCTTTCACTTGGGGCCGGTGCTGACCCGCCTGCAGCAGGTGACCCAAGGCCTGGAGGCGCACCTGTCGGACGGCAGCGTGATCGCCTGCGACCTGGTGGTTTCGGCCATCGGCCTGCGCCCACGTACCGACCTGGCTGCCGCGGCCGGCCTGCAGACCAACCGCGGCGTAAGCGTAGACCGCGAGCTACGTACTTCACACGCCAACATCTTCGCCCTTGGCGACTGTGCCGAAGTCGATGGCATCAACCTGCTGTACGTGATGCCGCTGATGAGCTGTGCCCGGGCGCTGGCGCAAACCCTGGCCGGTAAGCCGACGGCAGTTTCCTACGGACCGATGCCTATCACCGTGAAAACCCCGGCCTGTCCGGTGGTGGTTTCGCCAGCGCCACAGGGTTGCGAAGGCATCTGGCAGGTAGAGGGGCAGGGCTCTGACCTCAAGGTGCTCTGCCTTGATGCCGACGGCAAGCTGCTGGGCTACGCCCTGACCGGAGCGGCGGTGATGGAGAAGCTGGCGCTGAATCGTCAGTTGCCACCGGTTATGGCGTAAATAGCGCGCGTTCTGTCGGATTTATCCTGTTGTTGCCTGCACAATGGCCGCCCAGATACTGGCGCGGCCCCTGAGCTCGTGCCATTCTCACTCCCGTCTGCCGCAGATTAGAGCCTGCGGTGCCTTGAGCGCTGCTCCCAGAGGCAGCACGGCATAACAACAAGAATTCCGTCAAAGAGGCTTCACTATGCGCAAACCAGAACTCGCCGCCGTCATCGCCGATAAGGCTGATCTGACCAAGGAAAAGGCCAATCAGGTTTTGAACGCGATTCTCGACAGCATCACCGGTGCCCTGGACAAGGACACCGTGACCCTGGTCGGTTTCGGCACCTTCGAAAAACGTCATCGCGGCGCGCGTACCGGCAAGAACCCGCAAACTGGGGAACCGGTCAAGATCAAGGCCAGCAATACCGTAGCCTTCAAGCCTGGCAAGAACCTGCGTGACAGCGTTAACGCCCCCGCCAAGCCAGCCAAGAAAGGCAAGTGATCGCTCCCTGACAACCCCAGTGTCGGCCAAGCGGGCGCCCCAAGGCGCCCGTTGTGCTTTCTGCAGGTAAAATGTTTCGAACTTGCATAAATAGTTCTGGAAAAGGATAAACTGCGCGCCTTAGTCACTTTTCATTCGAGGCGCGTTGATGAAGTTCCGCTTTCTTCTCTGGGCCATGGGGCTGTTGATGGCCAGGGCCAGCCGTAATAACCCCGCATTCCAGCAGCAGCTCAAGGGCAAGGACCTGGTGTTCCAGATGCAGACCCTGGACGGCAAGGTTGCCCGGCACTTCATCGTCAACAACGAACGCATCAGCAGCAAGGGCGGCGCGCACCCACAGCCGGCATTCGCCATTGCCTTCAAGGACGCCGCCTATGGCTTCGCCACCATGCAGGCGGGTAACAAGCAGCTGGCGTTCATGCAAGGGATTCAGGACAAGCACATCCAGATCAAGGGCAACCCGGCGCTGGTGATGTGGTTCCAGGGGTTGATGAAATACCTGAAACCGAAGAAGAAAGGCTGAAGCCCAACGGGGATGCCGATGCTTTACCTGTGGGATCGGGCGTGCCCGCGAGACAAGCGACGCGGTGCATGGCACCGGCTTAGCCGGTGTTCGCGGGCATGCCCGCTCCCACAGGCTATGTGTTAATGCTTAATGCGGTGCGTGGAACTGCGAAGCCAGCTCACGCAACAGGTTCTCGGCTTCGAGCACCTTGTTCACCACATCCTCAGCCTTGTCCCGGGTAATGCTCAGGCGTTCCAACAGCTCGTCAGGAATCTCTTCCTGTGGCCCTGAGCCTATACCTCGCGAGCGCAGCAGGCGGGTGGCCAGGCACACCAAGTTGGGGAACGCGAAATATTCGCCGTCGTAGGCCGGATCGTGCTGAAAGCGCAAGGCAGTCGACAGCTCTTCTGGCATGTCCCACAGCTTCATCAGCCAGGCACCGATCTGTTCGCGGCTGATGCCCAGCAAGTGTTGCTCCACATAGGTGTGGTTCAAATGCGGGTTGACCTCAAGGTGGCGGCAAATCAGCGAGAAATGCGGCGGGAACACGTGCGCGAGCAGCAGGTAGCCGAAGTTGTGCAGTAGCCCGGCCAGGTAGGTCAGCCCGGCCTCGGGGCGTTCTGCACGAGGCATGGCGCGGGTCAGGCCTTCGATGATCGCGGCGGTGTAGATCGATTGTTGCCAGTAGGGCGTGGCCTGCTGCGGTTGGTCTTTGGGTAGGCTCAAGGTCTTGCCCAGTGCCAGGCCCAGGGCCAGGTTGATCACCAGGTCGAAACCCAGCACACGCACGATGGCGTCTTCCACCGAGCGGATCTTGCCCGGCGAACCATAGTAGGGCGATGCAGCCCAGCTCACCACCTGTGCCGCCAGCGCCGGGTCGGTTTCGACCACGCCGGTGATGTCGTCGATGCTGGCGTTGGGATCTACCCGCAGCTTGATGATCTTCTGCGCGGTGTCGGCGAGCGGTGGAATTTCGATGGTTTCTTCCAGGCGTTTCTGAATGCGTCGGGCAGTGAAGGCCTGGACCGCATCGGTGATTTCCCGGGTGTCGTCATCGGGGCGGTCGAGATTGGGGCTGATCGCTTCGACTTGCTGGCCGAAGCTGCTGGCGCTGGCCTTGGCCAGCATGCGCTTGAAGTGCGCGCGTTCGATTTCCAGCAACAGGCCGGCTTCGCCTGACTGGATAAAGACAGTTTCAGCGTCGAGCAGGCTCTTTTCGTACTGACATGGCGAGCTGGTCAGCGCCGGGATGCCCGGCAGGGCCTTGAGGTGGTGCTTGTCGAGCATCTGCTTCAGGCGCGGCACCGACACGGCGGTCAGCTTGCGCCCGGTCAGCTCGGCCAGGCGGTTGAGGTCCAGCAGGTGGTTCTGCGGGAACAGCACCATGAGGGCGCCGACCTCGTCGTCGAGAAGGACAGCCTGCACCCGCGAAGCCGCAGGCAGGTGCGAGTGTTCGACCACCTGGCGGTAGGGCACGCCGAGCTTGTCGAGCAGCAGCCTGATGACGGAGGGGGCGTGTGGGGTTGCGGTGTCCAGGGCAACTTCAGTCATGGTCCGTATCCACTGTTTCTTTAAACGCGAAGTATAACCAGCCTGCGAGCAAATCTGGATCCATTCTGGGACTGGCGTCACACTTGGCCATATTGTTGGCCGTGCCGCAGCCAGCGGTCCAGCAGCGGGCTGACGTGTTCCGGCCAGCGTGATACCAGGGCCTGGGCCGCGTCGCGCACGGCCGGCAGCAGGTCGGCGTCGCGCATCAGGTCGGCGACCTTGAATTGCAGTAGGCCGGTCTGGCGGGTGCCGAGCATCTCGCCCGGGCCACGCAGTTCAAGGTCTTTCTCGGCGATGATGAAGCCGTCGTTGGTCTCGCGCATGATCCCCAAGCGCTCGCGGCCGATCTGCGACAGCGGCGGGTGGTACAGCAGCACGCAATGGCTCACGGCGCTGCCCCGGCCAACCCTGCCGCGCAGCTGGTGCAACTGTGCAAGGCCCAGGCGCTCGGGGTTCTCGATGATCATCAGGCTGGCGTTGGGCACGTCCACGCCCACCTCGATGACCGTGGTGGCGACCAGAAGCTGCAGGTTGCCAGCCTTGAACTCGGCCATGATCTCGGCTTTTTCTGCCGGTTTCATGCGCCCATGGATCAACCCCACCTTCAGTTCACCCAGCGCACTGCCAAGCTCCTCATAGGTGCTTTCGGCGGCCTGGCAGGTGAGTTCTTCGGACTCTTCGATCAGCGTGCATACCCAATAGGCCTGGCGCCCCTCGGCGCAGGCGGCGCGTACCCGCTCGACCACTTCGAAGCGGCGGCTGTCGGCCACCAGCACGGTGTTCACCGGCGTACGCCCTGGCGGCAATTCGTCGAGCACCGAGGTGTCCAGGTCGGCGTAGGCGCTCATGGCCAGGGTGCGTGGAATAGGCGTGGCGGTCATGATCAGCTGGTGCGGGCACAGCTCGCCGGCCACGCCCTTCTTGCGCAGGGCCAGGCGCTGCTGCACGCCGAACCTGTGCTGTTCGTCGATGATCGCAAGGGCCAGGTGCTTGAACCTTACCTCTTCCTGGAACAGCGCGTGGGTGCCGACCACCATAGGTGCGCCGTTGGCGATCTGCTCCAGGGAGGCGGCCCGGGCCTTGCCCTTGAGTTTGCCGGCTAGCCAGGCGACTTCAATGCCCAGCGGTTCCAGCCAGCGCTTGAAGGTAATGTAGTGCTGCTCGGCGAGGATCTCGGTGGGTGCCATCAATGCCACTTGGTAGCCCGCCTCCAGCGCCTGCAAAGCCGCCAGTGCAGCGACCACGGTCTTGCCGGCACCCACGTCGCCCTGCACCAGGCGCATCATCGGTTCGTGCTGGCTAAGGTCGTAGGCAATTTCGTTGGCTACCCGCTGCTGCGCGCCGGTCGGCTGGAAGCCCAGGTTAGCCAGGTATTGCGCCTGCAGGCGCGTGGCCCTGGGCAGTACCGGCGCACGCAGGCTGCGCAGGCTTTCGCGCAGGCGTTGCTGCGACAGCTGATGGGTCAGCAACTCTTCGAAGGCCAGGCGGTGTTGAGCCCAGTGCTGGCCTTCGGCGAGCTCGTCGAGGTCAGCGTCGGCCGGCGGGTTGTGCAGGTAGCGGATGGCTTCGTCCAAGGGTGCCAGCTGGTAGTCCCGGGCAAGTTCGTCAGGCAGCCAGTCGGGCAGGCTACGCGGGCCAAGCAGCGCAAGGCTCTGCTGGCACAACAGGCGCAGGCGTTGCTGGGTAAGGCCCTCGGTGGACGGATAAATTGGTGTCAGGGTCTGCTCCACCGGCGGTGGTGGCTCGTTGCCGTTCAGCGCACGGTACTCCGGGTGGTAGATTTCCAGGCCCGAAGCGCCGGGGCGGGCTTCTCCGTAGCAGCGCAGGTGGGTGCCCCGCTTCAGGCCCTCCTTCTGCGCGTTGCTGAAGTGGTAGAAGCGCAATGTCAGCACACCGCTGCCGTCGCCCAGGCGCACCACCAGGCTGCGGCGCTTGCCCATGGTCACATCGGCACCACTGACCACGCCCTCGATAACCGCATCCTGGCCGGGACGCAGCTGGCCGATTGGCACCACGCGCGTACGGTCCTGGTAGCGCAGGGGCAGGTGGAACAACATGTCCTGCAGGTTTTCCAGCCCGACCTTGGCGAGTTTCTCCGCCATCGCCTCGCCCACACCTTTCAGTACTGTGACCGGGACCTTCGACAGCTCACTCATGACTCAGGCCGGTTGTTCCGCAGGGTTCTTGGCGACCGAGCACAGGCGGATCGAATCGGCGAGGATCTCGATGGCCTTTGGCCGCGGGAAGCTGGCGCGCCAGGCGATGGCTACCGTGCGGAACGGTGCCGGTGCCGTCAACGGGCGCACTTCGATGACGCCGGGGGCATAGTGATGGCTGTGCACTGCCGACAGCGGCAGGATCGATACGCCAAGGCCGGAAGCCACCATGTGACGGATGGTTTCCAGCGAGCTGGACTCGACCGTGGTGTGCCTTGAGCCTTCACCCCCCTTGTTCAGGGTAGGGCAGGCTTCCAGTACCTGGTCACGGAAGCAGTGGCCCTCACCAAGCAGCAACAGGCTCTTGTCATTGAGCATGGCGGTGTCGATGGTCTTTTTCGCCGTCCATGGGTGGTCGGCAGGCATCAGGGCGCAGAACGGTTCGTCGTATAGCGGTAGCGTCAGCACGTCGGCTTCGTTGAACGGCAGGGCGATGATCACCGCGTCCAGTTCGCCGTTGCGCAGCTTTTCGCGCAGTACGTGGGTGAAGTTTTCTTCGATGTACAGCGGCATTTGCGGCGCCACGCGGTGCAGCTGCGGGATCAGGTGCGGGAACAGGTAAGGGCCGACGGTGTAGATAGCGCCGACCTTGAGCGGAGCGGTCAGCTGATTCTTGCCGGCCTGGGCCAGCTCGCGAATGCCCTGGGCCTGCTCCAGTACCTTCTGCGCTTGGGCGACAATGTTTTCGCCGACCGGGGTCAGGCGTACTGCGCTTTTGCTGCGCTCGAAGATCAGAACGCCAAGCTCGTCCTCGAGCTTCTTCACACCGACCGACAGGGTGGGTTGGCTCACGTGACAGCGCTCGGCGGCATGGCCGAAGTGCTGTTCCTGGGCGAGTGTGACGATGTAGCGTAATTCTGTAAGGGTCATAACGTGCGTCCATGAAGTTGCGGGCCCAGCATAGCGGCTGCAATCGATAGACGCACGTTATCAGACTTGCCGAATTGTGACAGAAACAAAAGTCTTAACGGCGGTCCAGTGAGTAGACGAACGGTGCCACGACTTCAATCGTGCCATTGTTCAGCAACTCGGGTGGCGGCTTGGGTACCGTGCCGGCCCGACGGATCATTTCCAGGGTCGCCCGGTCCAGTGCGGCACTGCCTGAGCCGCCGGCCATGGAGTACGACACGACCTTGCCTTCGGCGTCGACCACGAAGCGCAAGCGGTTCATGCCTTGCAGGCCGCGACGGCGCGCGTCTTCCGGGTAACGCTTGTACTTGGCAAGGTGGCGCAGCAGGTCGCTCTGCCAGGTTGGCAAGGCGTTGCTGTTGGACGCAATGCTCGGTGCCGGTGCCGCAGACTTCTGCGGTGGCGAGTTGCTGGGCGGTGCGTCCACCGTTTGCTCGGTGGGCGGTGCTTCCTTCGGCGGCTCAGGCTTTTTCTCGGGCTTGGGCGGCTGGGGCTTGGCCTTCGGCTTGGGCGGCTTGGGGATGGCGATCTTGGGCTTGGGCGCTTCTGCCAGCTTCGGCAACGGTGGTTCCTCGACCGGGGCCGGTGGCTGCGGAGCTGCCTTTGGGGGTGGTGGTGGCGCAGGCTCCGGCAACGGTGCCAGTTCGACCATCATCGCTGCCGGGGGCAGTTCGATGGCCTGTGGCACCGACCAGTTGAGCGTCAGCAGCACGGCGACCACGTGCACGCCCAGCACGATCGCCAGGCTGCCACCGTAGCGCGCCATGTTAGAGCGCGTTTTCATCATTTCTTGGCTGCCGTCTCGAGACCTACCAGACCGACTTTCAGGTAGCCGGCCGCGCGCATGTTGTTCATCACTTCCATCAGGTCGCCGTAATCCACGCCTTTGTCAGCCTGGAAGAAGATGGTGGTTTCCTTGTCACCCTTGGTCTTGGCGTCGAGCATCGGGCCAAGCTGGTCGGGTGCAGCAACCTGATCGTCGCCGACATACAGCTTCTGGTCGGCCTTGACGCTGACGAACACCGGTTTCTCTGGCCTTGGCGCCGGTTTGGCGGTTGAGGCCGGGAGGTCGACCTTGATGTCGACCGTGGCCAAGGGGGCGGCGACCATGAAGATGATCAGCAGCACCAGCATCACGTCGATGAACGGCGTAACGTTGATTTCGTGGTTTTCGGCGAGGTCGTCGCCACCTTCGTTGAGATGCAGGCCCATGGCTTACCCCACTTTCACCATGTGCGGGGCGGCGCGCTCGCTACCCTGGTGGTCCAGATCACGGCTGACCAGCAGCAGTACCTGGGCGGAGGCGTCGGACACCTGCGCCTTGTAACCGGCAATGGAGCGGGCGAAGACGTTATAGATGACCACGGCCGGGATTGCCGCGACCAGGCCCAGGGCAGTGGCCAGCAGCGCTTCGGCGATACCTGGGGCAACGACGGCCAGGTTGGTGGTCTGGGTCTTGGCGATGCCGATGAAGCTGTTCATGATGCCCCATACGGTACCGAACAGGCCAACGAACGGCGCAGTGGAGCCGATGGTTGCGAGCACGCCGGTGCCGCTGCTCATGGTACGGCCGCTGGCATGCACCAGGCGCTCCAGACGGAAGCTGACGCGCTCCTTGATGCCTTCTTTTTCGCGAGCGTTAGCCGAAAGACGCATTTCTTCGAGGGCATCGTGGACCAGGGTATGGGCCAGGGTGCCTTCCTTGTTGGAAACCTCGCTGGCTTCTTTCAGGGTGGTGGACTTCTTCAGCTGGGCGATTTCACCCCGCAGGCGACGCTTGGCGCCCATCAGCTCGAAGCCTTTGGCAATCCAGATGGTCCAAGTGATGATGGAGGCGATGGCCAGGCCGATCATGACGATCTTCACCACGATGTCGGCGTTCTTGTACATGCCCCATGGTGACAGGTCATGGGCCATGCCCAGCGAGGTGTCTTCGACCAGGGCTTGAACGCTTGGGTCTGCTGCGGCCGGTGTATCTGCCGAGTTGGTGGCAGTGGCACCAGGCGCCGGCGCATCGACCGGGGCAGCAGCGGGTGCGGCAGGGGCAGTAGCAGCGGCAGGTGTGGCGGCGTTGGTGGTTGGCTCATCGGCCATGGCCACCGGGGCCAGCACCAGGCTGAGTGTCAGCGCGGCGATGGCGCGCCAGGCGCGCGACGGGGTTGGCGAAGCGGAAGGTTGAGTACGTGTCATGCTGGCCGGACCTGATGAAGAAAAAAGTGAGCGTTCTCCAAGGCCTCGATGTAGGCCGAGAACAATTTGGCGGTCATTATTGCAAGTAATTCTTGTTAACAAAAGTAATATTGTAGCTTTTTTCGCCTATGGTCTAGCCGCCCATCGTGTAGCGTGGCCAGGCTGATCAATTGGTCTAGGGAGTTTAGAGATGTCAGACCTTTCCGTGATGGTGGTGGGTTGTGGTGATGTGGGTGGGCGCCTGGCCAAGCAGATGTTGGCTAAAGGCTGGCAGGTGAGCGGCCTGCGCCGTTCTGTCGATCAGCTGCCCGCTGGGGTTCAGCCGGTTGCCGCAGACTTGGCCGAACCGTCGATGCCGCAGGCCTGGCCACAAGGCGCGCTGGATTACCTGGTGTACTGCGTGGCAGCCAGCCAACACGATGAGGCGGGTTATGAGGCAGCCTATGTCGATGGTTTGCGCCATGTGTTGGCCTGGTTGGCCGAGCGTGGCCAACGCCCGCGCCGGCTGTTGTTCGTCTCCAGCAGCAGCGTGTATGCGCAGAAGGACGGCGAGTGGATAGCTGAGGGCGCTGCCACCGAGCCCGAAGGCTATTCCGGACGGGTGATGCTGGAGGCTGAACGGTTGGCACTGGCCAGCGGCATCCCGGCGAGCGTGGTCCGCCTAACCGGTATCTATGGCCCAGGGCGCGAGTGGTTACTGAGCCAGGTGCGTCAGGGTTACCGCGTTGCCGAGGAGCCACCGCTGTATGGCAACCGCATTCATGCCGAAGATGCCGCCAGCCTGCTGGCGTTTCTGCTGCAGGCCGATGCTGATGGCAAGGCTCTGGACGACTGCTACATTGGCGTCGATGACGACCCGGCGCCGCTGGCCGATGTAGTGGCCTGGCTACGGGCGTACATGGGGGTTACCGAATGGTCCGATGAGCAGCGGGTGCGGCGTACTGGCAGCAAGCGTTGCAGCAATGCCCGGGCGCGGGCGCTGGGCTGGGCGCCTGAGTATCCGAGCTACAAGGAAGGCTACGCCGCGATCCTGGCAGGAAAAGACTAGCTGGCAACTGGCGCGATGCCTTGTAGGAGCAACTGTCTTGCTCTATTTCTAAAAGCTGGCGCGATCCCTGGACTGCCCCCCAAAAGTTGGACAGTTCTAAGCT
>NZ_JBICJR010000072.1:0-29547 GCF_043103245.1 Pseudomonas sp. YQ_6
GTTCACCCGCGAAGAGGCCGGTACAGGCTACAAAATATTTGCTAGTTTTGGCGCACAACGACAGGGAATGCGCCATGAGTAGCCTCACCCAACCTGCTACCCCATTTCGCCACCCCGCGGCCGACGGCTACCGCCTCGGCGGCTTCTGCTGGCGCCACGCCCAACCTGACCCCCAGCGCCCGCTGGTGATCATCAACGCTGCCACTTCGGTACGCTGCCGTTATTACGCCCGTTTTGCCGACTACCTGTTCGCCCACGGCTGTGATGTGCTGACCTACGACTACCGTGGTATCGGCGAATCCCGGCCGGCGTCGCTGCGTGGTTTCCAGGCCTCCTGGAGCGACTGGGGCCGGCTGGATTTCGAAGCCATGCTGGCGCATGCGGCAGCGCATTTTCCAGGTCAGCCGGTGGACGTGGTGGGGCACAGTTTCGGCGGTTGTGCAGTAGGCCTGGCACCGTCGGCTGGCCTGATCCGTCGGGTCGTGATGGTTGGCGCGCAGTTCGCCTACTGGCGCGACTACGCGGCCAACCAGCGCTGGCAGCTGTTCGGCAAGTGGCATGTGGTCATGCCGCTGTTGACCCGGGTATTCGGCTACTTTCCCGGCAAGCGCCTGGGTTGGCTGGAAGACACGCCATACGGCGTGGTGCACGACTGGAGCACGCGTACCCCACGTTATGAGCACCGCCCCAGCGGGCGGGCGTTGGCGGCGCTACCGTTCGCCCAGGTGCGTGCGACGACGCTGGCCATCAGTCTGACGGACGACCCTTTCGGGACCGTGGCGGCGACCGAGCGTTTGTTGGGTTATCTACAGGGGGCCGAGCGAAAGCACCTGCGTATTGCACCTGTGGATATCTCGGCCGAGGAAATTGGCCATTTCGCGTTTTTCCATGACCGGTTTCGCGAAAGCTTGTGGCCGGTAGCCTTGCAGTGGTTGCGGCAGGGGAGGCTGGAAGGTGGGGGGCCTGGCACAATCATCGATTGACGGTGGGCGCAGGATCGTGGGGCCGCAAAGCGGCCCCGGCTATCTCAAGCCTTGCGCGCAAGCGGCTGCGCAGCAAACTTCACGCCCGCCAGTCCGTGTTTGATCAGTGCACGGATGTTGCCATGGTCGCTGCCCTCAGGCGTGGCCAGCACATCACGGTAGTGCTCGCCGAAGGCCAGCAGTGCTTCCTGGTCGCTCAGCCCTTCAAGCAAGGCCAGGCCCAGGGTTTTGCACGAACCTTCGTTCTGCCCTGCCGCATTCTCCACACCGCCGTTATTGAAGGCCTGCGGCTGGTAGCTGTAGTTGTCGGCAATGAACGCCAAGGTATCGGCAAATACATGTTGGCCGCTGGCCAGGCTTGCGCGCAGGGTATTCAGGTCAGTCACGAGGTTTTCCTTTTTCGAACGCCGCTTGTTGTTCGGCGCTGGCTTCTTTCTGGTATTGGGCTTTCCACTCGGCGTAGGGCATGCCGTACACCGCTTCGCGGGCATCATCCAGGCTCAGGTCCAGCTGACGCTCGTCAGCGGCGGCCTTGTACCACTTGGACAGGCAGTTGCGGCAGAAACCGGACAGGTTCATCAGGTCGATGTTCTGTACATCGGTGCGCTTTTGCAGGTGTTCGACCAGGCGCCGGAACGCGGCGGCCTCGAGCTCGAGCTGTTGCTGTGGGGTCATGGTCTTCTCTCAAGTCATGCGGTTCTTCAGGTGGCGGCCACCGTTGATGACCACCTGGCTGCCGGTGCTGTACTGGCTGGCGAGCAGGTACTTGACGGTCTCGATCAGCGGGCCGGCGCCGGGTTCGAACTCCAGCAGGGCCTTTTTCAGGGTTTGCTGGCGGTAGGCGTCGTCACCCCCTTCCTTGAGGATCAGCAGCCCAGGCAGGATACCGTTCACACGCACCTTGGGCGCATATTTTTCGGCGAATGACAGCACCATGTTCTGCAGCGCGGCCTTGGTGGCGGCGTAGCCGATGTGGCTTTTACTGCCGCGCGAGGAGGTTTCGTCGCAGATGTGGATGATGTCGGCCTTTTCCACCTTGGCCAGCAGGTCGCCCAGGGCCAGGTTGAGGTGGTAGGGCGCTTCGACGTGCAGGCGGAACATGGTCTCGAGGTTGTCGAGGCCGTCGTCGAGCCATAGCGAGGCGTTGTGGATGATGGCGCGCAGTCCGTCGTAACGATCGTGCAGGTGATCGATCAGCGCCTGGCGGTCGCCCGCCTGGCACAGGTCGGCCTGAAACTGCACGATGTTGGGGTGGGCTGCCTGCGGCTGGATGCTGCGGCTGGCACTGACCACCGTATGGCCGGCCTGTGCCAGTTCGAGGGCCAGGGCCAGCCCGACGCGCTGGCTGGCTCCGGTAACGAGAATGGGGCTGTTCATGTTCGGGGTGGTCAACTTGTCTGTCCTTTGGTTGCCACCCAGCATACCCGAACTGTTTCCCTGTTGTATGGCCTGGCCTCAGCGGCTGCGCAAGGCGCCGGCAGTGGCCGGGGAGGCATGCAGCCAACTGGCTAGCAGGCGGGTGGACAGCGGGATGAACAGGTACACCATCACCGGCGTCAGGGCCAGGGTGCTGAGCAGTACCCGGGGCACGAGGTCGAGTGCCGTCAACCAATGGCCGAACAGCAGGTTGAAGGCCAGCGAAACTGGGAAAAACGCCAGCCAGATGGCCACGGCCTGCTTCCAGCGTGGCGGTTTCTGCACCGTGTTGGTGCCGAACCAGTCGTCGATACCGCTAACGCGCGCCTCTTTGGGGCGTTCGAACAGACCGTTGCCGCGTTGTAACCATGCGCGGCGAGAGGCGGAGTGCTCCCAGGCATGCAGCGTCGGCTCGTCGCTGAAGCGGAAGATGATCTGAAATTCGTCGCCATCCCGGGGCGGGGCAAGGATGCCCGAGCCGAGGTAGCCAGGGAAGTCGGTGGCCAGCTGTTCGCCTTCGTGCAGCCAGGCCAGCAGGTCCTGGTAGCGGCCATGGGCGGCGCGGCGCGACACCATGAGGGTGACGGGTGGGGTAGACATTGTGTATCTCCTGGCAATGGGGCTGGCGGGTAGCTGGCCCTTTGGCTGTGTGGCCCGGGGTGGTGGGCGACGCAGTCGTGCATGCAAGAATCGGGCACGCATTATCGCGAAGTTGCGTTCCTCGGCAACTATCAGCTGGCAAACGGTGGGTCCAACAGACCGACACAGTCGTAGTAAGCTATGTGCACAGTTTTTACGCACTCAGGGTACTTCGTGCAGATGAACGAGCAGGGACGTAAACCGGTGATCGATGCGAGTTTCGAGCAGCAGGAGCTGTTTCCGATTCGTGAAGTGTCACGCTTGACCGGTGTCAACGCCGTGACCCTTCGCGCCTGGGAACGCCGTTATGGGCTGATCCAGCCCATCCGTACCGACAGTGGTCACCGCCTGTATTCCCTGGCTGATATCGATGAAATCCGCCGTATCCTCGGGTGGCTGGAGCGCGGCGTGGCGGTCAGCAAGGTGGGCAGCATTCTTGCTCGCGGACATGCTCTCTCCGGGCAGGCTGGCGGCGCAGTGGACGCCTGCCTGCGCTGGCAAAACCAGATTCGCCTGGCGGTACAACACTTCGATGTGGCGAGCCTGAATCGCCTCTATGACGAGGTGTTCGCGGCCAGCACCCTGGACCAGGTTTTCGCCGATGTGTTCATGCCGGTGTGGCATGACATGGTGGTCCGGCAAGGGGGCTATGGGCAGGCCAGCGAATGGCTGTTCTATGATCAGTTCCTGCGCGGTCGGGTTTTCGCCCGTTTGCAGCTGGCCCGTGTGCCGTGTAGCCGCACTGTGCTATTGGCGCCATTGCCGGGGCAGTGCCATGAGCTTGAATTGCTGGTAACCAGCCTGATCCTGGGTAGCGATGAAACACGCGTGATCCCGCTGGCGAACGGGCAGCCGCTGCAAGAGCTTGCGCTGGTCTGCGAACGGCTGAAGCCGGACGCTTTGGTGCTGTTTTCCCATCCGTCGCCCACAGTAGAACTCACCCGGCACCTCAAGCGCCTGGCGTCGATGCTGGAATGCCCGTTGTTACTGGCCGGTGAAGCGGCGGAAGCGGTACAGGACAGCCTGGCTGGCAGCCCTGTAGCCTGCCTGGGCGCGCAGGGCAGTGTGATGCGCCAGCGCTTGCGGCAGTTTCTGGCTCGTCAGCTCGATACCTGAGTGTGCAGCTCGGGGTGGGCGTGGCGGTGGGCCTGGAGGATGTAGTCGCGCAGGCGTTCGATTTCTTCGGCCGGGCTTTGGCCGAGGTCATAGGCAGCCAGGTCCGTGCCGATGCGCCGTCCCAACACGCCATGCAGTTCGATCGGGGTGATGCCGCCCGGGGCGAAGCGCAGCTCGAAGCGGGTGGGTGCTGTTGGCAAATCACGGACTTCCAGCAGCACGCCTTTGAAGGAAATCTCGCGCACCCACAGGCCGCTTGCCTCGTCATGGGCATCGAGTAGTGCGCTCGGCTGGTCCAGCGACAAGCGCCATGGGCGGAGCATGGGGCCGTCTTCGTAGATTTCCGGTGAACCCAGCTGCAGGTGCAGGGCGTGGAACTCGTCCTCTACAAGCTGCAGCGGGAAACTGATCTGCTGGTTGTTGAACTGGGCCTGCAAGGTCACCTGCTCGTTAGCCACCAACCGGGTGAGCAAGCTTTGTATGCGGCGGTCGCCATTGACCAGCAGGCTCGACATAGTGTCAGCCAGGTTAAGTTGAGGCGAATGCTGCATGTTCTGTATGAAATCCAGCTCGTCCTGGGTCAGGAGCGCGTCTGCTTGCATAATCGAACTCGGTGGTGGCAATTTCTTCAACGGAATTGACCGTGCGTGGCGGACTTGGTTCAGGCGCGTTCGTCGGGTTTCGGACGAGCGCGCAGTTCTGCCAGCTCCCGTTCCAGTTCGACCTGGCGGCTGACGTCCTTCTGGATGCCGATGAAGTAGGTGCGCTGGTCGAAGTCGCTCTTCACCGGCGTGATCGACAACTCGTTCCAGAAGGCGCTGCCATCCTTGCGATAGTTGCGCAGCACTTCGCGACATGGGCGGCCCTCGGCCATGGCCTTGCGGATGCGTGCGCGGCCAAGCTGGTCACGGTCGTCAGCCTGCAGGAACCGGCAATCCTGATAGAGAATCTCGTCACGGCTGTAGCCAGTGAGGCATTCGAAAGCGGCGTTCACGTAGATCAGGATGGTGTCGTCGCCTTCCTTTTCGGCAACCACGATGCCGTCATTGGACGCATCGACCATCGATTGCAGCAATTGCGCGTTGATCATGTCCGGGCCATTGGTAAAGAAAAACGGAAGATGGCGACGTGGGTAACGGCGGCCTTTTGCCAGCGTTGAATGCTAGTATCCTACGTTTTCACTCAGTTTCGGAATCCTCTACCCGATGAAAGTCGCCATTATTTCCGGCTCGGTCTACGGCACCGCCGAAGAAGTCGCCCGTCATGCTGAATCGCTGCTCAAGGCGGCGGGGTTCGAGGCCTGGCATGCTGCGCGTGCCACCCTTCAGGATCTTCAGGGCTTTGCCCCCGACGCGTTGCTGGCCGTGACCTCTACCACCGGCATGGGGGAGTTGCCGGACAACCTCATGGCGCTGTACAGCACCCTTCGTGACACACTGCCCGCGGCCTGGCGCGGCCTGCCTGGCGCGGTGATCGCCTTGGGCGACTCCAGTTACGGCGATACCTATTGCGGTGGTGGCGAGCAGATGCGTGAGCTGTTCGCCGAACTGGGCGTGCGCGAAGTGCAGCCAATGCTGCGCCTGGATGCGAGCGAGACGGTGACCCCGGAGGCGGATGCCGAGCCTTGGCTGGCTGAGTTGGCGAGCGCACTGAACGCCTGACCCGGCACCTGTGCAGGCGTGTTAGCCGAGGGGCTCGCGCAACAAGGCCAACCACGCCTGCGCCGCCCGTGACAGGTAGGCGCCGCGTCGCCAGATAAACGCGATATCCCAACGCAAATCCTCCTGCGCATTCAACGGCACACGCACCACTCCGGGGCGCTCCAGCGCTTTTGCCACCACCCGGGGCAGCATCACCACGCCCTGGCCCGCCGCCACCAGCGCCGCCAAAAAATCCGCCTGGCCGCTGCGCCCGCCTTCCTTGGGGGTGAAGCCCTGCTGCTGGCACGCCTTCAGCAGCCGGTCGTTGAGCACGAAACTGCGCTGGTACAGCAGAAACGGTGTGTCGGCCAGTTGCCCCAGGCCCACGGCGTCCAGGCCCGCCAGGGCATGGCCAGCCGGCAGCAAGGCATCCAGTGGTTCGTTGCAGAAGGGCTGGTAGTCGAATGCCTCGTCGGTGGGCGTCAAGCAGCCGCCCAGTTCCAGTTCGCCACTTCTGACGGCCTGTTCGACGCTGCGGCTGCCGCCTTCAAGCAGCTGGATGGCGATGTTCGGATGGCGCCGCCGGTACTCGGCGAACAAGCCGGCGAACAACGTGTCGCTGCCAAGCATCGGCAAGCCCAGGCGTAGTTCGCCACGCTCCATCTGGCTGAGATCGTCCAGCTCGTTGAGCAGCGCCTGGCGCTGGCGCAGCAGGGCTTCGCCACGCTCCAGTACGATGCGCCCGGCAGCGGTCAGGTGCAGGTGCGACGCCTGGCGCTCCAGCAGCGGCTGGCCCACATCTTGCTCAAGCTGGGCCACCTGCTTGCTTACGGCCGACTGGCTGATGTGCAGTGTCTGTGCCGCCTGGGTAAAGCCGCCGCGGTGGACCACTTCGATAAAGCTGCGAAGTTGTTTGAATTCCATTGCTTCGATTCCATTCTGGAATGGTAGGCAGTCTAACAATTCGCTTCTGGCCTAGGCAGCCAAATCTTAAAATGAGGGCCTGTCGAGGAACCCCGCCATGAATCCTGCATTATTGAAAAAAGCCCTGCGCCTGCTCGTCGAGCTGGCGGTTATCTGTGCCCTGTTCCTGCTCGGTGGCCAGATTGCCAGTTGGCTGGGCTGGCCGATCCCCGGCGGTGTGATGGGCCTGGCACTGCTGTTGATACTGTTCGCTTCGGGTGTGCTCAAGCCGGCCATGCTGCAATTGGGGGCCGGCTGGCTGATGGCTGAGATGCTGTTGTTCTTCATCCCGGCGCTGATGAGCCTGCTCGACTATGGCGCACTGATCCGTGAAGAGGGCTGGCGCATCTTGCTGGTGATCGCCGTGAGCACGCTGATGGTGATGATAGTGACCGCCATGACCGTTGAGATGGTGTGCCGCTGGAGGCTGCGCCGTGAGCCTTGAACCCATGCCGCTGTTCTGGTTGGCCTTGACCTTGCTGGCTTACCTGGGCAGCCGTTGGTTGTATCGGCGTAGCAAGCGCTACCTGCTGTCGCCGTTGATCCTGGTGCCGGTGTTGCTGCTGGGTGTGGCCGTGCCGCTGCATACGGCCTATGCCGAGTATGCGCGCAACACCCACTGGTTGATGGGTGTGCTCGGCCCGGTGACTGTAGCTTTCGCGGTGCCGATCTGGCAGCAGCGGGCCATGCTGGCGCGTCATTGGCCGGCCCTGATGGTGGGCATGGTAGCCGGCAGCAGTGCCTCGATCGCCAGCTCCTGGGGGTTGGCGCACCTGTTGGCGCTGGACAGCGCAACCAGCCTGTCGCTGGTGCCGCGCTCGATCACCACGCCATTTGCCATGCCCCTGGCCCATGACCTGGGTGGGGTGCCAGAACTGACCGCGGTGTTCGTGATGTTCACCGGCGTGCTCGGTGCCATGTTCGGCGGTGTGCTGTTGCGTTGGCTGCCCCTGCGTACGCCGTTGGCACGGGGGGCGCTGTTCGGTGTTGGCGCGCATGGTGCCGGGGTCAGCCGGGCGCAGGAAGTGGGCCGTGAGGAAGGCTCGGTGGCCGGCCTGGTGATGGTCCTGACCGGGCTGCTCAACCTGTTCGCGGCGCCTTTGTTGGCCTTGCTGCTCTGACCGTTCGTGCCACTGACTCGCTCAGTCATCAAGCTGGCTGGCAACGCAAGTTCCAGCCAATGGGCTGCTGGCTAGACTTTGCGTCGACATAGAGAGCACATGTAAGTGCCGAGGTGACATGCAATGACCGCAGCCTTGCCCTATTCCGCCAATACCCCTACACCGGGACCCATCTGATGCCTATGGCCGAGATTCCATTGTGCGTCTGGCGTACCCGGGCACAGAGTTTCATGTTCCGGGGCCAGAGCATCCGCTACTGGACCGCAGGGCAAGGAGAGCCTCTGCTTCTGTTACACGGTTTCCCCACCGCCAGTTGGGACTGGCACTACCTGTGGGGCCCTCTGAGCCAACGTTTCCGGGTGATCGCTTGCGACATGCTCGGCTTTGGTGATTCGGACAAGCCCGTCGATCACACTTACAGCCTGATGGAGCAGGCAGACTTGCAGCAGGCATTGCTTGCCCATCTGCAGGTCGCGCAGCCCGTGCACCTGCTGGCCCACGACTATGGCGGCAGCGTGGCTCAGGAACTGTTGGCGCGACACCATGAGCAGCGTGCCGGCATCGCCAGTTGCGTGTTTCTCAACAGCGGGCTGTTCCCCGAAAGCTGCCGCATGCTACTGATCCAGAAGCTGCTGCTCAGCCGGTTTGGCTGGCTTGTCGGGCGCTCGTTCGGGCGTGACGACCTGGTGCGTAATGTGATGCAGGTGTATGGCCCCTGCACCCATCCCAGTGAAAGCGCGCTGGATGATTTCTGGAGCCTGATCGCTGCCAACCGGGGCACGCGCATCCTGCACAAGCTGGTGGGTTACATGCCGGAGCGCAGGTTGCACCGCGAACGCTGGGTCGGGGCGATGCAACGAAAAGGCGTGCCGCTGCGCTTGATCAATGGCGTGGTCGACCCGCTTTCCGGCGCGCACATGCTTGAGCGCTACCGGCAACTGGTGCCGGAGCCGGACACCGTGCAGTTACTGGGCATTGGCCATTACCCGCATACTGAAGCGCCGGTGCAGGTGCTGCGCCACTACCTGGCCTTTCGTGAGCAGCTGCTGAGCTTCTACCCGCCGAAGGTGGCGTGGTCATGACGAGACTTTGAGCGGACAGCCAGGGTACATGTTCAGACGCCAAAAAAAAGGCCGCTGCAAGCCGCAGCGGCCAATCGAGACGTCAGATCAAGGAGCTTCAAAATCTACGTCGGTGAACCTGGCAGGCTTGAAAGGCGGGGGGGAGAGCCCTTCAAGCCGGCCAGTGAGTCAAGAATAAGCGCTTGATCCGTCAGGAAAAATAGCTTCTGTCGACATTCACCGTTACGTTTCAGGCAACAGTGCCAAGTGCTGGGTAAGCTTCCCTGCGCTATTGCCTTTATCATCCGTTCACTCTGCTGCTTCGGTAATTTTGGAGCACAGTTCATGTCTTTCGATTTCAATCTTGGCACCCCCGATCTCGGTGAAGGGTGCCCAGATGCACGCTCTGTGAAAGAACAGGTGAAGGCCATGATGGCTCACGCCCAGGAGCTGCAACAACTGATGGCTACGGTTGTGCAACTGGCCAGCCTGATCCCCGAGGCTCATCGACAACAGTTCACCGAGCAGAAGCGTTTACCGTTGGCGGTTGTCGAGTCGCTTGTGCCGCAAAGGCAGGCGGTTCTTGACCGGTGGTGGGAGCAACAGTCCAGATTAAGTACGAAGCCACTTACGCTGGCGTCCCATTTGATCCAGCTGATGTTTGCTGAAACGCGCCTCAAGGCCCTTACGTTCAAGGCCTGGGAAGCCGGTATCGAGGCCCTTGAGCAGGACGGGGACATAAACAAGCATGAGGTGTATCTGGTTGCCGGAGATTTGCGCTTTCGCTTGCCGGGTGTCGTTGCCAGCAGTCATGACCTCGAACAGAACCCCGACGCACCTGCGGATTTTCTGGTCTACAGCCTGGCCAGCGGTTGCTGGTTCGACACTGAACGCGCGCGCGCAGCCCGTGAGCTCGCCCCTGCCTTTGCTGAAGGCAGCCCGTTGCGTTGGCTGTTGTCTTCGCAAGAGCGGGCGGCGTTGTCTACAGAGGGTTTGACACTCGATTTCGTGCCGCTGCAAGTGCCACTTCACAGGTATTTCATCCGTGATCTACGAGCTATCCAGCTTAAGGCCACCCAGCGCAGCCTACGGGTCAAGGTCGACGACGCGCGGCGTCTGGCCCAGCTCGACAGTGCGGCTCGGCTTGAGCCTCTGGTGGCTGCGCTGCAGAAACGTGCGACGCGGCATGTGCGAGCTTACCGCACCAGCCTGCTGCCCGAATGGCGGCGGTTCATGCAGGGCGAGGAACTGCAAGCCTATCGACATCTGGAAGATGACTTGCAGGTGAAGGAGAAGCGTTGCGCCGAGCGTCTGGCGCAATGGCGCGACCTGCGCAGCTTCGCCAAGAAACAGGTCAAGCAAGCCCTTGGCCTGGATATCGACCCCGAGCAGGTACGACTGCGTGTCAGTCACGTCGATGACCCTGAGCAGGCGATGAAGTACACCCTGCTCGATTGGGCGCTGAGTGGTGGCTACAGCGGGGGTCAGCTCAAGGTCGAAGTCCTGGGGGAGTGGCACCGTTCATTGTTGGGGAATATCTCTATCCAGAGCGTGATCGAAAAACTGGATTTGCGCGTGAACTACGTCAAACAGATCCGTACGCTCTATGACGACGCTTTGACCATGGCCGCACTGTGTGAGGTGCTTGATGCGCGGCTGGCGCTGGCCAATCAGGCCGCTCGTCATCAGGGTTTTCACACAGCGGCGTTCGATCTGTTGCACCACGCACGCCTGGGGAAAATGCAGGCCAATGTCATCAGCGCCGGTCTGGTTTGCCTCGATGGTGCGCAAACGCCCTTGAAGGACCTGCTGTGCCTGGTGCAGGGCGATCAGTACCTGCTCTATGCCCCTGGGGCGCCGGGAGGCGATTTTCATCTTTTCTACTCACTCCAGGAAATGGCGCTCGAAATCGGTAGCTGGACCTTGTTGCCGGTAGGCAGTAAGTACCTGCTGGGGCAATGCTCGCGGGCCCAGCATGATTCGCTCAAACGCCATTTGCGCAAGGTCGAGATGCTGCCCACCGACTGGTCCATGCACAGCGTGACGCTCGCGCCGATCAAGTCGCAGCAGTGGCCGGATGTGCTCAATGCTCTTGCCAGGCGCAAGATCATTGCCCTGATCGAGGATCAACAGGCCACCACGCCAAGCTGGTTCATCAAGGCCAGTCGTACCGAGCAGCAGGCACTGGTTGATACCGACCAACTGCTCAAGCTTGCGCAGGCCAGGTACCAGTCGCTGATGAAGATGCCGAGTTTTCGCACCTTCGCCCATCGACAGGTGACGGAAAAGATCAATTCATACCCGGGCAATCGCGGCGGCCCGATCAACCCGGATCAGGTATTGATAGCGCTGGAAGAGGATGCTTTTCGCACACTGACGCAGACCGTCATCAAAGGGTACCCCACGTATTACAATTTTTCCGGCTTTGCCCGCATCACCTCGGCTAACGGCCAGGATATCTCGCACCTGAGCCCGGCGCTGCTGGGGAGCTACATCCGTGCTGCCGACCTGGGCAGCAAGTACATCGAAGAAGTGAAAGCGCAGTTACTCGACCGCTCCAAGCCGGAATATGAAAGGCTCAGGCAGTGTTATCGCACGCTCTTTGCTTTGAAGATCAGGCGTGCCGTGCTCAGCGAGAAACTTCAGGGCAGCTTGTCGGGCCGCCATGCGCAGTGGCTGGAGTCGGTGATCGACACTTTTTCGGGAACCTCGATCGACGCGGCGTGCAGCCTTTATCCGTTGTGGATGGACGATTGCCCCGTCCAGGGTGCCTACCTGCTGAAACATGCTTGGGACCGCGAACTTGAGCCCCTGGTCTATCTGCCGGAAATCGCACAAGGCCCCACGCTGCGGACCCTCAGCGAGCTGGCAAGCACCTGGCGTGAGCACGACTTGGCAGGTTATTGCCAAGACCGCGTGCCGTTATCGAGCCAGTCGCGCTTGAACGCATTGATCGAAGAACAACTGCGCGCCGGAGATGGCATTAGGGTGGTGCTGGATGCCGTCGCCCGAGGCAGGGGAGTGCGGCCGCCGATAGGGGAGATCGGGCATATCGGGGATCCTGTCCAGGACCTTGAAAAACGTATCAGGCGGATGATCAACGAAGCCGCTGAAGACAGCGCCGGTGCTGCCGAGCGTATTTCGGCCGTGGTGGTGGAGTGGGGGATCGTACTGGCAGGCATCCTCTGCGTGCCGTTTCCGCCGGCGGCCATGGCCGTCGGGCTGTTCTGTGCGGCCAGGTCCTTTGTCACCGGGGCCATCGCGTGGAGCGATGGCGACCGCTCTGCCGCCTTGCTGTCGTTCGCGGCGGGGGTTGCAGGAACGGTGGCTTCCACGGGGGTTTTGGCGCGGCTGTTCGGTGCCGCGCAGAAATACATCACCGTACTTTCCCGGGCAGAGGTGTCGCAGCCCACGGCCTTCTCGCGTGTGATCGGGCGGCTATGCGATGACTACAGCGATTTGGTGAGCGAGGTGGCACCCGCCCTTTATGACGGCTTCTCTCAGGAACTGCTCTGGCTCGTCGAGGAGGAAACACAAGACGTCGAGGCGCAGTGTGGGTTGCCCGCGTAACCCATGCGCCAGCTCACGGTTCGTGCGGCCGTGAGCAGGCGCTGCGCCGCCGGCCCATGTTCATCGGCATGGAAGATCGACGTCGGCCCGACCACGGTCATCACTGCGGCGATCTGCCCCATGGCGTTGAATACCGGCGCCGACAGCGCATCCACCCCCGGCATCAGCAGGCCATGCACATGGTGCAGGCCCTGTTCGCGGATGCCGGCCAGCAGTGTGTGGTAGTCACTGGCGGTTTGTTGCAACGCGGCCAGTTCCCTGTCGCGCAGCTCCTGGGTTTCTCGCTCGGGCAGGTAGGCGGCGAATACCAGCCCGGTGGACGAACTGAGCAACGGCAGCACCGAACCGATCTGCGTCACCACGGTGACTGCGCGCACGGCAGGTTCGATGCTTACCACCGTGGCCCCCTGATTGCCCCACACAGCGATGAAGCAGCTTTCGTTGAGCTCATCTCGCAACTGCGACAACGGCATTGCCGCCACCTTGAGCACATCGATGCTGCCCAGCGCCGCCAGCCCCACCCGCAGTGCCTCACGCCCCAGCCCGTAATGGTTGGTGGCCGCATCCTGTTCGGCAAAACCACTGGCGATCAGCGCCTGCAGGTAGCGATGCACTTTGCTCGCAGGCATCTGCACGTGCTCGGCCAGGCGTGATAGTGACGTCGAGGGTGAGAGTTCGGCGAGGGCCTTGAGGATGTCGGTGCCGACTTCCGCCGAGCGGACCTTCTGCTTGCCGGTGTCGGTGGGGGAGCTGGCTTTGGCCATGGGAGGGGAGGTTCCGGGTTTATCGTGTCGCCTTTATAGCTTGACGCCTTGAACGGAGCAAATTACGTTATTCGTAATCTGATTACGATAAAAACAAAACCCGGAGGCATCGATGAACCGCGACACGTCGCCCGACCTTCACTACCTGAGCGGCTTCGGCAACGAATTCGCCAGCGAAGCATTGCCCGGGGCGCTGCCTGTCGGGCAGAACTCCCCGCAGAAGGCCCCGTATGGCCTGTATGCCGAGCTGCTGTCGGGCACGGCGTTCACCATGGCCCGCAGCGAGCTGCGCCGTACCTGGCTGTACCGCATTCGCCCTTCTGCCTTGCACCCACGCTTCGAGCGCCTGGCGCGCCAGCCGCTCGGCGGGCCACTGGGTGGCATCAACCCCAACCGCCTGCGCTGGAGCCCGCAGCCGATTCCTGCTGAACCGACCGATTTCATCGAAGGATGGCTGCCCATGGCTGCCAACGCCGCAGCGGAAAAACCCGCTGGCGTGAGCATCTACATCTACTGCGCCAACCGGTCCATGGAACGGGTGTTCTTCAACGCTGACGGTGAGCTACTGCTGGTGCCGGAACAGGGCCGCCTGCGTATCGCCACCGAGCTGGGCGTGATGGAGGTCGAACCGTTGGAAATTGCGGTGATCCCGCGTGGCATGAAGTTCCGCGTCGAATTGCTCGACGGCCAGGCACGTGGCTACATCGCGGAAAACCACGGTGCGCCGCTGCGCCTCCCGGACCTGGGCCCGATCGGCAGCAACGGCCTGGCCAACCCCCGTGACTTCCTCACGCCTGTGGCCCACTACGAAGAAGCCGAAGGCCCGGTGCAACTGGTACAGAAGTTCCTGGGTGAGCACTGGGCCTGCGAGCTGCAGCACTCGCCACTGGACGTTGTGGCCTGGCATGGCAGCAACGTGCCGTACAAGTATGACCTGCGCCGCTTCAACACCATCGGCACGGTCAGCTTTGACCACCCGGACCCCTCGATTTTCACCGTGCTCACCTCGCCAACCAGCGTGCATGGCATGGCCAACATGGACTTCGTGATTTTCCCGCCACGCTGGATGGTGGCCGAGAACACCTTCCGTCCGCCATGGTTCCACCGCAACCTGATGAACGAGTTCATGGGCCTGATCAATGGCGCCTACGACGCCAAGGCTGAGGGCTTCCTGCCGGGTGGTGCGTCGTTGCACGGGGTGATGAGTGCCCATGGCCCCGACGCCGAAACCTGTGAAAAGGCCATTGCCGCTGACCTGGCGCCGCACAAGATCGACAACACCATGGCCTTCATGTTCGAGACCAGCCAAGTGTTGCGCCCGAGCCTGCAAGCCCTTGAATGCCCGCAATTGCAGGCCGACTACGATAGTTGCTGGGCGACTTTGCCGAGCACCTTCAACCCGAACCGGAGATAACCCATGAACCACTCTGCCAATGCCCGTAGTTGGGTCGAGCACGCCAACGGGCACAGCGACTTCCCGCTGCAGAACCTGCCCTTGGGCATCTTCAGCCGGCCGGGTGAAGCCAGGCGCTGTGGCGTGGCGATCGGCGACGCGATCCTCGACCTGGAGGCGGTGCTGGCCGCCGGCCTGTTCGACGGGGCGGCCAAGGCCGCCGTTGAAGCCACCCGCGGCGGGGCTTTGAACGCCTTCTTCGCTTTGGGCCGCAATGCCCGCGTAGCCCTGCGCGAGCGCTTGCAGGTGCTGCTCGATGAGCACAGCGAACACCAGGCGGCCTTGAAGCCGGCGTTGTTCCTGGCCAGTGAATGCCAGTTGCACGTGCCGGCGCAGATCGGTGACTACACCGATTTCTACGTTGGCATCGAGCATGCGAAGAACGTGGGCAAACTGTTCCGCCCCGACAACCCACTGCTGCCCAACTACAAGTACGTGCCGATCGGTTATCACGGCCGCGCCTCCACCATCCGGCCGTCCGGCACCGACGTGCGCCGGCCCAAGGGCCAGACCCTGCCGGCCGGGCACACCGAGCCGAGCTTCGGCCCTTGCGCTCGCCTGGACTACGAACTGGAGCTGGGTATCTGGATCGGCCAGGGCAACGACATGGGCCAGGCGATTCCGGTAGGCGATGCCGCCGAGCACGTAGCCGGCCTGTGCCTGCTCAACGATTGGTCGGCGCGCGATATCCAGGCTTGGGAATACCAGCCACTGGGGCCGTTTCTGTCCAAGAGCTTCATCACCACCATTTCGCCCTGGGTGGTCACCGCCGAAGCGTTGGAGCCGTTCCGCTGTGCTCAGCCGGCACGCCCCGAAGGTGACCCGCAGCCGCTATCGTACCTGCTGGACAAGCGCGACCAGGCCAGTGGTGCATTCGATATCGAACTCGAAGTGCTGCTGCTGACCGAGCGCATGCGTGAGCAGGGCATTGCCCCGCACCGCCTGACCCTGAGCAACACCCGCAGCATGTACTGGACCGTGGCGCAGCTGGTGGCGCATCACAGCGTCAACGGCTGCCAGTTGCAGCCAGGTGACCTGTTCGGTTCGGGCACGCTGTCGGGCGCCACGCCGGGATCGTTCGGTAGCCTGCTGGAGATCACCGAAGGCGGCAAACTGCCGGTCGAGCTGGCCAGCGGCGAGGTGCGCAAATTCCTCGAAGACGGCGACGAAATCATCCTGCGTGCCCGTTGCACACGTGACGGCGTAGCCAGCATCGGTTTCGGTGAATGCCGCGGCACGGTCATCGCAGCCAACTGAGGAGGCAGGGGTATGGAGCTGTACACCTATTACCGTTCCACCTCGTCCTACCGGGTGCGCATTGCCCTGGCACTGAAGGGGCTGGCTTACCAGTCCCTGCCGGTCAACCTGCTGCAGGGTGAGCAGCGCAGCGAGGGCTATGTAGCCGTCAACCCGCAGGGCCGCGTACCGGCCTTGCGCACCGACGGTGGTGAGGTGCTGGTGCAGTCGCCGGCGATCATCGAGTACCTGGAAGAGGTTTATCCACAGCCTGCGTTGCTGCCGGCCACAGCCGAGGCACGGGCCAAGGTACGTGGGGTGGCGGCCATCATTGGTTGCGACATTCATCCGCTGCACAACGTCAGTGTGCTCAACCGGCTGCGCCAGGCCGGTCAGGATGAGGGGCAGGTCAACCAGTGGATCGGCCACTGGATCAGCCAAGGGCTCGCGGCAGTGGAGCAACTGATTGGCGATCACGGTTTCTGCTTTGGCGACACGCCTGGGCTGGCGGATGTGTATCTGATCCCGCAGTTGTATGCGGCCGAACGCTTCAACATCGACCTCGCCAGCTTCCCGCGCATCCTGCGGGTTGCCGCACTGGCGGCCGCGCACCCGGCGTTCGCCAAGGCCCACCCCGCCCAGCAGCCGGACAGCCCGGCTCAGTGAAGTGAACGGTTCGCCGCCGGAAGCTTGCCGATTCGCTCGGACAGCTTCAGGCGCTGGACCGGGTCTTCCGTCAGCAGCAATGCATGCTCCAGGTCGAAGCGCTCGGCCTGCGGGCAATCCAGATGATGGTAGAGCGAGGCGCGGGTCATGTAGTCGCTCACCTGCACTGGGCCCAACAGCATGATCCGCTCTGCATCGATCAACGCCGCCAGGTGGTTATCGTTACTGATGTGCAGTTGGCGCAGGTTGCGTGACAGGCGTTGCAGTATCTGCAGCGGGCTGGCGCTGCGAAGGTGCTCGGCTGTCAGCGCCAGGTGCGGGCCGAACTGGCGCGCCAGCAATTCTCGGCAGTCGCTGGGGTATAGGCGCCGGCCGCCACAGGGATCGAGCAGGTGGTCGGCACCCGGCACGCGCAGCAGGAAATGGCCAGGGAAGCCCACACCCTCCAGCGGTATGGACAGGCGCCTGGCCAGTTCCAACGCGAGGATGGCCAGGGTCAGTGGTTGGCCGCGGCGGCGCTGCAGTACCTTGTCCATCATCGCCGCATGGGGGCGCAGGGGGTGATATTCATCCTGCTGAAAGCCCAGCGCATTGAGCTGGCGCAGCAATGGCTGGGCCAGTTCGCATAGGGGAAGCATCGGCAGGTTGGCGCTTATCTCGCGCTGCAGGTCGTGCAGCGCAGCAAGGCTGGCCGCGGGCTCGACACCAGGATCGTGCTCGGCGGCAATCCACAATGCGGCTTCCAGCAGGTCGACAGGCTCGCGTTCCAGGCAGGCCAGGCAGGCTTGACGTGGCTTCATGGGGCATCTCCACACACGTTTGAGTATTAGCCGTGGCGCGTGGTTTCGTCCAGTGGTCCGGCGGCGGCGTCAACGCCGAGGCCGTGCCTATACTGGAAGGAGCACCTCGCAGGGGAGCCGGTCGATGTTCGCGCTGATGCAAAGCACCCGTACCCAGTCACTGCACCTGTTCAATGACCCGCCTACGGGCCTGAAAGCCGTTGTGGCAATCCACAGTGAGCATTTGGGCCCGGCCATGGGGGGGTGCCGCTACCTGCCGTACGCCGATGACGAAAGCGCCATGACTGACGCGATTCGCCTGGCCCAGGGCATGAGCTACAAGGCAGCACTGGCCGGCTTGCCGATGGGAGGTGGCAAAGCGGTGATCATGCGCAACCCGCATGTGGAAAACCGCGCCGCGCTGTTCGAGGCCTTTGGCCGCTTCATCGATACCTTGCATGGGCGCTTCATTATCGCCGTGGACAGTGGCACCTCTACCTTGGACATGGACTGCATTGCCCACAGCACGCCCTACGTGACCAGCACCACTGCGTCGGGCGACCCATCGCCACATGCGGCGATGGGGGTGTTCGCGGGCATACGTGCCACAACCTCGTTCCGGCTGGGCAGCGATGACCTGAGAGGCTTGCGGGTAGCGGTGCAGGGATTGGGCAATGTCGGTTATGCACTGGCGGAGCAATTGCATGCGGTGGGCGCGGAGCTGCTGGTCAGCGACCTGGATCCGGGGCGTGTGCGACTGGCGATGGAGCAGTTCGATGCCAAACCGGTGACCAACGATGCGTTGATCAGTACCCCTTGCGATATCTTTGCACCCTGCGGCGTGGGCCCGGTACTGAACGGGCAGAGCGTGATGCAACTGCGTTGTGCGGCAGTCGCGGGGGCGGCCAACAACCAGCTGACCACCTTGCAGGTGGCGGACCAGCTGGAGTCGCGCGGTATATTGTATGCACCTGACTACGTGATCAATGCCGGTGGGCTGATCTATGTAGCACTCACCCACCGTGGCGAAGACCAGCGCACCATTACTGCGCACCTGGCGCGGATCCCTTCACGGCTGACCGAAGTGTTTGGCCATGCGCAGGCGGAGAAGCGTTCGCCGGCAAGGGTGGCGCAGATGTTGGCGGAGCGGTTGTTGTATGGCTGAAGGTTGATGATGGGGTGGGCCACTTCGCGGGTGAACCCGCACACCTCCAGCGATATCACTCGGCAGCAGTACCCTCAAGCAGTTCGGCCAACGCATCCGGCTGGTTTTTGAACGCCCGGGCGAACACATCGCGGTTCTTCGCCATGTAGATACCGGCTTCCTCGACCTGTTGCTCGCTCAGCGACGGCACCGCCTTGTGCAGCACTTCGGCCAGGCGCTCGGCCAGTTCGAGCATCTTGTCGTGACGGTCTGCTTCGGCCTTATCCATGAACAAGCGCTCCGGGTCGCGGCTGCTGCGGTACACCACTTCGACGGCCATTCATCACCTCTATGCCTTTTTGCTGGTTGCGTTGCGATTTACTGTATCTATATACAGTAATGGCAATGCCGGTTGGTTCGCAAGCAGAAATTGTAGCGTGGCATAGACCGAGCGCTGCGGGTGCGCCTTTGCCAGGAACCATTTTCTAGAAACGGATGTAGGAACGGGCTTGCCCGGGAATGGGGTGGCGGCTGCGACGGTGAATGACCGGGAGATATTGGCCGGCAGGTCCGGCCTATTCGCGGGTGAACCCGCTCCTACAACGGGTTTGAGCTGCGCCCCGGATGTTGGACATAAAATCCAACATCCGGGGCGCAGCTCAGTTTTTGGCGACACCACCGATTGACGAATGCGGTGGCGGGTTCGACGGTGAATGACCGCGGGATATTGGTCGGCAGGTCCGGCCCTTTCGTCACATTAACCAGCCTTAGTGCGAAGTCCTGGGCTCAGCGGGCATCTGCACCTGAACCAGTGCCGACTCAAGCAGAGCCCGCAGCGCCTCCAGTTCATGCATCGTGCCACGCCTCAAGGTGCCTTGCGGCAATCGGTCGCCTTCCAAGACAGGGGCTTGGCCCTTTAACTGCATGGCACAAGCGTCACATCAGCGACGCATCATCCTTAAAGACGTATCGGGGAATGGAACATCGTGAACATCAAATGGGCAGAAAAACTGCGCAAGGGCCTGCACGGCTCGGCCGACTCGCTGGGCAACCTGTGCGTCGAGGCGTTCCATTACCTGGCGCTGTTCGGCATTGGCGCCATCACCGCCTACGCGGCAGTGGTGACGTTCCTGGACATGCTGGGCAAGGGCGGGATCAGTGTCGATGACATCCTGCTGTTGTTCATCTACCTGGAGCTGGGGGCGATGGTGGGGATCTACTTCAAGACCAACCACATGCCGATCCGCTTCCTGCTGTACGTGGCAATCACCGCACTCACTCGCCTGCTGATCGGCGATGTTTCGCACCACAAGGCACCGGATGAAGGGCTGCTGTACCTGTGCGGCGGCATCCTGCTGCTGGCGTTCTCGATCCTGGTGGTGCGCTACGCGTCGTACCGCTACCCCTCGACCAAGGTGCTGGACGCCAACGGCAAGGCAGTGGAGGAGGGCAAGTAGCCCTCAGTTGGCAACGAAATGGCGCGGCTCGTGGCGGGCGTCACGGGTCAGCGCGGCCAGCACTTGCAGGGGGTTCTGGCTGAGTTCGATCGCAAGACCCAGGCGGATGCTGTCGATCACCCGCTGCAGGCGCACCGGGTCGTTGCGCTGGGCCTGTGTGATGAGGCGCTTGGCGACCACGCCAGCGTCGTCGGACAGGGTCAGCATGATGCTGCCGTCGAGGTTGGCAATGCTCAGGTTCACCCGGTATTCGGGGGCGAATGCAGCACTGATTCGTTCGAATGGGTTGTTCATGGTCTTACTTCTGCGTTAAGGGAATGCAGAGGTTGACCGGGACGTTCGCACGTTGGTTCAGCGCCATTGATCGGCACAAACGAAAACGCCCGGCTCAAGGCCGGGCGTTTTGCATTGCCGATCAGGCGTCCGGGTCACTCAGTTCCAAGGCGCCGCGCTTGCTGCGCAGCTTGCCGTAGAAGTGTTCCAGCGCGTGATTGAGCTTGGTGGCGGCACCGTCGACTGCCTGGTCCAGCGAACTGGCGGTGTGGGTCACGGAAATCGGTTGGTGGCCTTTCGGGCGAGCCTCCATCTGGCAGCGTTTGTCATGCGGTCCGGGCTTGACGCCGTTCTCGTCGCGCAGGTGAACCTCGATGCGGGTGAGGTCTTCTTCGTAACGTTCCAGCGAGTTCTGCAGTGTGCTGCGGACCCACTGGTCGAGCCGGGCGTTACCGTCGAAATCGTTGCTGCTGTTGACCTGGATTTGCATGATTCAATCCTTATTCAGCTTGCTCGCATGGAGACGCGCCTAGGCCCTTGAGACCCTTGGAATTTCTGCGCCTCTTGACTCTAAGGTCAGGCAACTGCGGAATGAATTCAAGCCCTTTTTGAAAATAAATTTCTTGTTGCAGATTGGCTGACTGCGGCATGCCGCTCCGTCGGCCAATCGGCTGGCGGGTTCTGGGCTTTGCTTATGAGAATTGAAATCATTATTATTGCAGCCTTTAAAACGCCCGGACCCCGCCATGACGCGCAAAACCGCCGGCCTTCCCCTCAGCTATCGCCTGGCCGTGACATCCCGTAGCCTGGCCGCGCTGTTGGGCGGCTACTTGCTGGCGTCGATGGCCAGCGTCTGTATTGCCTTGCTGGCGCCACTGCCCAAGGTCGATGCCACGCTCACCGGCCTGCTGATGTCGTTCGTCTTCTACCTGCTGGCGTTCATCTGGTGTTTCGCCTGCCGCAGCGCCTGGCGTGCCTGGTTGGGCGTATTGGCGCCAAGCCTGCTGCTGGGCGTGATCAGCGGCGTTGCCTACTGGATGAAAAACCCATGAAAGAAGGCTTCCGCCAGGCCATGGCCTGGCTGCACACCTGGACCGGCCTGATCTTCGGCTGGCTGTTGTTCGCCATCTTCCTTACCGGCACGCTGTCGTACTTCAAGGAAGAAATCACTCATTGGTCGCAACCTGAAGTGCGCAGCCATGCCCTGGACCCGATCAATAGCCTTGCTGTCGCTCAACGTTACCTGCAGGACAATGCAGGGCATTCGAGTACCTGGTTCATTCGCATGCCGAACGAGCGGGAGGCCGCCTTGAGTGTGGGCTACCGCGACCCCAGTGGCGGCCCGCGTGGCTTCGTCAGGAAAACCCTCGATACCCAGACCGGCCAGCCGGTGGAAGCACGTGACAGCCGCGGTGGTGAGTTCTTCTACCGCTTTCACTTCCAGCTTCAGATGCCTTACCCGGTTGGCCGTTGGCTCTCGACGTTCTGCGCTTTCATCATGCTGCTGGGGTTGGTCACCGGCATCATTACCCACAAGAAGATCTTCAAGGAGTTCTTCACCTTCCGCCCTGGCAAGGGGCAGCGTTCCTGGTTGGACGGGCACAACGCCATCGGCGTGCTGGTGCTGCCGTTTCACCTGATGATCAGCTACAGCAGCCTGGTGCTATTCATGTACATGGTGATGCCGGCGGGCATCATGGCCAGCTACGGCAACGATACCGGCAAGTACTTCAACGACCTGTTTGGCCGCAACGATGCGCCCAAGGCGGCCCAGGTGGCCACGCCGCTGGTAGCGCTGCCGAACCTGTATGCCAAGGTGCAGGAGTTGCAGCCGGGGGCACGTGTCGGCAACATCCAGGTGCAGAACCCGGGCGACAGCAATGCCCGCGTCACCTTCACCCAATCGGCAGCCGACCACGTGGCTTATCGGCGCAGTGCCAACTGGACATTCGATGGGGCCAGTGGTGCGCTGTTGGGCCAGGGCAAGCCAGAGAGCGGGGTAATGATGACCGCCTTCAGTTTTGCCGGCCTGCACATGGGTAACTTTGCCGGGCCTTGGCTGCGCTGGCTGTACTTCTTCTTTGGCGTGGCCGGTACTGCGGTGATTGGTACCGGGTTGGTGATGTGGTTGGGCAAGCGCCAGCTCAAGCACGCCAAAAACGGACATATGCCAGGTGAGCTGCGCCTGGTCGAAGTGCTCAATATTGCCAGCATGAGTGGCTTGTTGCTGGCGGTGGCGGGCTTCTTCTGGGCCAACCGCCTGGTGCCCTTGGCTGTCGAAGGCCGGGCCGACTGGGAGGTCAGTGCTTTCTTCATCGCCTGGGGCCTGTCGCTGGTGCACGCCGTGCTGCGTAGCGGGCGCAAGGCCTGGGGCGAGCAACTCGCGCTGGGGGCGCTGGCCTTCGCCCTGCTGCCGTTGCTCAATGGCCTGACGACTGGCAGGGGCTTGAACCATTCGGTACCGGAGGGCGACTGGGCCATGGCCGGCTTCGACCTGACAGCCCTGGGGACCGGCCTGTTTCTGGCCTGGCTGGCCCGCAAGATGCTGGCCAGCCCCACGCCCGTAGCCAAGCGCGCCGCGCGTGCGACAAAAAAGCCGAGCGTTGAAACGGTGGGGGCGAGCTGATGCTGGGTAATGCACTGATCGCCTTTGCAGGCTTCGTTGCCCTGTGCCTGGCGATGGAAAAGCACTTCAGCGACTTGCTCGGGCGCAAGCCGCGCCCGCGCCACTTGCACCTGTTGCGTGTCGCAGGTTGGCTGCTGCTGATACTGTCGCTGGTGCTCAGCGTGCACCAGCGTGGCTGGGCCCTCGGCCTGGTGGAGTGGACCGCGGTGATGATGGCCGGGGTAACACTGTGGGTGTTCGGCCTGCCGTACCAGCCTCGTCTGCTGCTGGGCCTGGCCGCCGCCAGCGTGGTGCTGGGCCCGATGCTCGCCGTGTTTGCCGTGTGACCCCCGTGAGCGAGCCAGGGGATATCATCGAGCCTCACGCTGACAGCGCAGGCGCACGTGCACGTTTCGTCCAGGTGTTCCAGGCCCAGCGTGCGCGTATGGAGGCGCTGGTGAATCGTCGAGTCGGCTGCCGCGCCACCGCTTCGGACCTGGTCCAGGAGTTGTTCCTGCGTTTCTGGCGTCGCCCCGAGGTCAAGGTCGAGGCGCTGGACACATACCTGCTGCGTTGCGCGGGCAACCTGGCCATAGACCACCTGCGCAGCGAAAGTAGCCGCGAACGCGTGGCCGAAGCCGCTGTGCCGGTGAGCGAGGCGAGCCTGGCCCAGGCCCCTGAACAGGCCGTGGAGGTCGACCACGACTTGCAGCGTATCGAGGCCACCTTGCGTGCCTTGCCCGAGCGCACCCGGCAGATCTTCCTGCTCAACCGCATTCACGGCTGCAAGTACAGCGAGATCGCCAAAGCCATGCAGCTGTCACAGAGCGCCGTGGAAAAGCATATGATGCGCGCCCTTGAAGCGTGCAAGGCGAGTGTTGCCGAGCCCGCGTCCACCCCACGCCGGCCAGGGAGCGCCCGTCGATGAGCCGTTTACCGCCGATCACCGAAGCGCAGTTTCAGGCTGCCCTGCGATGGCTCAACCGGATCAACGAGCAACCCGGGCAAGCCGAAGGGGCGGCATTCAAGCGCTGGTTGCTGGCCGACCCCGCGCACCGGGCAGCTTATGAACAGGCCCAGGTGCTGTGGCAGAAAAGCGCCGCCCCGGCGGCGCGGCTGGCGGACGAGGAACAGGACGCCCTGCAGCGCTACCTCGATGCCATGGCCAGACCACCCGCTCGTGGCGGCTGGCGGCGGGTGGCAGGGCTGGCGTTGGCAGCCTGCCTGGTGCTGGCCGTGGGCGTCGCTGGTGGTTGGCACCCAGGGTACTGGTTGCAGGACCTGCAGGCGGACTACCGCAGTGCCGGGCAGATTCGCCAGGTGACCTTGGCCGACCAGTCACAGGTGACGCTTGATGCAGGTAGCGCCATTGCGGTCGATTTCGCCCAGGGTGAGCGCCGTGTGCGGTTGCTGCATGGCGCGGCGTTCTTCGAGGTTACGCATACCGGTGAGCCGTTCCTGGTGGAAGCTGCCGGCGGCGAAGTGCGGGTGCTTGGCACCCAGTTCGAGGTGCGTGAGCAAAGCGAAGGCGCCCAGGTGACGGTGCGTAGCGGGCGTGTGGGTGTCAGCCCCGCGCAGCGCACTTTGGCGCGAGAACTGACAGCCAACCAGCAGGTGGCCTACAGCGCAGGCAGGGTAGGCGACACCTTGGCTGTGGACAGTGACAACCGCCTGGCCTGGCGCCAGGGGTGGCTGAACTATTACCAGGTGCCGCTGGCGCAGGTGATAGATGACCTTGGGCGTTATTACCCGGGGCGTATCCTGTTGCTCGATGGTGACCTGGGGCAGCGCAAGGTCAGCGGCAGTTTCCCGGTGGCCGAGCCGCTGCTGGCGCTGGATTCGCTGGGCAAGGTGATGGGTTTCTCGCGGCAGACCGTGTTGGGGCGTTTGACGCTGATTCGGTAGTTGCCTGTGCCGGCCTCTTCACGGGTAAACCCGCCCCTACAGCGCCCCCCTGTAGGAGCGGGTTCACCCGCGAAGAGGCCGGCACAGCAAAAATATTCTCAGGCAACAGGTGAAGTAACAGCAGGTGGCCTCCGTGTAATGGTCGCGCGCCCCCCTGTAGGAGCGGGTTTACCCGCGAAGAGGCCGGCACAGCAAAAAATATTTCAGGCAACGGGTGAGGTAACAGCACGTGGCATCCGTGTAATGAGTGAAAGTGCGATTCATTCGCAGTAATCACCCTCTCACAGGTCAGCGTCCATGAAGTTCTCCTCGCGTTGCGTCCCTCTCTGGTTCGGCCTTGCTGCGCTCCCGGCCTTCGCTGTCGCCCCCCTGGCAAGCGCCGCCGAGCAGCTGCAGGCCTATGCCTTCGCCCAGCCGGCCCAACCCTTGGCCCAGGCCCTGAACGCCTTCAGCCGTACCACTGGCCAGAGCGTGGTCTACACCCTGGAGCTGCCGGGCGTGCAAGCGCCAGCGCTGAATGGTCGGTTCAGCGCCGAGCAGGCGCTGCAACAACTGCTGGGCAACGCTGGGCTGGCCTGGCGCCGCGTCGACGCACGTACCCTGACCCTCGAACCTGCAGACACCTCCGGAGCCCTCAGCCTGCAGGCCACCACCGTGACCTCGCAACTGGACGACTACAGCTACCAGCCCCCGGCCAGCGCTTCGATCATGCGCGGGCAGGGCCCGAACCAGGACATCCCCCAGGCGATCAACGTGGTACCGGCCCAGGTCATCCGCGATCAGGCCCCGCGCAACCTTGATGACGCCCTGGCCAACGTCAGCGGCATTACCCAGGGCAACAACTTCGGCGGCACATCCGACACGGTGATGAAACGTGGCTTCGGCGACAACCGCGACGGCTCGATCATGCGCGATGGCATGCCCGTGGTGCAGGGTCGCAACCTCAACGCCAGCACCGAGCGCGTCGAAGTGCTCAAGGGCCCTGCTTCGCTGCTGTACGGTATCCAGGACCCGGGTGGGGTCATCAACGTGGTCAGCAAGCGTCCGCAGTTGCAGCAGTACAACGCCCTGACCGTGCGCGGCTCGACCTATGGCAGCGGCAAGAACGGCAGCGGTGGCGGGCTCGACAGCACGGGCGCACTGGGTGACAGCAACTTCGCCTACCGCCTGGTCGTCGACCACGAAGACGAGGACTACTGGCGCAACTACGGCGTGCACCGCGAATCGCTGGTGGCGCCGTCGCTGGCCTGGCTGGGCGAAGACACCCAGGTGGTGCTGGCCTACGAGCATCGTGAATTTCTCTATCCGTTCGACCGTGGCACCGCGTTCGGCAACAACGGCCACCCGCTGAACATCCCTGCCACGCGCCGCCTAGACGAGCCGTTCAACGACATGGAAGGGCGCTCCGACCTGTATCGCCTGGAAGTCGACCATCAGCTGGCCGATGACTGGAAGCTGCACTTCGGCTACAGCTTCAATCGTGAGACCTACGATGCCAGCCAGGTTCGCGTGACCGGCGTCAACGAAACCCAAGGCACGCTGACACGCAGCATCGACGGCACCCACAACGCCATGAGCCGTGACCAGTTCGTGACCCTGAGTCTCAATGGCAATGTCGAGCTGGCGGGGATGCAGCATGACCTGCTGTTCGGCATCGACCATGAAGACCGCAAGATCTTTCGCGGTGACCTGATTCGCCAGGCACCACAGTCCACGTTCAGTTATCTGGACCCGGTCTACGGACAGGAAGTGGAGGGCACCAACGTGCGAGCCAGCGATAGCGACCAGACCGACAAGCTGCGCACCGATGCGCTGTTCGTGCAGGACGCGCTGCACCTCGATGAGCACTGGATCCTTGTAGCAGGTGCGCGTTTCCAGCAGTACGACCAGTACGCTGGCCGCGGTCGCCCGTTCAAGGCCAATACCGACATCAGTGGCCAGGCTTGGGTGCCCCACGCCGGTATCGTTTACAAAGTCGACGACCAGCTCTCGTTCTATGGCAGCTACAGCGAGTCGTTCAAGCCCAACTCGACCATCGCGCCGCTGACCGGCAATGTCGTGCTCGACTCCTCGGTGGCACCTGAGGAGGGCAAGTCGTGGGAGCTGGGCGCCAAGCTCGACATGCCAGGCCGCATCACAGGCACCCTGGCATTGTTCGATATCACCAAGCGCAATGTACTGGTCTCGAACTTTGACGCCGTCACCCGCGAGACGGTCTACAGCAATGCGGGTGAAGTCAGTTCACGCGGTGTGGAACTCGACGTGACCGGCCAGCTCAGCGAGCGCTGGAGCCTGATCGGCAGCTATGCACTGACCGATGCCAAGGTAACCAAGGACCCTGATCTTCAGGGCAATCGCCTGCAGAACGTGGCCCGGCACAGCGGCTCGCTGTCGGCGGTGTATGACTTTGGCAGCCTGTTTGGGGGTGACCGGCTGCGCTTCGGTGCCGGCGCCCGTTATGTGGGCGAACGTTCGGGTAACGCGACCAACACCTTCGACCTGCCGAGCTATACCGTTGCCGATGCATTTGCCACTTATGAAACCAAACTCGACGAACACAACGTGCGCCTGCAACTGAACGTGAAGAACCTGTTCGACAAGGTGTATTACAGCTCGGCGGTGAACCAGTACTTTGTGGCGATTGGCGATGCGCGGCAGGTAAGTTTGTCGAGCACCTTCGAGTTCTAGGCAAATGGGGCCGCAGAGCGGGCGCGGTTTCAGGTGAAAAAGGCCTTGCGGTATTCGCCAGGTGTGGCCCCCAGGGCTTGGCGAAACCGGTTGCTGAAATGGCTGGCACTGGCAAACCCGCACAACAAGGCAATTTCCCCCAGCGGTAACACGCCCAGCCGCAACAGCTGGCATGCCCGGTGCAGCCGCCGGGCCAGCAGATACTGATGCGGCGGGAGCCCGAAACTGGCGCGGAACATGCGCGCAAAGTGGTATGCGGACAGATTGCAGCGCAGCGCCAGCTCGTCCAGGGTGATGGGCTGGTCCAGGTGTGCCTCGAGGTAGTCGACCAGCTGCCGGCGCAGGTTTGGCGCCAGCCCGCCTTTCAGGCGCAGGCCTTGGCGCAACCCGACCTGGCTGAGCAGCGCATGGTCAACGATCTCGTGCGCCAGGCTGCTGGCCAGCAGGCGCTCGCCGGGCTCGTCCCAGTCCAGCTGGATCAGTTGACGAAAGCGGGCAGCCTGCTGCGGGTCGTCCAGAAAGGTCGCTTCCTGCAGTTGCAGCTCGCGCGGTTCCCGGTCGAGCAGGCGCACACAGCCCAAGGCGAACTGCGCCTCGCTGACATACAGGTGTGCCAGGCGGATCGCGCCATTGACGACCCAGTTCGATTCCTGCCCGGCCGGCATCACGCACAGCTTGTCGGGCGCACCTTTGTCGGCCGGGCGCTGGCGGCGGAAGGTGCCGGTGCCGTCGGCGATGTAGCACGACAGGGTGTGATGGCTAGGCGCCTGGTAGTCGCGCGCATCGTCACGGTTGCTCCACAACGCCGCCGCCAGTCCGTCGCCCAGGTGCGCGCTCAGCTCCAGCCTGGCGTTGGGCGAGGCATGCATGGCGTTGAACACTTGCAACTGGGTGAGTGGCGTCATTGGCGGGTCCTCCTGCCTGCCATCCTACTGCGCCCTGGATCGAGTGACAGCTACCGGCGCAAGAAAAGCGCAAGTTCGTGCAAGCAGACAGAGGCCGATCGAAAGAACACTGGTGATCCCTGTAGGAGCGGGTTTACCCGCGAAGCGCCGGGCACCGATTTCCAAAGGCCCAAGGAACCGCCACCATGAACCTGTCACTCTACCTGCTCACCGTCCTGATCTGGGGCACCACCTGGATCGCCCTGAAACTCCAGCTAGGCGTGGTCGCGATCCCGGTGTCGATCGTCTACCGGTTCGCCCTGGCCGGCCTGATCCTGTTTGCTTTCCTGTTGATTACCCGCCGGCTGCAACCCATGAACCGCCGTGGCCACCAGATCTGCCTGGCCCAGGGCCTGTGCCTGTTCTGCGTCAACTTCATCTGCTTCCTCAGCGCCAGCCAGTGGATCGCCAGCGGCCTGATCGCGGTGGTGTTCTCCACCGCGACACTGTGGAACGCGCTTAACGCTCGCATTTTCTTCGGCCAGAAAATCGCCAGCAATGTGCTTGGCGGTGGTGCCTTGGGCTTGCTTGGCCTGGGCCTGCTGTTCTGGCCGGAGCTGTCGCATCACGCAGCCAGCCGCGAAACCCTGTACGGCCTTGGTTTAGCCCTGTTCGGCACGCTGTGCTTCTCGGCCGGCAACATGCTGTCGAGCATGCAGCAGAAGGCCGGGCTCAAGCCGATGACGACCAATGCCTGGGGCATGGTCTATGGGGCGGTGATGCTGGCGGTGTTCTGTGTGGTCAGCGGCGTGCCGTTCAGCATGGAGTGGAATGCGCGCTATATCGGTTCGCTGCTGTACCTGGTGGTGCCGGGGTCGGTGATTGCCTTTACTGCCTACCTGACCTTGGTCGGGCGCATGGGCCCGGAGCGGGCAGCTTACTGCACGGTGTTGTTCCCGTTGGTGGCGTTGAATGTGTCGGCGGTGGCTGAGGGTTACCAATGGACGGCGCCGGCCTTGCTCGGCTTGGTGGCTGTGATGGCGGGGAATGTGCTGGTGTTTCGCAAGCCCCGGGCCAGGGTGGCTGAGGGTGTTGTGGTCGCCAAATAGTGATGCTTGCCTGGGCCGGCCCTTTCGCGGGTAAACCCGCTCCTACAGGGCAGTGCACACCCTTTGTAGGAGCGG
>NZ_JBICJR010000073.1:0-122354 GCF_043103245.1 Pseudomonas sp. YQ_6
TCCTACGCAGATTGGTGGTGGACACACCTCTGTGGTTGGACACAGGTCGTCGTGTAGGAACGGGTTTACCCGCGAAAGGGCCAGGCCTGCTGGCCAATTTCCACCCGCCGTTCACTGTTGCCGCCGCCACCGTATTCGCGGGTAAACCCGCTCCTACGCAGATTGGTGGTGGACACACGTCGAGGGTTGGACACAGGCCGTCGTGTAGGAGCGGGTTTACCCGCGAACACCGGCAGGGCCGGTGCCATAACGCGGCTCCTTGCGATATCAGCCCAGGCAGCGGGTTACATGCTTGACCGACTGATAGGCTGACAACCCCCAAGGCCCCAGCTCACGGCCGATCCCGCTACCCTTGGTGCCCCCCCATGACGTTTCGACGAACACCGCCTGCACCGAGTTGATCCACACATGACCAACCTCCAGCGCATCGGCCACGCGCTCGGCGCGCTCCAAGTCGGCGGAGCACACCGTGGCTACCAACCCGAAGCGGCTGTCATTGGCTTCGGCAATGGCCTGTTCCTCGCTGGCAAAGCGCCGTGCGCAGAGCACCGGGCCAAAGATTTCCTCGGTCCACAGGCGGCTGTCCTTCGGCACATCGGTATACAGCGTCGGGCTGACGAACCAGCCTTCACGGTCCAGTGCATGGCCGCCAGCCAGGCACTGCAAACCTTCTTCCCGCGCCGTGGCAAAGTAGCTGGCTACCTTCAGCCATTGTGCCTGGCTGGTCAGCGGACCCATGTCGACCTCTTCGGTCAAAGGATTACCCACCCGCAGGTTTTCCAGTGCCGCCTGCAAGCGCGGCAGCAGTGCATCGGCAATGCCGTCCTGCACCAGCAGCCGCGATGTGGCCGAACACATCTGGCCGGCGTTCCAGGTGATGCCGGCAACAATCCATTCCACCGCTTGGTCGACATCGCAATCATCGAACACCACGATGGCCGACTTGCCGCCCAGTTCCAGTGTCACCGGCCGGCACTGCGCCGACGCGCTGCGCATCACCTGGCTGCCGACGCTGTTGCTACCGGTGAAGGACAGCTTGTCCAGGCCGTTGTGATTGCTCAGCGCGGCGCCGGTCTCGGCCTTGCCGTTGACGATGTTCAGCACCCCGGCGGGTAGGCCCAGGGCGTCGGCGATCTGGCCGTAGGCCTGTTCGATCAGCGGGGTGACCTCTGAAGGCTTGAGCACCACGGTGCAACCGGCGGCCAGGGCCGGGGCAAGTTTCCAGGCGCTGGTCACCAACGGGAAGTTCCACGGCACGATCAGGCCGACCACGCCCACCGGTTCAAGGCGGGTGCGGGCGGTGAAACCCGGCGCGGCCAGCGGCACAGTGCGGTTTTTCGATGGCAGCTGCTCGGCCAGCTCGGCGTAATAGCCAAAGGTGGCGATGGCGTCATCCAGGTCAATTTCCGCTTCGTGACGCGGTTTGCCGTTATTGCGCATCTGCAGGGTGACAAGCGCTTCACGGCGTTGCCCGAGCTGTTCGGCAAAACCACGCAGGAAGGCGGCACGTTCACTGGCGCAGGTGCTTTTCCAGGCGGGCAGGGCGCTGCGGGCAGCGGCGACGGCCTGGTCGACCTGGCTCACGCTGGCGGCCATCAGCTCGGCGAACGGTTGCCCCAGCGCAGGGTCGGTGACACTGATGCAGTCGCTGCCTTGGCCTTCGACCCAATGGCCGGCGATATAGTGGGAAGTGGTCATGGTCGGTTTCCAGTCAGGCCATTTCGGCGGTGGTCACAGGCGTATGCGCGGTGCTTTTGCAACGCACCCATCGCGGGCCCAGGGGGCCATAAACGCCAGCAGGTTCAGGGAACAGGTTGAGCAACAGCAGGTACAGCACGCCAGCCAGCCCCAGCGTGACCGGCAGGCTCAGGTCGATGCCGCCCGCCAGGTCGCCCAGTGGGCCGACGAACTGCCCCGGCAGGTTGACGAAGCACAGGCCAACCGCCGCGCTGGGGATCCACGCCCCCATGCCGCGCCAGTTCCAGCCGTGCAGGAACCAGTAGTGGCCACCACGCTGGCCGCGGGTGAATACCTGCAGGTCGTCGGCGTGGTAGAAGCCGCGGCGGGTAATCAGGCCAAGGATCATGATCACCATCCACGGGCTAGTGCAGGTAATGATCAGCACGGCAAAGGTCGATACGCTCTGCACGAGGTTGAAGGTGAAGCGGCCAATGAAGATGAAGCCGATCGCCAACACGCCGATCAGCAGGGTGGCGCCGGCTCGGCTTAGCAAGCGTGGGAACACGCTGGACATGTCCAGGCCGGTGCCATACAGCGCGGTGGTGCCGGTGGACATGCCGCCGATCACCGCAATCAGGCACACCGGCAGGAAGAACCAGCTTGGCGCTACCGCCAGCAGGCCGCCGACATAGTTGTTGGCGGCAATGTAGTCCGGCGCCTGGGTGGCGACCAGGGTGGCCGTACACAGGCCGAACAGGAACGGAATCAGCGTCGCCCCCTGTGCCGCGATCACTGCCAGCATGATGCGTGCCTTGGAGGTTTCGCGTGGAATGTAGCGTGACCAGTCACCCAGGAAGGCGCCAAACGACACCGGGTTGCTCATGGCAAGGATCGCCGCGCCGACGAACGCAGCCCAAAAGCCTGCCTGGCCGAGGTTGACGCTGCCTGCGTAGCCGGCATCGAAGGGCCCGGCAAAGGCGACGATGCCCAGCAGGAACAGCAGGCTCGAGGCCCAAACGGCAATCTTGTTGACCCACAGCATGAAGCGGAAGCCAAAGATGCATACCACCAGGACCAGCACCGCGAACACACCGTAGGCCAGGCCCAGGGTCAGGTCGGTCTCTGGCAGGCCGGCCAGGCGCTTGGCACCACCGACCAATGCATCGCCCGAGCTCCATACCGAAAGCGAGAAAAACGCAACCGCCGTGAGCAGCGACAGGAACGAGCCGACGATGCGCCCGTGTACGCCAAAGTGCGCGCCCGAGGAAACGGCGTTGTTGGTGCCGTTAAGCGCGCCGAACAGCCCCATCGGTGCAAGGATCAGCGCGCCGATGCCAACGCCAAGCAGAATCGCCCACACACCCGCCTGGAAAGACAACCCGAAAAGCACCGGGAAGCTGCCCAGTACGGCGGTAGCGAAGGTATTGGCACCGCCGAAGATCAGGCGGAACAGGTCTAGCGGGGAGGCGTCGCGTTGATCGGCGGGGATCTGTTCGACGCCGTTGGTCTCGATACCGGTCGAGTGGCTCATGGTGGTGCTCCAGCGCGGTTGTTGTAGCCAGCGCAGTGCGCGGGCCTTTTTGTGGGTGCGATGGCAGGGCGGCAGTGCCGCGTAAAGGGTGATCAGGCCGGTGTTACGACCGACAGGTGCTCGTGGCAGGCCAGCCACTGGTCACCATGGCGACGGAAGACGATGGTCTCGCGCTCGCTCAACGGGTGCTCTTCACCGCCGATGCGGATACGCGTGGCCACATCGTGCATGAACACAGCCACGTCGCCTTGCAGGCTTACATGGGCGTTGCCCGATTCGCAGGCAAGCACGGTAAAGCCCTCGGCCTGCCACTGGGCCCAGAGCTCTTCATAGGCGCGACGCGACAACAGCGGATACGGCAAGGTGTGGAACAGAAAGGTGGCGTCTTCGCTGAAGCAAGCGAAATAGCGGGCGGTGTCGTTGCTGGCGAACGCCGCGACGAGGTCGGCGGCGGCTTGCCGCACTTGAAGTGTCTGGTCCACGGGAGTGGCCTCACGGTTTATTGTGATTGTGGTGAAGCGATTCTGGTGGCGGTGGGCGAGGGGAAAAATCGCTGGCGGCAAATAATCAGTTCAGGAATTTGTGAAGTGATGGGGGACGCCAGAACAGGCAAGCCGACTGACGGTCTCTCCCACCCCCCATCCTTGCCTACGCTGATACTCCCAACCCGCTGAAGCAAGGAGATCCACCGTGGCCTTCCAATACAAGCGTCTGGACAAGAACAACGCAGCCGTACTGCTGGTCGACCATCAGACCGGTTTGCTCTCGCTGGTAAGGGACATCGACCCCGACCGCTTCAAGAACAACGTGTTGGCCCTATCCGACCTGGCCAAATACTTCAAGCTGCCGACCATCCTCACCACCAGTTTCGAGACGGGGCCCAACGGCCCGCTGGTGCCGGAACTGAAAGAGCAGTTCCCTGATGCCCCCTACATTGCACGTCCGGGCAACATCAACGCCTGGGACAACGAAGATTTCGTCAAAGCGGTAAAAGCCACCGGCAAGAAGCAGCTGCTGATTGCTGGTGTGGTCACTGAAGTATGCGTGGCCTTCCCGGCCCTGTCGGCATTGGAGGAGGGCTTCGAGGTATTCGTCGTCACCGACGCCTCTGGCACGTTCAACGAACTGACCCGTGATTCGGCCTGGCGACGCATGGAGGCTGCCGGGGCGCAGCTGATGACCTGGTTCGGCGTGGCCTGCGAACTGCACCGTGACTGGCGCAACGACATCGAAGGGCTGGGTACCCTGTTCTCCAACCATATCCCGGACTACCGCAACCTGATGACCAGTTACAACAAGCTGGCCAAATAGTGCCTCCCGGGGGCTGCACGACAGCCCCCACATCAATCTGCAAGCGAAGCGGCAAACTGGCATTAATCGACCATACTCACTCTTCATTCGCCTTCAGGAGCGTGTCATGTCGAAGCCGTCCAGCAAGCCCCCCCAAAAACAGCCAGAAAAGCTGGGCGGCAAGGCCTACGAAAAAGCGCTCAAGAACCTGCATGTAGAGCTGGTGAAGCTACAGGAGTGGGTGGTCGCCAAGGGCCTGAAGGTATGCATTGTCTTCGAAGGCCGCGATGGCGCCGGCAAGGGCGGCACCATCAAGGCCATTACCGAGCGTGTCAGCCCACGGGTGTTCCGTGTGGTGGCGCTGCCCGCACCGACCGAGCGGGAAAAGACCCAAATGTACCTGCAGCGCTACCTGGGCCATCTGCCAGCGGCGGGCGAAGTGGTGATCTTTGATCGCAGTTGGTACAACCGAGCGGGCGTTGAGCGGGTAATGGGCTTTTGCTCTGGTGAGCAAGTGGACAAGTTTCTGGCCGGTGTACCTGTGTTCGAAAGGGTCATGGTCGATTCGGGGATCATCCTCATCAAGTACTGGCTTGAAGTCAGCGCCGATGAGCAGACCCGGCGCCTGCAGGACCGCATCAACGACGGCCGCAAGCTGTGGAAGTTATCGCCGATGGACCTCAAGTCGTATACCCGCTGGGATGACTACACCCAAGCGCGTGACGACATGTTCCAGGCGTCGGATACCGCCTGGGCACCGTGGTTCATGGCCAATTCCAACGACAAACGTCGCGCGCGACTGAATATCATCAGCCACCTGCTCAGCCGTATTCCCTACAAGGATATAACCCGCGACCAGCTGGTGAAGCTGCCCAAGCGCGGCAAGATCGGCAAGTACAAGGCGGTCGCCTACCCGTTCAAGTTCGTCGAAGAACGTTTCTGAACCCCTCCCAGCAGGGAGCTGCGAAGGTACGAGCTCATGCCACATGACGGCAGCCTGTTGCAGGCGACGGTGGTATTCCTTTTGGCGGTGGTACTTCTGGTACCGCTGGCGCAGCGTTTGAAAATGGGCGCAGTACCGGGATACCTGTTGGCGGGTATCCTGATTGGTCCGTCGGTGTTTGGCCTGCTTGGCAACCCGGACAACGTGGCGCGGCTGTCGGAAATGGGCGTGGTCATGCTGTTGTTCGTGATTGGCCTGGAGCTGTCCCCAAAGCGTCTGTGGACCATGCGCCGGGCGCTATTTGGCGTCGGCAGCTTGCAAGTGGGGCTGACCGCTGTGCTGCTTGGGCTACTGGCATTCTGGCTGTTCGACCAATCGAAACCTGCCGCCATCGTGCTGGGCCTGGGCCTGGCGCTGTCGTCCACCGCCTTTGGCCTGCAGGTACTGGCCGAGCGCAAGGACCTGGGCAAACCTCATGGCCGCCTGGCCGTGGCCATCCTGCTGTTCCAGGACATTGCCGCCATTCCCTTGATTGCCGTGGTGCCGCTGCTTGGAGGCGATGTCAGCACTGCTGACGAAGGTGCCTGGCCCTTGCTGGCTGTGGTTGTCGGCATTGGTGTGCTGATTGTTTTTGGCCGTTATCTGCTGACCCCGATATTCAAGTGGACGGTGGGTTCGGGCCTGCCTGAACTGTCGACCGCCACGGCCTTGCTGGTCGTGCTGGGCACCGCTTGGTTGATGGAGCATGTGGGTGTGTCGATGGCGCTGGGGGCCTTCCTGGCCGGTGTGCTGATGGCCGAGTCGCCGTTTCGCCACGAACTGGAAACCCAGATCGAACCGATCAAAGGCCTGCTGCTGGGACTGTTCTTCGTTGGCGTAGGTATGAGTGCCGACCTGCGCCTGCTGTTCGGCATGCCGCTGATGGTGCTGGGCCTGACTGTGCTGCTGGTGGTGATCAAGCTGCCCTTGCTGTATGGCCTGGGGCATACGGTCGGTGGGCTCAACCAGGCCCAGGCGCTATGCCTGGGCGTGGTGCTGGCTTCGGGTGGCGAGTTCGCCTTCGTGGTGTTCAAGCTGGCGCTGGAGCACCAGGTACTCACCCAGCAGGTACACGACCTGCTGGTGCTGGCCATCACCTTGTCGATGGCGGTGGTGCCCTTGGTCATGATGGCCTTGGCGCGGCAGCTGCGCGATGACAGCCCTGTGCAGGCATCCCCTGAAACGGGGCAGTGAGTTGCGCCGTGCTGGTGCATTGAATATCGGGAGATGAATCATGCAGTCGAGTTTCAAGTTGGACAGCGCCCTTTCGCGGGGCTTGCTCGATGTGCTCATCAAGGCCGGTCTGGTGGCAGCCTTGGTGATCTTCGCCTTCCAGGTGTTCCAGCCGTTCCTGGAGTTGATGCTGTGGGCGGTGATTCTGGCGGTCACCTTGTACCCATTGCATTGCCGCATCCAGCGCCGCACCGGGCTCAAGCAAGGCTATGCGGCGACGCTGGTGGTGCTATTGGTTCTGGTGCTGCTGCTGGTGCCTATCTACCTGGTGGTGATGTCCATCGGCGAATCGGTGGACAGCCTGGTGACGCTACTCAAGAGCGGCGCCTGGAGCGTGCCGGTCCCGCCTGATTCCGTGGCGGCCTGGCCACTGATCGGGCCGAAGGTGCACGCGCTGTGGTTGGCGGCCTCCGAAAACATGGCCAGTGTACTGAATCAGTGGATGCCCCAGATCAAGGGGGCCGGGCTAACGGTGCTGGGCGCTGCGGCCAGCGCCGGCGGGGCCTTCCTTCTGTTCATCGGCGCAATCGTCATTTCCGGGGTCATCATGGCCTTCGGTGAACGAGGTGAAATCGCTACCCAACGCATCGCCATGCGGGTTTCAGGCGCAGAGCGCGGTAAACCCTTGGCCACGCTGTGCACGGCCACCATTCGCGCGGTGGCACAAGGGGTGATCGGCATTGCCTTCATCCAGATGCTGCTGATCGGTGTCGGTTTTGTCGTCAAAGGGGTTCCCGGTGCCGGGATGCTGGCCATCGTCATCCTCATGCTGGGCATTGCCCAGGCCCCGGCGACGCTGGTGACCTTGCCGGTGATCATTTATGTGTTCAACGCCGAAGGCTTCACGGTGGCGACCATCATTTTTGCCATCTACACCTTCGTCGCCGGCCTTGCCGACAACGTGCTCAAGCCGCTGCTGCTGGGGCGCGGAGTTGATGTACCGATGCCGGTGGTACTGATCGGGGCATTGGGCGGCATGGTGGTCAAAGGCATCATCGGTTTGTTCATCGGCCCGGTAATCCTCGGCGTGACGTACGTGCTGTTCTGGCAATGGGTTGCGCTGCAGGTGCCGGAGCAACCGGCACCACCTGCCGCCTGAGCCATGCCCAAGCGCTGTTATGGCCTGGGGCTGCTGATGGTGCTGGCCGGTTGCACTCAGGTTGGTCCGGATTTCGAGAAGCCCCAAGTGCCGTGGCTGGACGGCTGGAGCACGCCAATGCTGGAGCAGGCCGGGCGCAGCGCGGCTGCGCCCGGCCTGCGCCAGTGGTGGGCGGTGTTTGCCGACCCGACGCTGGACGCGCTGATAGCCGAGGCCGACGCCAACAACACCAACCTGCGCGTGGCTGGCCTGCGTATCGCTGAAGCCCGTGCCCAGTTGGCCATCGTGCAGACCGGGCGTTATCCGCAGCTGCAGCAACTGAGTGCGCAAAGCCTGTACCTGAAGCAGGATCAGTCTGGTACGCCTTCGGCCCGTGATTCGGTGTTCTGGCAATCCAGCGTGGGCTTCGACATCGGCTGGGAAATTGACTTCTGGGGCCGCTTCAGTCGTGCCATCGAAAGCGCCGATGCCGTCTACTTCGCCTCCCAGGCCAACTACGCCGATGCCATGCTGCTGCTGCGTGCGCAAGTGGCCGACACCTACTTTGCCCTGCGTACCGCCGAGGCGCGGCTGGCGATCGCACAAGAGAACGCCAAGCGCCAGGCGCGTAGCCTGGAGATTACCGAGCGGTTGTTCCGCCATGGCGAAAATGACGAGCTCGACTGGCAGCAGGCGCGTACTCAATATCTGGCGACCCTGGCCACCATTCCCGAATTCGAGAACCAGCTCAATGCCCTGCGCAACGTACTGTGCTCGCTGCTCGGCCGCCCACCCGGGCCGCTGCCGCAGTTGGAGGCCGGGCATGGCCAACTGCCCTTGCCCAACCGGGCAGTGTTGCAGGATGTACCTGCCAGCCTGCTGCAGCGCCGCCCGGACATCCGCGCCGCCGAGCAGGCAGTGGCGGCGCAGTCGGCGCTGGTCGGGGTGGCCGAGGCCGATCTTTATCCACAGCTGAGCTTGCTCGGCAGTATCGGCTGGACCTTCCTATCGGCCAATCATCTGCCCGACACCTTCGACCTGGCGGCTGGCCCAAGCCTGATCTGGAACCCGTTCGACTATGGCCGGCGCAAGAACACCGTACGCGTGGAAGATGCCCGGTTGCAGCAACTGATCGAGTTGTACCAGCAGGGCGTGCGCGAAGCCGCCCGTGAGGCCGACGATGCTGCCAGCGGGCTGGTGCGCTCGCTGCAGAGTGCAACCATTCGCGACCAGGCCTCTCAGGCTGCACAGCGCTCGCTGAATCTGGCCAGCTCGCAGTACCGTGAAGGCTTCGCCGATTTTCAGCGGGTGCTCGATGCTCAGCAACTGCTGTTGCAGCAACAGGACGGTTACCTGGTCAGCCGTGGCAACGCGGTCAGCAGCCTGGTGACGTTGTACAAGGCCCTGGGTGGTGGTTGGGACGCCAGCCGCGCGCCGCTCGACCCGGCCACCCGCCAGCAAATGCAGCAACGCACCGACTGGGGCGAGTTGCTCGACGAGCCAGCCCCCACCGCGCATGCACAAGGTGAAACCGAATGAGCGACGCCACGCCAACGCCGCCCCCGTCAGCCCCGGATCGCGGCATGCGCTGGGTGCTGCTGCTGATTGCCGTCAGCCTGCTCTGGTACTTGCTGGCTGACCGCTATACGCCGTACACCCAGCAAGCTCGCCTGCAGGCTTACGTGGTCCCGGTGGCCGCCGAAGTGGCCGGGCAGATCAAGCGTGTGGCCGTGGGCAACAACCAGGAGGTGCGCCAGGGCGATGTGCTGTTCGAACTCGATCAGGAGCAGTACCGCATTGCCCTGGCCCGCGCCGAAGCCGACCTTGATACCGTGCGCCGGCAGATCGGCGCCAGTACCGCCGGCATCGATTCGGCGCAGGCAGCGCTGGTGGCAGCCCAGGCCAACGAACGCAAGGCGCGGCAGGACGCCGAGCGCCTCAAACGGCTGATTGACGAAGACCCTGGTACGGTGTCGGTGCGCCGCCTGGAAGGCGCCCAGGCCACTCGTGACCAGGCCATCAGCCAAGTGGCGGCAGCCCGCGCCGAAGTGGAGCGCGCCCGTGAGCAGCAGGGCGGGGCACAGGAAGACAACGCCCAACTGCGCAGTGCTGCGGCCAATGTGGAAAAGGCCCGCCTGGACCTTGCCCGCACCGTGGTGCGTGCCGACGCGAACGGGCTGATCACCGACCTGCGCACAGACGTTGGCCACTATGTCGGGGCAGGTAGCCCGATGATGACCCTGATCAGTATCCATGACGTGTGGATAAGTGCCGACATGACCGAGAACAACCTCGGTCGTTTGCGCCCTGAAACCCCGGTGCTGGTGGTGCTCGATGCGCTACCGGGCACCGTGTTGAAAGGGCGTATACGCAGCATTGGCTATGGCGTGAGCGTGGGCCAGAGCACGCCGCCGGGTACGCTGCCGACCGTGCAGAATAGCCGCGAGTGGCTGCGTTCAGCGCAGCGCTTTCCGGTGATTGTCGAGCTGGAGCGCGACCAGCTTCAGGACAAGACCGTGCTGCGGGTCGGTGGCCAGGCCGAGGTCATGGCCCTGCCCAGCGAAGGCAACCCACTGAACCTGCTGGGCCGGTTGTTCATGTGGCTGATGGGCTGGCTGTCGTATGCCTATTGAATTGCGCCGCCTGCGCGCACTGCGCCTGGCCTGGGGCGGGGCGCTGTGCCTGGCAGTGAGCTTCGGTCTAGGCTTGCCGGTGCCGATTCTGGCGCCGGTGTTTGCGGTGCTGTTGCTGGCCATGCGCAGTCAGCCATTGCCCCTGCGTGCAGCACCGGTCCTGGCGCTACTGGTGCTGCTCGCTTGCGGCAGCGGTTTGCTGCTGATTCCGCTGTTGCGCCATGCTCCGTTGGCTGGGGTGTTACTGGTCGGGGTGGGTGTTTTCCTGACCTTGCGCTATGCGCTGAAGGGCGGCAACGGCTTGCTGGCCAACCTGCTGGTGATCGGCCTGACCATGATCGCCGCTGCCGGCACCAGTGACTTCACCCTGGCATTGTCGGTGGTCGAAGCGCTGGCCAAAGGCATGCTGCTGGCAGTGCTGGGCACGTCGGTGGCGCATACGTTGTTCCCCGAACCTGCCAATGCGCCAGCACAGCCGGTGCCGCCGCTGTTGGGCAGCGAGCATGTCAGTTGGGTGGCGCTGCGTGCCACGTTGATCGTGATGCCGGCCTTTCTGCTGGCATTGATCGCTCCTGACCAGTACATGCCATTGATCATGAAGGCTGTGAGCGTGGGGCAACAAGCAGGCGAAACCCGCGCGCGGCACGCCAGCCGCGAGCTGATCGGTTCAACCTTGCTTGCCGGGGTGTTGGCGATAGTGCTGTGGGTAGCGCTGAGCCTGTTCGTTCACCTGTGGATGTTCTTCTTGTGGGTCCTGCTGTTCGCCCTCTGGCAGGCTCGGCGCCTGTATCAGGCGGTGCCGAGCCGGCAGAGCCCGGCGTACTGGGTCAGTTGCCTGACGACCATGCTGATCTTGCTGGGGCAGTCGGTGCAGGACAGTGCAGGTGGGCAGGATGTGTACAAGGCGTTTGCGGTGCGTATGGCGCTGTTTCTGGCGGTGTCGGTGTATGCCAGCGCCATGTTGATCTGGATTGACCGGCTTCGGAGTCGGCGCGGGCTTCTTCGCGGTTAAGCCCGCTCCCCCAGGCCATTCAGGGCTGCCAATCAACCCCACTCTCTTCCAGGTACGCATCCACCGCTGCGCCCACCGTCGGATGAAAGGCCTTCTCCCCCATGTGTTCGAACAACTCGAACTGGCGCATCTTGTCCTTCACCGGGTCCTTCATTTCGGCGAACTGCAACTCCACCCCCCGCGCCTCCAGTGCCCGGTCCAGCTCGGCCAGCATGTCCGCCGAAGTGATATCGATACTGGTCACAGGCTCAGCGGCAATCACCACCCGCTGCACAGGCGTTGGCGACGCGTCCACCGCCGCCATCACTGTGTTCTGGAACTGCTCGGCGTTGGCAAAGAACAACGGCGCGTCCCAGCGCAGCAGCACCAGCCCTGGAATACGCCGGGCCTGTGGATAACGCTGTATGTCATGGTAGCCGCGCAGCCCATCGGCCCGGCCGAGCACTGCGTAATGCGGCCGCCAGCCGTCCCACAGGAACTCGATCACCGACACCGCCACTGCAATGCAGATACCGGGAATGGCGCCGAACACCGCCACGCCGACAAAGCAGGTGAACGACAGCCAGAACTCCCACTGCTGCATGCGGAAGATACGCTTGAGGTCGGCAAATTCGAACAGCCCCAGTGCAGCGGCAATCACCACCGCAGCCAAAGCGCTGTTAGGCAGGTGCTGCATCAGATTGGGCGCTACCAGCAGCAACAGGGTCACCGCCAGGGCGCCGATGATGCCGGTGAGCTGGGTCTGCGAGCCGGCAGCTTCGGCCACTGGGGTGCGTGACGAACTGCTGCTGATCGGGATGCCCTGGAACAGCCCCGAGGCCACGTTGGCCACGCCCAGGCCGAACATTTCCTGGTTGGGGTTTACCCGCATCTTGAGGCGCGCGGCATAGGAGCGTGACAGCACACTGGTGTCGGCGAACGACACCAGCGCCACTGCAATCCCGCCCAGTAGCACCTCGACCAGGTCAATGTCGCTGACCCAGGGGAAGACGAAGCCGGGCAGGCCCTGAGGCAATTGCCCGAGTACCTTGACGCCTATCTGATCGAGGTTGAACACGCTCACTGCCAGCGTCGCCAGTACCACGGCGATCAGGATGCCCGGCAGGCGCTTGAACGGTTTGAGCAGCAGAATCAGCGCCAGGCTACCGGCACCCACGACAAAGCTTGGCCAGTGCCCTTGGCCGGCGTATAGCGCCTGGCCCAAGTACCAAAGGTCGCGCAAGGGGCCTTCGCTGTCGACTTTGATGCCGAACAGCTTGGGCAACTGGCTGATCAATACGGTCAGGGCGATGCCGTTCATGTACCCATAGCGGATGGGCTTGGACAGCAACTCGGTGATGAAGCCCAGGCGCAGCAGCCCGGCAATCACACAGAACGCCCCGGCGACCAGCGCCATCATGCTGGCGATGGCGATCGCCCGCTGCGGGTCGCTGGCGGCGTATTGCACCACCACAGCCAGGATAGGCGCGGCCAGCGCCGAGTCCGGGCCCAATACCAGGATACGGCTGGGACCGAACAGGGCATAGGCCAGCAGGGGGATGATGGTGGCGTACAGGCCATAGATGCCGGGGACGCCGGAAGCCTCGGCGTAGGCGATACCCACAGGCACCAGCATGGTGGTGAGCACAAGGCCGGCGGCGATGTCCTTGGGTAGCCAGGCTGCCTTGTAGTGGAGCAGGGTGACCAGGCCGGGTAACCAGCGTTGCCAGTCGAAACGAGTGGGTTGGGGCATGGTGTCGGCTCTGGCGAGAAGGGCGCTGAACCTCAGCTTAGATGCTGGGATCGAGTGCCGCTTTGCGGCCCGTTGTCATCAAAGAATCGATCAATGCCCTGCTGGCCCCCGACAGCTGGCGATGTGGCGGATAGATGACCGAGAAGGGCCGTCGGGCCCCCTCGTAATCCTCCAGCAAGCGCACCAACCGTCCCCGCTGCAGGCGTTCTGCGACTATGAACTCGTAGGTCTGGCAGATCCCGACACCTTGCTCGGCCAGTGAGATGCACCCCAGCACATCGTCCGCCACCACCGGATTTCCCTGCGGAACGAAGAGCAGTTCCTCCTCTCCTTGACGGAACTGCCAAACGCCTGGCCTGCCATTGCTGGGCATGATGAAAGGCAGGCAGTTGTGTCCGGCCAGCTCCGCCAGTGATTGCGGCCTGCCGGCACGCGCGAGGTAAGCTGGCGCGGCCACCAGGCATAGTCGAGCCTCCTCTAGCCGACGCGCCACCAAGCTACTGTCCGGCAGGTCGCCAAGGCGAATAGCCAGGTCATACCCTTCGGCCACCAGGTCGACATTACGATTGGTGATGTTCAACTCGACCTGCACTTTCGGATAGCGCAGGGTGAAGGCTGCCAGCATGGCCGGCAACCGGTGATGCCCATAAGTGGTCGGCGCGCTCAGGCGCACACGGCCCTGTACTTCGCCATGGCCGCTCAGGGCTTGCTCTGCACTGGCGATCTGCTGGAACGCAGCGCGCGCCTGCTCGACGTATTCCAAGCCACTGTCGGTGAGACTCAAACGACGCGTGGTGCGGCGTAGTAACTGCACCCCCAGGTGCGACTCAAGCCGCGAAATGGCCCGACTAACCACCGACGGGGTGGTCGCCAAGGCCACCGCTGCCGCACTGAGCGAGCCACGTTCGACCACTTCCAACAGCGTCTCGACATCCCCCAGGTGACCAAACCGTCGCGCCATTTTGTTCTCCAAAGCAAAAATGCTTTTCCACAGGCCCAATTTATCGCTTGTCTGATCGCCAATAAAGTGTCGGTCAGTGCACGGCATCCCGCCTGTGCCTGAATGGAGGGAATGCTATGCGTACTTACCAACGACTGGCCCTGGCTGCTGTCATAGGCAGCGCGAGTCTGGGCGCTCATGCGGCGAACGTCCTTGTGGTACTGTCTGACGAGAGCCACCTGGAGCTTCGCGACGGCAAGGCATTTGCAACCGGTTTCTACCTCAACGAACTGTTGGAGCCGACCAAAACGCTGCTGGACGCAGGCCATCAAGTTACCTTCGCTACTCCCCTCGGTCGCGCGCCGACGTTGGACCGCAGCTCGGCCGCGGCCCAGTACTTCGGCAACGATCCGAAGCAACTGGAGCAATATCAGGCGCTGCTGGATCAGCTGCAGCTTACTTCTGCGAAGCATTCGCCGGTGATCAGCCTGTCCCGCGTGGAGCAGATTGGTTATGGCAACTTCGATGCAGTCTATGTGCCGGGCGGCCACGCCCCGATGCAAGACCTGCTCGCCGACCCGGCGATGGGGCGTCTGCTTCGCGCTTTCCACGCCGAGGGTAAAACCACCGCGCTGGTTTGCCACGGTCCCATTGCTCTGCTCTCGGCGCTGGAGCGGCCGCAGAAGCTGATCCAGGCACTGGAGAACGGGGACCGGACAGCAACGCCCGAAGACTGGATTTATGCCGGCTATCGCATGACAGTCATCAGCAATCAGGAAGAAGAACAGGCCAAGGGCCTGCTCGGCGGAGGGCAGATGAAGTTCTATCCGCAGACCGCCCTGGAGCGCGCCGGCGGGCAGTATCAGAGCAACCCATCGCCGTGGGCGACTAATGTTGTCATCGACCGCGAATTGATCACTGGGCAGAACCCGGCGTCAGCGGCCCAGGTGGGCCAAGCCATATTGCATCGTCTGCAAAAACACTAACGGTAGAGACACGCCATGACGCAACGTACTTTTCTTGTTACAGGAGCCAGCAAAGGCATCGGCCGGGCAATCTCCGAGCAACTGGTGGAGGAGGGCCATCAAGTCGTTGGTATCGCCCGCCAGGCTGCGGATGCCAGCTTCCCCGGCGAACTGATCGCCACCGACTTGAGCGACTCAGAGCGTTTGATTGCGACACTGGCCGACTTGACCAAACGCTATGCATTCGACGGCCTGGTAAACAATGTGGGCCTGGTCCGTCCCCAGCCACTGGGCGAAATTGACCTGGCAAGCTTCGACGAAGTAATGCGGGTCAACCTGCATCCCGCGCTGCAGGCGACCCAAGCGCTGCTGCCAGGGATGCGCGAGCGCTGCTGGGGCCGCGTGGTGAATATCTCCAGCCTGACCGTGCTCGGCATTCGCCAGCGCACTTCTTACGCCGCTGCAAAGGCAGCGCTGGTCAGCTTCACTCGCAGTTGGGCGCTGGAACTGGCCCAGACAGGAATCACGGTTAATGCAGTTGCTCCAGGGCCGATCGAGACCGAACTGTTCCGCAGTGGTAACCCGGTAGGCAGTGCTGGCGAAGCCGCCTATATCGACGGCGTGCCGATGGGGCGGCTCGGGCAGCCACACGAGGTCGCTTCGGCAGTGACCTTCCTGCTCGGGGATCGCAGCGCTTTCATTACCGGGCAGACAATCTACGTGGATGGTGGCGCATCTATCGGTCGCAGCGGTCTGTGATGACAGGGGGGCAGGCGGCTACCCATGGAAATACGGTAGAACGAATGTTCCCACCCTGCATCCCAGAAAAACAAAACCCCTGAGGTGCAGGCCTCAAGGGTTTGTAGTTACAGCAGGCTACCGCTTAGACGTTGAAGCGGAAGTGCATCACGTCGCCGTCTTTGACGATGTAATCCTTGCCTTCCAGACGCCACTTACCGGCCTCCTTGGCACCGGCTTCACCCTTGAACTGGATGAAGTCGTCATAGGCCACCACTTCAGCACGGATGAAGCCTTTTTCGAAGTCGGTGTGGATAACGCCGGCTGCCTGCGGGGCAGTGGCTCCGACGCGAACGGTCCAGGCGCGTACTTCCTGCACGCCGGCAGTGAAGTAGGTCTGCAGGTTCAGCAGCTCGTAACCGGCGCGGATCACGCGGTTCAGGCCAGGCTCTTCCAGGCCCAGGGCCTCGAGGAACATGTCCTTCTCTTCACCGTCTTCCAGCTCGGCGATTTCCGCTTCGATCTTGTTGCACACCGGCACCACTACCGCGCCTTCTTCCTCGGCAATGGCCTTGACCACGTCCAGGTGCGGGTTGTTGTCGAAGCCGTCTTCGGCCACGTTGGCGATGTACATCACCGGTTTGCTGGTCAGCAAGTGGAAGCCACGGATGACGGCCTTTTCGTCGTCAGCCATGTGCTTCATCAGGCTGCGCGCAGGCTTGCCTTCGGTAAAGTGCGGGATCAGCTTTTCCAGAATGGCCTTTTGCGCCAAGGCATCCTTGTCGCCGCCCTTGGCGTTGCGGGCTACCTTCTGCAGTTGCTTTTCGCAGCTGTCGAGGTCGGCGAAGATCAGTTCGAGGTCGATGATCTCGATGTCACGCTTGGGGTCGACGCTGTTGGAAACGTGGATCACGTTCTCGTCTTCGAAGCAGCGCACCACGTGGGCAATGGCGTCGGTCTCGCGGATGTTGGCGAGGAACTTGTTGCCCAGGCCTTCGCCTTTCGAGGCACCGGCAACCAGGCCGGCGATGTCGACGAATTCCATGGTGGTTGGCAGGATGCGGTTTGGCTTGACGATTTCAGCCAGCGCAGCAAGGCGAGCGTCGGGCATAGGCACGATGCCGCTGTTCGGCTCGATGGTGCAGAAAGGGAAATTCTCCGCCGCGATGCCAGACTTGGTCAGGGCGTTGAACAGGGTGGACTTGCCGACGTTGGGCAGGCCGACGATGCCGCAATTGAAACCCATGGGTATTCCCCTCTCTAAAGGAAATCAGGCCTTCTGGCTGTGCAGCTCGCGCATCGCCTTGGCGAAATCGCCGGCAAGCACGTCCGGCAGCACGCCGAGGGCAAAATCGATGCTGGCGTCGAGCTTCTCCTGCTCGGCGCGCGGCGCGCGGCCCAGGACGAAGTTGGATACCAGTTTGGCGTCACCCGGGTGGCCGATGCCAAGCCGCAGGCGGTGGAAGTCGTTCTGGTTACCGAGCTGCGCGATGATGTCGCGCAGGCCGTTGTGCCCACCATGGCCGCCGCCGCGCTTGAGCTTGGCAACGCCCGGGGGCAGATCGAGTTCGTCGTGTGCCACCAGTATCGCTTCCGGCTTTATGCGGAAGAAATTGGCCAAGGCCGCTACGGACTGGCCGCTGCGGTTCATGTAGGTGGTGGGGATCAACAAACGAACGTCGTTGCCCTGATGGCTGAATTTAGCCGTCAGGCCGAAATACTTTTTGTCAGCGGTCAGCGAAACACGCTGGGCGCTGGCAAGGCGTTCAACGAAAAGAGCCCCTGCGTTATGCCGGGTCTGTTCGTATTCGGGGCCGGGGTTACCCAGGCCAACGATCAACTGGATGGCGGTCACGTCAGGGGCTCTTCCTTGGAGTTGGTGGGTTACAGTGCGCGCGGCACTGTAACCCGATCAACGCCGGCGTGCGAGTGGATTACTCGGCAGCGCCTTCTGCTTCTGGAGCAACGCGTGGAGCGTGAACGTTGGCAACAGCTTTGTCATCACCGTGGGCCAGAGCGACGAACTCTACGCCTTTCGGAGCTTTCAGGTCCGACAGGTGGATGATGGTGCCGATTTCGGCGTTGCCCAGGTCAACTTCGATGAACTCAGGCAGGTCTTTGGCTTCGCAGGAAACTTCGATCTCGGACTCAACGTGGGAGATCTCGCCGCCTTTCTTGACCGGGGCTTCTTCGTTGATGAAGTGAACCGGAACCTTGGCGGTCAGCTTCTGGCCAGCAACGACGCGAACGAAGTCAGCGTGCATGATGAACTGCTTGGCTGGGTGGCGCTGCATGGCCTTGATGATGACGTTCTGCTTAACACCGTCAACGTTCAGTTCGATAACGTGGCTGAAGGCAGCTTCGTTTTCGAACAGCTTGGTGATTTCCTTGGCCAGGATGGTCAGGGATTGAGCTTCTTTATCACCACCGTAGACAACGGCTGGGATGCTCAGCGAGTGACGCAGGCGGCGGCTCGCACCTTTCCCCAGGTCAGTACGCGCTTGGGCGTTCAGAATAAAATCAGTCATTTTGTTTCTCCAAAATAGCCCCCCGAGGGCGTTTGCGACCAGCGCCAACGGGGATGGCAAAAAAGCCCCGCCCCAACACAGGTTGGGGCGGGGCGCTTCACATCAACACGTGTCCCGCTTAGCGGAACATCGCGCTGATCGATTCTTCGTTGCTGATGCGGCGTACCGCTTCAGCGACAACCGGTGCGATATCCAGCTGGCGGATACGATCACAGGCTTGAGCAGCGGCGGACAGCGGAACAGTGTTGGTCACCACCAGCTCGTCCAGTACCGACTTCTCGATGTTCTCGATTGCGCGGCCCGACAGGACAGGGTGCGTGCAATAGGCGTAAACCTTGGCAGCGCCGTGCTCTTTCAGGGCCTTGGCCGCGTGGCACAGGGTGCCGGCGGTGTCGACCATGTCGTCTACCAGGATGCAGGTGCGCCCTTCGACGTCGCCGATGATGTGCATAACCTCGGAGTGGTTAGCCTTTTCGCGGCGTTTGTCGATGATACCCAGATCGACGCCCAGGGACTTGGCGACAGCGCGTGCGCGCACGACACCACCGATGTCCGGGGAGACGATCATCAGGTTCTCGAAACGCTGGTCTTCGATATCGTCAACCAGTACGGGCGAGCCGTAGATGTTATCGACGGGGATATCGAAGAAGCCTTGGATCTGGTCAGCGTGCAGGTCGACGGTGAGTACACGGTCGATACCTACGACAGTGAGCATGTCAGCAACGACTTTGGCGCTGATGGCTACACGTGCCGAACGCGGACGGCGGTCCTGGCGGGCATATCCGAAGTAGGGAATCACGGCGGTGATTCGGGATGCTGAGGAGCGGCGGAAGGCGTCGGCCATCACTACCAGTTCCATCAGGTTATCGTTGGTCGGGGCGCAGGTCGGCTGAATAATGAAAACGTCTTTACCGCGAACATTTTCATTGATCTCAGTACTGATCTCGCCGTCGGAGAATTTACCGACAGAGACGTCACCGAGAGGGATATGCAGCTGACGTACGACACGCCGAGCCAGATCGGGGTTAGCGTTCCCCGTAAAGACCATCATCTTGGACACGCGCAGTACCTGAAGGCTGAGGGTATACCTGGATGAGTATAAGGAAAATGGCAGGGGCGGCTGGATTCGAACCAACGCATGGCAGGATCAAAACCTGCTGCCTTACCGCTTGGCGACGCCCCTGTATCTGTTGCTGCGAACGCTCATGCGCTCGACTTCTTGACCAGACTTTGCAGCTTGCGATGCAACATCGAAATATTGCTTCCTTTCGCCACAAACCCTGTTTGGGTCGCTGAAAGAAGGGCCAGAACTTTATCAGCTTCGGCTTTGCTTGGGAAGGCCCCAAACACACAACTTCCAGTGCCGGTTAGTCGAGCCTCAGTGAATTTTCCCAGTGAATTCAACGCATTGCGAACTTCAGGGTAATTCTGCTCTACCACCGGTTGGCAGTCATTTCGTCTGTTTCCCTCGGGAACGGGGCGCATCTTAAGGGGGAGAGAATCACGTGTCAACTGTGGATGTGAAAAAATTTCTACTGTGCTGACAGACACTTGCGGCACCAGCACGACATACCAGGGTTCGATCGGGTCGACCGGTGTCAGTTGTTCGCCTACACCTTGCGCGAACGCTGCGTGGCCGCGTACGAACACCGGCACATCGGCGCCCAGGCTAAGCCCCAGTGCGGCCAGGCGGTCTTCGTCCCAGTCCAGTTGCCACAGGTGGGCGAGGGCCAGCAGGGTGGTCGCGGCGTCCGAGCTGCCGCCGCCGATGCCACCGCCCATGGGCAGAACCTTGGTCAGCCAGATGTCGGCGCCAAGCGTGGTGCCCGATTGAGCTTGTAGCATGCGTGCGGCCCGTACGATCAGGTTGCTGTCGTGGGGGACTGTCTCGATTTCGGTGTGCAAGCGGATCACGCCATCGTCACGCAGGGCGAAGCTCAGTTCGTCGCCGTGGTCGAGAAACTGGAACACCGTTTCCAGCTCGTGGTAACCGTCCGCGCGGCGGCCGATGATGTGCAGCCACAGGTTGAGCTTGGCCGGGGCGGGCAGGGTGAGCTTTTGCATGTGATCAATGCCCCAGCTGGCGCGGCTGCCAGTCCTTGACCACCAGGGTCACGTCCAGGTCCTTGCCGTGCAGCTTCAGGCGCTCGGGCAACCAGTAGCCGTTCTGTTCGGTGTAGCTCAGGTACTGCACCTGCCAGCCATCCTGGTCGAGGCTGGCCAGGCGGCTGTCGCCATCGAGGGTCAGCTTGCTCTTGCTGTCGGGGGCGGGCAGGCCGCGCACCCACCAGACCAGGTGCGAAACCGGCAGTTGCCAGCCCAGTTGTTCTTCCAGCAGGGCTTCCGGGCTGGTGGCTTCGTAGCGGCCCTGGTTGGCCACTTCCAGCACCACGCCACCCGGGCGGCCGGTAAGGCGCGCGGCGCCTCGGCCCAGCGGGCCGGCCAGGCGAATGTCGTAATAATCCTGGCGTTGCAGCCAGAACAGCGTACCGCTGCCGGAATCGCGCGGGGCGCGGATGCCGACCTTGCCGTTGATCTGCCAGCCATCGAGGCTGCTCAGCTGCGCTTTGTGGGCGCGCCACTGCTGCGGGTCGCCGTGGCCCTGCAGGGCCTCGCGGCTACCGAAGCCGGCACAGCCGGCCAGCAGGGCGATCATGGTAAAGGTGATGCAATGGCGCAGGAACATGGCGTTAAAGAGTCTCGGATCCGGTCAGGCGCAAAAGGGTCTTGCGCAGGATAGGGCTGTCGGCCTGGGCCTCGAAGCCCTTGGCCCATACATGGCGAGCTTCGCGGCGCTTGCCGTTGGCCCACAGTACTTCGCCCAGGTGGGCGGCCACTTCGTGGTCGGGGAAGTTGGCAAAGGCCTGGCGCAGGTAGGTTTCAGCGACGTCGAGGTTGCCCAGGCGATAGTTGACCCAACCCAGGCTGTCGAGCACTGCCGGGTCATCGGGGGTCAATTGGTGGGCCTTGTCGATCAGTGCCTTGGCTTCGGCATAGCGGGTGGTGCGGTCGGCCAGGGTGTAGCCCAGGGCGTTCAGCGCCATGGCGTTTTCTGGCTCGCGGGCGATGATGGCGCGCAGGTCTTTTTCCATCTGCGTCAAATCGTTGCGCTTCTCGGCCAGCATGGCGCGGGTGTAAAGCAGGTTGAGGTCGTCCGGGTAGCGCTGGATGGCTTGCTGCAGCACCTGATTGGCCTGGGCGTCCTTGTTGTTGTTGCTGTAGCTTTCCGATTCGATCAGGAATAGCTGGATGGCGTAGTCTGGCTGGGCTTCGCGCGCTTCGGCGAGCAGGCGCGAGGCATCGCTGCCGCGACCGTTGGCGATCAGGATGTCGGCCTGGCGCAGCTGTGCCGGCAGGTAGTCTGGGCCTGGGCCGACCAGGGCGTATTCATCCAGAGCGCCAGCAGGGTCGTGGCGCTCCTCGTGGATGCGGCCCAGGTTCAGGTGCGCGGCGTCAACGTAGCTGTCGCGCTCGATCAGCTCCTGCAAGTAGCCTTCGGCTTCATCCCAGTCTTTGTTCTCCAGGCACACCAGCGCCAGCGAGTAGCGCAATTCGTCATCATCGGGGTATTGCTGGACCAGACTGATGAACTCGCCTTTGGCATCGGCGATACGGTCCTGTTCGACCAGGGTGCGAGCGTAGGTGAGGCGCAGGCGTTTGTCGTCCGGGTTGTCGCGAATCGCCCCGCGCAGCAGTGGCAGGGCCTCCGGACCACGGTCCAGGGCCTGCAGCAGACGGGCGCGCAGCAGGATCGGGGCGATTTCGCCGTTTTGTGCCGGGTGCGACTCGAGCAGTTCCAGGGCTTCTTCGGTCTTGCCGTCCTGGTTCAGCAGCAGGGCCTTGCCGAATATCAGCTGGCCGTTGTCGGGGTATTTCACCAGCAGGCGTTCGAAACTGTGTAGCAGGCCGTCGCGGGTGCTCTGGTCGGTTTCGGCTGCGGACAGGGCGAGGAAGTCGAAGTGGGTGTCGCCCTGGCCCTGCAGTACCTTTTCCATGTAGGTCATGGACTCGTCATAGCGACCGGCGCGGGCCAGCTGGATGGCGGCGGCGCGCTGGGCGTCGAGGTTCTGCGGGTCGTTGCGCGCCCAGACCAGTGCATTCTCCAGTGACGGCTCGTCGGCGCCGAGGTACTCGGCAATGCGGTAGGCGCGCTCGGAAACTGCTGGGTCCTGGGTTTTTGCCGCCTGATCGGTGTAGTTGGCCAGGGCGATGTCGAAACGGTTGCGCTGGCCGGCCAGCTCTGCCACCAACAGGCTATAGAGTGTGTCCTGCTTGAACGAACCATACACCACGGGCTTTTCCGCCTCTGCCTTGCCAGCTTCGGCGACGGGAGGCTCGGCCTTTTGCGGGGCCAGGCTTTGGCAGCCCTGGAGCAGGGCGAAGGCAAGCAGCAATGCGTATGGTTTGTTCATAGAAAGGCTTATAGGAGGACTCACCGGCGGTCGGAGCATGATGACACAAGCGCGGGGGCAAACCCACCTGCGAAGGTCGTGGTTTACAGGCTGGGTGGTGCTGAGTAGGACAGCGGGGTGGGGGAGAGGTTCGCTGGGGGCTTCTGACGCAATGACCCAGCCCCTGCCTGTATATTTTACGTCCCTGGAAGCAGGAAATGGGAGAGCACAAGCGCCATGAGAAGCGTAATGTGCGGAGTTACGGGCTGTTCCCGGTTCACATGGGTAGCCAAAGAAAGGCGCAGGCCATGGCCACTGCGCTTTCATAATTCCGCTTGAGCTTGTCGAAGCGCGATGCGGCCGCCCGCTAGTGTTTCAACCGGGCGAAGGCGTTTTCAACCAGGTGCAGCCTGAAAAACCTTGAGCCATTTACCCGCCGCGATCCTCGAATCTACCGTCAGGGTTAGTCGCACCGACAATTTTGTCGAGATCACCGGTCAGGATAGATCCGCTCATATAGTGCCACGTCGCTGGGGCAGTCAATTTCTCCCCAGGGAGCGTGCGTCGCCACGCCGGCGACTGGAAAACCTTCGCTGACTAGTGTCCCTAAAAGCGATGTCATGTCAGTTTGGTCTCGTGCCTGAGGCGTGAGCCCTTGCAATTGTTTTTTCAATGCCTGCCAACCCGCTGGCGTGACTTTGAACAAGCCCATGTACTGGCCCTGAATGACTTCAAGACTGGTAGCGGTCTGTCCAATAGCGCTCACCCATCCATCGACTAAGCGGAAGTTCTCCAGATCTGGTAGCGGATCGTTGAAGCGTTGCTGCCAGAGACGCACTGCGGCGGGATCGTAGCCCAGAACAATATCGGCTGGATGGTTAATTAGCTCGGATACTAGGGTGCTGTCGTAGAAGATGTCACCGTAGCTAACAAGGCAAGGCTCTGCGCTCAACCAATCGCTGGCGCAATTTAGAGAGCTGAAAATACCGGAGCTATGCCAGCGGTGGTTGTGAAACAAAGTGTCGGCGAATGGCGCAAGCATTTCGCTTCGATAGCCTGCAACGATGCCAACCTCGCTGACATCGCATCGACGGAGCGTTTCAATCGCGCGCTGTAGCAATGGCGCACCGTTAAAGGGTACCAAGGCCTTGGGGCGTTCATCGGTCAGGGCTTGTAAGCGGCTCCCGCGACCAGCAGCAAGAATGATGGCTTTCATGAAAAAGCTCCAAAGGCATGTCGCACGCGTTGAATATCCAATGGATCTGCAGGTAGTTCTCGCTCGGGGTGCCACATGATCCCGGTATGCCGACGGTGGTCGTCATACACAGCCTCGATCACGCCGTCGTCGGCCAGGGCTAGTACGTGGTAGCCGTCGGGCGCCTCGCGAAAGCCGTATTCATGATAGGAATTCACTCGCCGCCGTTGTTCTTGCATGTTGATCATGTGCTCACCTACATGGCCGGCCAAGCGTTCCAAAGTGCCGCCAGCTCGCGTCAACATTACCTGCATGCCGCGGCATACACCGAGCACCGGAAGCCTTAGATTTTCCGCAAGATCAAGCAAGACCCTCTCAGTGACGTCGCGTGTGTCGGCTGACCCACTCAGGGCCTGGCAACTCCCTCCACCAGTAAGCAGGAGGCCCTGAGGGCGCAATGATTGGACTAACGCCATGCTGACTCTCGGATCGTTTGGAAGGTACAGCGGGGTCAGCCCACATTGGCCTAAGAATTCAACCCAGCGCTGGTCAAGCGCGTCCCGCCATTCCTGGCGTTCGGCGTTGAACTGCCTGAGCATGGTCAGCCCAACCAAAATCATGCCAGCACCTGTATACGCCGCTCGGCGCAGTCGAGCAGCAGGCTTGTCGCCGCCAATAGGGTTTTGAATCGAGTATCGCCCACGCCGATAGCTGCGGGAATGGCGAACTCTCGGGCTCGGATCGACATATGCGAGTTCTCGCCTCCGTAGGCGGTGATGAAACCAGCAATGCGGTGGGTAAAAATCCAATCAAAACCCGGATCAGCGTTTTCGATTAAGACAATGCAACCCTCTATGTCCGGTGCCAATTGCCCTGGAAGCACATGGGCCACCCGCGCATGAGTGGCACTTCGAGTGATGAAGTTGGGATTGCACCAGTGCACTCGATGGCCGAATAGATCTTGCGGCTGACAGATGATGCTTGGCGTACGGACTAACTGCGTTTCATACCAGCGGCTGCGGTTGTGAGCAATCGCTTGGTGCAAACGTTTGCGATCGATGTCGGCGTAACCGCTGGTAAAGTCGGTGATTTGCGCAAAGCTGAGTTGGTCGCGGTCAAGACCATGTACCTCACCCCAATCGCATAGTGAGCGCAAAACATCCGAAACAAACGCTGCATAGAGGTATTTGAGCTTCTCGCGCGATGCAATAGCGGCCTGAGCAAATTGGAGGAACTGCTCGGCGGAAACGTTAAGACCGCACTGGTCGAAAGCTTGCTGCATGGCGTTGACCTGGGCCCGAGATACAGTTGGCCCGTTCGTAGATTTTGGGGGGCGTTGTAATGGGCGCTGCCAGTCAAAATAACTCTCCGGAGTCTCGTCGTAGCGCGCCACACGTATATCGTAGGTACCGGGCCGGACATGACCGTGGAGCTTTAGGAAATCGTCCTTATGCAACGTCTGGAAATCGCTGGCCATCTCGCGACCGATACTATTGACCCCTCCGGTCACATGATCGATGAAACCGGCAGATACTACCCCCGCTGTTTCCAGCGATTTAATTATTGCGGTACCTACGAACGCTGCACGGGCAGCGCCAGCGAATACTTCAGCGACTACGTTGGCCGCCGATAGAGCATTCCTCATACGTTGCAAGGACTCGCCCCGAGGTTGCCTCGCCATTAAACTCTACACCTTGTCAGTAATACTCGGTAGACGTGTCAGGTCGGAGAAGAACGGGCCGCTGGGGGAAATAATGTGCTCGGTCAACTGGCGTAGCTCGTTCAAGTAGCATTCGTGCTGCTCGGTACTAAGAGTCCGGAGCGCCGGCAGCGCGGCAGCGGCATCGGGGCTAGTAAGCTCTGGCGTGAAGCACGTAGGAATGATCGCGAACTCGATCTTGTCATGCAGATGAGGATGCATGGCCAAGTACTCGCCGCACTGTTCGACTACGCGCTCGGCAACATCTTGAGGTACCGAGGCAGGGATGAATGACTCGATGCTGTGGGCAATGCAGATGTAAGGAGAGCCACCCACCTGGTACATCAGCGGTTTGCGCCGCAGATCCCGGTAGCCGTATCGGAATCTGGCAGAGGCCCAATTAAGGTCAGTGATCAGCTCCTTATATAGCGAGTAGGCTAGCGCCCGCGGCTTGGTACCGATCATTTCCGCTGGGTTCCAGTCCGGCATAAGGCCAAGGAAGGCGGTCGACGTAGGACGCAGATGGTGTTGCTTGCAGATCAGCTCTTCGAACTGGGAAACCTCGTGCTCCAAAACTTTGCGTAGTTGGGCGTCGGCAAGTGCGTTGGCATTACGGGGCCCATCTGCGGTCATGGGACGCACTTGGAATAGCAGAGGGCCATCGACAGTGATCGCGAACTCTATGTCCAAGGCATCGCGCCCGGTTAGAACTTGTACCTCTTCGAGCAACGCAAACAGCCCTAGTAATTCCGCAGGCTCGCTTGCCGCCTCGCTGCCAAGGGAGACGAAAGAGTGCACAGTCTCGTTGCCGGTAGTGACACCGTCAGTACTGGCACCTGGTACATAGTCAACTACGTAATATGGCAAACCCGTCTCTGGATCACGGGTCATCGCCACTCCGCTGGCCAATACTCCTCTCGCCATCTGCTGCACCAGCACCTCATCGCGCTCGCGAGCTAGGCCGTAGGAGGCGATCACCGTCTTGATGGCTTCGCCGAGTGCCTGGCCGCCACACACATCTAGAACTGACGCGTACATTCCTGCACCGGAATGGCCGTCGCGGTCTTCGGCTAGGCAGCTGGATCGTACAATCAGCGGCTCATCGCCAAAGAACGCCTGACAGTGCGCGATCACTGCCTGCCAGTCCTCCCGCCACTGTGCCACGGTGAATCGATGAAGGGGCAACACTTGACCGGTGCTCAGAAGTGGTGCCAGTTGCTGCAGGGTATCGGCCTTGCCGGAAAAAGCGAACACGGGAGAAGGATTTAATGAGTGCATATGTCTTCCCTAATCAGTCGAATCAGTCCGTTGCAGGGGGCTGTCAGTTCATGTCAGGTTTAAGCCAACTCGGCGCCGGTATAAGTCGCGAGTTCAAGGCCGTAAAGTGAGGACAGCTCGCGCAGGAAGCGATTGCCCTTTTTCGCCGCAGAGTGGGGGCAGTCGTCCTCAACGATGACGTGGCCAATTGTGCCGATGTTGCCGCTATAGACGTTTACCGCCTGGCCAGGCGCAACGTGGGCGGTGCAAAACCGGATGGCGTACTTGTCCAGTAATGGCTGTAGGGTGTCGGGGTCATAGTCGTGGGCGATATGACCGCCATTGCGGGAGGCGACAGTTACGACGCTACCTGCGCGCTGAAGCACTGAGTCGTCAATTAGAATGGGCTCGCCCAGGTGCAGACGGACTAGCAGTTCGAACGGGTCGATGCCGGTCAGCATCCGGTACATCTGCGGCGCTACGCTACCCATCATGCGTGCGTTGATCTCCACTAGACAGGGCCCTTTGGCATCGCGCAACAGTTCAACATGATAAAGGCCAACATCCAGCCCCAGAGCGCTGAACACTGCCTGCACATATGCTTTGATCTCGTCGCGCTGTGCTGCGTCAAGGCCTGACGGCATGGTCGCGGTCATTTCTAATATTTCGCTATAGTCGGCGCGGAAACGGATGGTGGTCGCAAAGCAGGAGACCTTGGTGTCCTGGACGATGACTTCCGCTGAATGCAATGTACCGTCGATGTATTGCTCGACCAGATAGTCGCGGCTTACCAAGTGGTCGATCATAGGATCAGCACCCTTGCGACTCTGGCGCAACTCGGCGAGAAAGGCGTCAAAGTCGGTCTGGCTATGGCAAATGGCGGAAAACTGCTTGGCGAATCCTCGGGTCGGCTTGACAACGAATGGCAGCGACAAACTCGGAACGACCCCATTGATCAGTTGCTCCTCGCTTAGTACTTCAAAATCAGGAGAGCGTAGTCCGTGTGCCCGCAGCGTTTCGCGCAGTCGACTCTTGTATACCGCCCCGCACAGAGCTTCGTACCTCGGGTAGAGGGTGCCGAGGCGCTGGGCCTCACGCGCCACCGGTACTATGGCTGCTTCAGAGGTAGAGATCAGGGCGTCAATAGGGCGCTCTGCGTGCAGGTTTGCCAACAACCGGCTGAATTCGCCGCCTTCCAGATTATCGATACGCAAATAAGCATCCACATATCGCAGGTAAGGCTCGAGACGGGAGGTGTCGTCCTTGATCGAGATCGTCAGGAACGAGGCGTCGCGCTGATGAATGAAGGTGACGTGGCAGCCAAGCCGTTTGGCTGCCTCAAAAGCCAGCAGGCCGCTTACGGTGCTGTCGACGAAAACCACGTGTTTCATTGGAACCTCGGATTACCAGGGATGAAAGTAAATAGTGCTGAGCCCGAACAGCATTGCGAAGCAAGCGACCGTCGAAGGTGCGCCATACTTGGGAATTCTCAAGCTGGTGACCTGGAGGATGCCGACCAGCGCCATTAGGCCGACGATCACACCGGCACCGTAATGCCCGGCCGATAACCCCATCAGCGCCAGCGCAAAGACAAATCCTGAATATGTGGTGGGTAGCCCCTGATATCCCCCGCCAGCCGATGTGCCGGGCATGCCAAACAGCGATAGCCGCAAAATGGCCGTGAAAACCAGAGTTGCTGCGGCCAGCGTGGCCGAAAGAGACTGGTCGAGGATCAGGATGACAAGGGCTGGCGTGATGCTGAAATTGAGCAAGTCGGCAAAACTGTCTAGATGCTTGCCGAAGGCCCGTTGCGCGCTGTTCGCAGCCAGGTAGCGCCGGGCTATGTGGCCGTCAAGGAAATCGAGCATCGCGGCCAGGCAAATCACCGTCGCCGCCAGAACAAACCGTCTTTGCAACGCAAAATAAACAGTACCGAAGGCCAGGCCGATATTGAACATTGTTAATATGTTCGCCAAATCCAAAAGACGGACGAACGGAAACACACGCGCCAATGTGGGCATATTGTTCTCCTTGAAGAAATTATTTAGACAGGTTGTTTTCCCTTGATCGCAACTGCCGTTCGCAGGGCGTTGGATGCGACGAAATAGAAAGCAACGAAGATAATGCTCGTGCTGAACAGGCCAACATACTTAACCAGTATTGATCCGGCGAAGATGGTGATTATCATGCCTAAGTAGACCCCCGCATACTGGACAGATGCCATCAACGGCATGGCGCTGGTAGGTGTGCTCCTGACAAGATCGGCTTGCAATTTGAAAAATGCCAGTTCGAAAAAGAATATGTAGAGAAAATACGCGATGTAACTGGACTGAATATCATGGCCGAACGCTGCGAGCATCATGAACAGGCCGCTGACTACAGCCATCGGCATAGGTAGCGGTTGCACATTACACTTGCCCAAACGATAGAACAGTACTGCGCCCACCAAAGCTGCCACACTATTGACGGCCTGCAACAAACCGACATACACCTCTCCCAAGCCCAGCACATGGGCCGGTAACAGCACCCTGGACACATTGAAGAAGCCCTGAAAAAGGCTGACGAAGACGATGAACTGATAGAGGCTGAGGCGTAGCGCGGGATACTCCTGCAAAAGCGAACCAAGGGCAGTCAATAGTCTTGGTGCGACCTGCACGGTGATCGGAGGCTTTGTTGGCGCAGGTAGTAGATAGGCCGCCAAAGCCGCGATGGAAAAAAGACTGACAGTAATGAGCAGGGCTAACCCAGGCGTCATGTTGGCTTTGAACAGTAGCAGACTGATGCCTGCCAGGCCGCCGGCAATGAATTGTGCGGTGAGTGTCAGAGGCACTGAGCTGGCGATTTGCGCACCCGGGAAATAACACTTGATGGCAACAATACGCCCTACCCGTTGCAGCGCATCCAGGGTGCCAATGACTACCGCGCCTAACACGGCGACTTCCACATGATGTGGCAGGATCTTGTAGGTGACCGCCGCGCAGCCCAGCGACGCCAAGTTGGCACTCCACAGCAAGGTGCGTGGCGCTAGATAGTCAGCCAGTCGGTAGATTGGAGCGACAAAAATTACCGGCAGAACCATTGGTGCAAACAGCACCACTTGGGAAAGTATTAGACTAGCAGTATGAGCATAAATATAGTAGGAAAAATAAATATAGCTCAGCGTAGAGGCCGAAATAGCACACAAGTTAACGCCCCAAAGAAGCACTGAGTGCCTACGAGATGCTGCAAATTCTTCCATTGCTCGCGCCTATTATATAGCTTCCTGCCATGCACGAAGCATACCCTGCATTGGAAATCGTTTTAAGATAAGCTTAACAAAACTGAAATATAAAAATGCTTGTTGTTGGTGTGTCAGCAAGTAAGTGTGCATCATTTCAGTTCATCATTACCGCTGCTGATCCTCATCAACAAAACTTCTAATAATCGGCAAAATTAATAGCTACAAATAAACCGACGGACTGATAGCTCGATGCTATCCAACTCGTATCGCTGTCTCAGTGAGGAATATCGATGTAGCGGCGTCAAGACTAGGTCCGGAAGGAGGGTAGGGCAACAGCTGGGCATGTATTTGGGAAATGGACTACAAGACTGTGGATAAATCTTTTGGAAATATGTCAAAAGTCTTCTCGACCCGGTCGGCGTAGTTGGCTAGGGCGATGTCGAGCCGATGGCTCTGGCTTTTGCTCTTACTGTCGCTTCTAAGCGCGCGGTTGATCAGGCGCTGCAGATTGCGACTTCAGGAGGCCGAGCGTAGGGCTTGCTCCCGGGAGGACCGCGCTGCAGGCCCCATCCTGGGGCACAGCGCTTGACGGGCATCCATGCCCGTCACCTCCCTGCGCAAGGCCTGCGTTCGGCCTCCTGAAGTCGCGAAGATCAAGGTCAGGATCAAAAGCCAGATCAAAAGCCGGCAAGACCTGAAAACACCGCTAGGGCAGGCTACGAAAAGGCGATAGCCGCAGGACTATCAGCACAATAGCGAACGGTGGTTGTCCAAAAACCTGCGAAAGAGGACAATTATCGGCTTCCCGTCACAACCAGCGACCTTGCATGGCCTTTCTTGCACTTGGTATCAACCATAAGACTGCCTCGGTAGACGTACGCGAGCGCGTGGCGTTTACCCCAGAGCAGCTGGTAGACGCCCTGCAGCAGCTCTGCAGACTGACGTCCAGCCGCGAGGCGGCGATCCTGTCGACCTGCAACCGCAGTGAACTCTATATAGAGCAGGACCACCTGTCCGCCGACGCCGTGCTGCAGTGGCTGGCCGACTATCACCGCCTCAGCATCGACGAGCTGCGCGCCAGCGCCTACGTGCATGAAGAGCACGACGCCGTGAAGCACATGATGCGCGTGGCCTCAGGCCTGGACTCGCTGGTTCTGGGCGAGCCTCAAATCCTGGGCCAGATGAAGTCCGCCTACGCCGTGGCCCGCGAAGCCGGTACCGTCGGGCCGTTGCTCGGGCGCCTGTTCCAGGCCACCTTCAGCGCCGCCAAGCAGGTGCGTACCGATACGGCCATCGGTGAAAACCCGGTTTCGGTTGCGTTCGCCGCGGTCAGCCTGGCCAAGCAGATTTTCGCCGACCTGGGCCGCAGCCAGGCCCTGCTGATCGGTGCCGGCGAAACCATCACCCTGGTCGCCCGCCACCTGCACGAGCAGGGCGTACGCCGTATCGTGGTGGCCAACCGCACCCTGGAGCGTGCCAGCATCCTGGCCGAGCAGTTCGGTGCGCATGCCGTGCTGCTGGCAGACATCCCACAGGAACTGGCCAACAGTGACATCGTGATCAGTTCCACCGCCAGTCAGTTGCCGATCCTGGGCAAAGGCGCGGTCGAGAGTGCTCTGAAACAGCGCCGACACAAGCCGATTTTCATGGTCGACATCGCTGTACCTCGCGATATCGAAACCGAAGTAGGCGAGCTGGACGATGTCTACCTGTACACCGTCGACGACCTGCACGATGTAGTGGCAGAAAACCTCAAGAGCCGCCAGGGTGCGGCTCAGGCGGCCGAAGAGCTGGTATCCGTGGGCGCCGAAGACTTCATGCTGCGCCTGCGCGAACTGGCTGCAGTGGACGTGCTCAGGGCCTATCGCCAGCAAAGTGAGCGCCTTCGCGACGAAGAACTGCAAAAGGCCCTGCGCCTGCTGGCCAATGGCGGCAACCCCGAAGACGTGCTGGCCCAGCTGGCCCGGGGCCTGACCAACAAACTCCTGCATGCGCCCAGCGTGCAGCTGAAAAAGCTCTCGGCCGAGGGCCGCCTCGATGCGCTGGCCATGGCCCAGGAACTCTTTGCCCTCAATGAGGGCTCCACGGACAAATCCCCGCAATGAAAGCGTCGCTGCTGAACAAACTGGAAATCCTCCAGGACCGTTTCGAAGAACTCACCGCCCTGCTCGGTGACGCCGAGGTTATTTCCGACCAGACGCGTTTTCGCGCCTACTCCCGCGAGTATGCCGAGGTAGAGCCGGTCTACGCTGCTTATAAAGAGTGGCGCAAAGTCCAGGACGACCTCGAAGGCGCCCAGGCGCTGCTCAAGGACAGTGACCCGGACCTGCGTGAAATGGCCGTGGAAGAGGTGCGTGAAGCCAAGGAGCAACTGTTGACCCTGGAGGCGCAGCTGCAACGCATGCTGCTGCCTAAAGACCCCAACGACGGTCGTAACGTGTTTCTCGAAATCCGCGCCGGTACGGGTGGCGACGAGGCAGCCATCTTCTCTGGTGACCTGTTCCGCATGTATTCGCGCTACGCCGAAAAGCGCGGCTGGCGCCTGGAGATCTTGTCCGAGAACGAAGGCGAGCACGGCGGCTACAAGGAAATCATTGCCCGCGTCGAGGGCGAGAATGTCTACGGCAAGCTCAAGTTCGAGTCCGGTGCACACCGGGTTCAGCGTGTGCCCGAGACCGAGTCCCAAGGCCGTGTCCACACTTCCGCGTGCACGGTGGCGGTGCTCCCCGAGCCGGACGAGCAGGCCGCCATCGAAATCAACCCGGCCGACTTGCGCGTGGATACCTACCGTGCCTCCGGTGCCGGCGGCCAGCACGTCAACAAGACCGATTCGGCGATCCGTATCACTCACTTGCCCACCGGTATCGTGGTCGAATGCCAGGAGGAGCGCTCGCAGCACAAGAACCGTGCTCGCGCCATGTCCTGGCTGTCGGCCAAGCTGAACGACATGCAGACCAGTGCCGCGCAGAACGCCATTGCCAGTGAGCGCAAGCTATTGGTGGGTTCCGGTGACCGCTCCGAGCGCATCCGCACCTACAATTATCCACAGGGGCGGGTGACCGATCACCGCATCAACCTGACCTTGTACTCGCTGGACGACATCCTCAGCGGTGGCGTAGACGCGGTGATCGAACCGCTGCTGGCCGAATACCAGGCCGATCAACTGGCCGCCTTGGGGGACTGATGACTGTCATCGCCAGCCTGTTGCGCAACGCGCAGTTGCCTGAATCGCCCACTGAGCGCCTGGATGCCGAACTGCTGCTGGCTGCGGCCATCGGTAAATCGCGCAGCTACCTGCATACCTGGCCCGAGCGTATCGTCAGCAGCGAAGATGCCGAGACCTATGCCGGCTACCTGAAGCGCCGCCGTGGCGGCGAGCCAGTGGCCTATATCCTTGGGCTGCAGGGCTTCTGGAAGATCGACCTGGAGGTCGCGCCGCATACCCTGATCCCGCGGCCGGATACCGAACTGCTGGTCGAGACGGCGCTTGAACTGCAACCCGCTTCGCCAGCCAAGGTCCTCGACCTGGGTACCGGTACGGGTGCCATCGCTCTGGCGCTGGCCAGCGAGCGCCCGGCGTGGCAGGTGACAGCGGTTGACCGGGTGGAGGAGGCTGCTGCCCTCGCCGAGCGCAACCGCCAGCGGTTGGGCCTGGCCAACGCTCGGGTACGGCTAAGCCACTGGTTCGACAGCCTGGCCGGGGAGCGTTTCGACCTCATTGTCAGCAACCCTCCCTACATTGCCGCTGAAGACCCGCACCTGGTGGCCGGCGACGTGCGTTTCGAACCCAGCAGTGCCCTGGTGGCCGGTGCCGATGGCCTGGACGACCTTCGCGTGATCGCCGCCCAGGCCCCCGCGCACTTGTTGCCAGGTGGTTGGCTACTGCTGGAACATGGCTACGATCAGGCGGCAGCGGTACGCGCTCTGCTGGCTGAACATGGCTTTATCGAGGTGGCCAGCCGCACGGACCTGGGCGGCCATGAACGCATTACCCTGGGGCGACTGCCATGCTGAGTGATCAGGAACTGCTGCGTTACAGCCGCCAAGTGCTGCTGGCCCAGATCGACATCGATGGCCAGCTGCGGCTCAAGCAGAGCAAAGCGCTGATCATCGGGCTGGGTGGCCTGGGCTCGCCAGTCGCCCTGTACCTGGCCGCCGCTGGCGTGGGTGAGCTGCACCTGGCCGACTTCGACACCGTTGACCTGACCAACCTGCAACGCCAGGTCATCCACGACAGTGCCAGCGTTGGCATGAGCAAGGTCGACTCGGCCTTGCAGCGCTTGCAGGCAATCAACCCGGAAGTCAGCCTGGTTGCTCACCGCCAGGCACTGGACGAGGACTCGCTGGTGGCTGCGGTGGCGGCGGTCGACCTGGTGCTGGACTGCTCCGACAATTTCTCTACCCGCGAGGCGGTCAACGCTGCCTGTGTCGCCGCCGGCAAGCCGCTGGTCAGCGGAGCAGCAATCCGTCTGGAAGGTCAGCTGTCGGTGTTCGACCCGCGGCGTGACTACAGCCCGTGCTATCACTGCCTGTACGGGCATGGTAGCGAAGCTGAACTGACCTGCAGCGAAGCAGGCGTCATTGGCCCGCTGGTGGGGCTGGTGGGAAGCCTGCAGGCGCTGGAGGCGATGAAACTGCTGGCTGGCTTCGGTGAGCCGTTGGTCGGCCGCTTGCTGTTGATCGATGCCCTCGGCACCCGTATCCGCGAGCTTCGTGTCAAGCGCGACCCGGCTTGCACGGTCTGTGGTAAGCGCGATGGCTGAGCGCTCGGCGCCGATCGGCGTCATGGACTCGGGGGTTGGCGGTTTGTCGGTGCTGGCCGAGATCCAGCGCCTGCTGCCCAACGAAACGTTGCTGTATGTGGGCGATTGCGGGCATATACCCTACGGTGAGAAGTCGCCGGACTATATCCGCGAGCGCTGCCGGCACATTGCCGGGTTCTTCCATGAGCAAGGCGCAAAGGCCATGGTGTTGGCCTGCAACACCGCCACGGTGGCGGCAGTGGCCGACCTGCGTGAGTTGTATCCGACCTGGCCGTTGGTGGGCATGGAACCGGCCGTCAAGCCTGCAGCGGCAGCCACCCGCTCGGGCGTGGTCGGTGTGCTGGCCACCACCGGTACCCTGCAGAGTGCCAAGTTCGCAGCCTTGCTCGACCGCTTCGCCAACGACGTACAGGTTATTACCCAGCCTTGCCCGGGGCTGGTCGAACTGATCGAAACCGGTGACCTTGCAAGTCCGGCGTTGCGCCAGATGCTGCAAGGTTACGTGCAGCCGCTGCTGGCAGCAGGTTGCGACACGCTGATCCTCGGCTGCACCCATTACCCTTTCCTTCGCCCATTGCTGGCCGGCATGGTGCCGGATGACGTGGCCATCATCGACACCGGCGCGGCCGTGGCGCGTCAGTTGCGACGGCTGCTGGGTGCCAATGATCTATTGGCCGAAGGCCCGGCCGGCGCTGCACGCTTCTGGACAAGCGCTGACCCAGAAGCCTTAAGAAAAATCCTACCTGTGCTGTGGCATAAGTCTGACGATGTGCAAAGCTTTGCGTTGTGAAAAAAACGTGAAAAAAGGCTGAACTATCGTTCCACTTCTGCTTTCTACCGCTTTGCCTGAGATGAGGCGGACACTAACAACAGCATCAGAAAGAAGGATGTTTCTTATGAGGAAACTGCTCGGCTTGGCAGCGACTGCTGCCTTTGTTTTGGGGCAAGCGATGTCGGCACAAGCTGCCGATGTTTCGTTCTCGGTGGGGCAGACTGGCGATTCGACAATGGTCTACCGGCTAGGGCTGCAATCGAATTGGGACGCGAGTTGGTGGCAGACCAGCGTTGGTCGGCTGACCGGCTATTGGGATGGGGCCTACACCTACTGGGATGGCGACGAGACCGCGAGCAATCACAGCCTGTCCTTCGCGCCGGTGTTCGTCTATGAGTTTGCCGGGGAGTCGGTGAAGCCTTACATCGAAGCCGGCATCGGGGTGGCGGCGTTCTCCAGCACCGAACTGGAAAGCAACGAGCTGGGTTCGGCGTTCCAGTTCGAGGACCGCATTGGTTTTGGTTTGCGCTTTGCCGGCGGGCATGAGATTGGGGTGCGGGCGATTCACTATTCCAACGCCGGCATCAAAGAGCCCAACGATGGTGTAGAAAGCTACAGCCTGCATTACAGAATGGCGCTCTGAGTTCACCTGCATTCGCGGGCAATGCCCGCTCCTGCCGGAATACCACAGCATAAAGGTCTGGGTAATCTGCGGGAGCGGGCTTGCCCGCGAAGAAGGTAATGCTGATTTCAGCGGTCAACGCGCCAGCGGCCACAGGCTACTGAGGTCCAGCGTCTCCAGGACCAGTTCGGGTTCCCTCTGAGGCCACCGGCGCAGCAACTCCTCTGCGGCACTGCCGGGCGTCCACGCCTCCGGTATCGCCTGTGTCGACGTTACCGTAACCTTCAACGATTGTGGCCCTACGATGGTCAGTGCTATCCCTTGGTCCTCAAGGGCCTTGCGCTGCTCACGCAGCCATTGCGGCAAGTTGTTCCAGCCCGCAGTCACCTGTGTCGGTGCAAACAGCTGCAACGCCGAATAGCGGTTGAAAAGCCCCATCACCTGGGGCGACTGCCCCTTTGCCAGCAATGGCAGCGCTTTGCTCAGGCAATGCTCTGCGGCCAGCTGGTTGGTGGTGACGATCGCTTCGATCAGCTCACTGTCACTGACATTGTCTGGCAGGTAATCGGTGGTGCCGGTGTTGAGGATCAGCCCGTCCAGCGAACACCAGGCATGGCAGATTTGTTGGCACGAATGGGTGACGTGTTGTTCTTCCTGCAACTGCCACGGCAAACGCAACAATTGGCTGCCGTAGCGTGTCCCCAAATCATCCAGTGCATCGCTATCCTTGCCACTCGCGGCAACGCGATGTCCTTCATCGAGCATCCGCTCCACCAAAGCCAAGCCAAGTCCGTTGCTTGCGCCTGTAACCCAGAAACTACGCGAGTTAATCAAGACGTTATCCCCTGATTCTGCCGGCGTGGCAGCCCTTTGAACGCTTCCAGGGCCCGCTGGCGACTGCTGCTGAGATCTACGATTGGACTTAGGTACGAAGTATTACCGAAAAGGTCCGTCGGTTTAATGGGTTGATGGATGGCTTTTTCATCGAGCTCCTGTAGTTCCGGTACCCAGTGGCGAATGAACTGACCCTGTGGATCGAAGCGCTGCGACTGTGAAACCGGGTTGAAGATACGGAAATAGGGCACTGCGTCGGTGCCGGTGGACGCACTCCACTGCCAACCCCCGTTGTTGGCGGCCAGGTCGCCGTCTATCAGGTGGCGCATGAAGTGCCGCTCGCCCTTGCGCCAGTCAATCAGCAGGTTCTTGCTGAGGAACATGGCCACGACCATGCGCAAGCGGTTGTGCATCCACCCGGTGTGCAGCAGCTGGCGCATGGCGGCATCGATGATCGGGAAGCCGGTGCGGCCCTGCTCCCAGGCCTCTAGGTCTGCCGGGGCGTCACGCCAGGGCAGGGCTTCGGTCTGGGCGCGGAAGGCGCGGTGGCGCGAGACCTGTGGATAACCGCTGAGGATGTGCTTGTAGAACTCACGCCAGAGTAGCTCATTGATCCAGGTCTGCACGCCTGTGCTGCCACTGTCGAACTCGCCCCGGTTGCCGGCCAGTGCGCCGTGCAAGCATTGGCGGGGCGAAATCACGCCGGCGGCCAGGTAGGGGGAAAGCTGGCTGGTACCGGGCTTGGCAGGCAAGTCGCGCAGGTGGTGGTAGTCGTCGATGGTTTCGTCCAGGAAGCGTGACAGGCGGGACTGTGCCTCAGCTTCACCGGCTGGCCAGTGGTCGCGCAGTGCGTGCGTGGTTTTTCCGAAGCCCTCGACATGTTGCGGGATCGGGTCGCTGCCGATGTTCAGCGGGGCCTGGCGCTTCACCCGCCGTGCCAGGGCCGGCAGGCTGCGGTGCAGATGCTCCAGGCAGGTTTTCTTGAACTGGCTGAACACCTGGAAGTAATCGCCACTGCGAGTCAGTACGGTGCCCGGACGGAAGAATAGTTGGTCGAGGTAGCTGTGCGCCTGGATGGCCGACTTTTCCAGCAGTGCCCGGGTGGCATCATCCCGGCGCTGCTCATTGATGCCGTACTCCTCGTTCCAGTGCACGCTTTGCACCTGATGTTGGCGGCAGATATCGAGCACCGCCTGTGGCGCCTGGTCCCAGGTATCGATTGTGCGGATCAGCAGGGGGATGTTCAGCTTTTCCAGTGATTGGCGCAGGTCATGCAGGTTACGCAGCCAGAAGTCGACTTTGCAGTCGGCATCGTCATGGGCTTGCCATTGTCCGGGGCTGACCAGCCACAGGGCGATGGTCGGGCCGCGTTCGGTAGAGGCGCTGAGTGCAGTGTTGTCATCGATACGCAGGTCGCTGCGCAGCCAGGTCAGGTGCATGGGGGATTTATCTCTACAGGCTGTCGATCATGGGCTTGAAGCACGCGCAATGCCGCCTGCGGGGTGTCGAACAGGAAAAGGTCGGGTAGCTCAAAAGCCTTCAAGCGGGCTTCATGCAGCGCCAGCGTGGCACCGCCCAGCAGCTTGGGGATCGGCAAGCCTTGCAGGGTGCGCAGCAACGCCTTGTCGTCGATGCGTGGCCCCAGGTGCAGGAGTAAGGCGCGTGGTTTGAGCGCGTTGACGGCGCTTAGCAATTGCGGGCCTGCGACAGGCTGCTCGAGCACCTCGACCGGGAAGCCATTGCTGGTGAGTAGCCAGGCGCACAACCATAAGTCCGGGCTGAAGGTGCGTTCGCAGTCTTCGGCCAGCAACACTGCAGGCCCTTGCAGCAGCTGGTTGTCGTGGTACACGCGGGCACCGAGCTTGCTGCGCAGCCAGCTGTGAAAAAACACCTGCTCCACCCGAGCGTTGAAGTAATTGCGCCAGCGCAGGTCGAGCATGTCGAGTAGCGGCAGCAGCAATTGCTCGCACAGGGTGACTGCCGGGTACAGCGCCATGGCCTGGTTGAGTTGCTGGTCGAGGGCGCGCTGTGAAAGGCCGGCGATGGCTTCGATCAGCTGGAGTTGCCGGGCTTGCCAGTCACCCTTCGGTGGGGTGCTGGCGGGTTTGTCGAGCAACTCGCGGACTTGGCCGACCGACGCGCCACGCTGCAGCCAGGCCAGGACGGACTCGACGCGTTCGACCTGCTCAAGTGGGTACAGGCGATGCCCCTTGGCGGTGCGCTGTGGCTTGAGCAACCCGTACCGGCGCTCCCAGGCGCGCAGGGTGACCGGGTTGACGCCAGTGCGACGGGCAAGTTCGCCAATGGGCAGCAAGTCCTCAGACCGCATTGCGCAAGCCCAGGCTCTCGGGGTGAGGCTGCAGGTAGGCTTGTTGCTGCAGGTAGGGGTCTGGGTGCTTGCGCAAATGATGTTTGAGCAGGGTCAGTGGCACTACCAGAGGTACCACGCCTTGTTGGTATTGGCCGATGACTGCCTGCAACTCGGCCTTGTCCTGCTGTGTCAGGGCATCCTTGAAGTAGCCGCTCAGGTGCTGCAGCACGTTACTGTGGGTGCCGCGGCTGGCGCAGCGGCGCAGGGCCTGCATCAGCTGGCTGAAATAGCGCGGGCCGATGGTCTGTGGTTCATCAGCCTTGCTCATGCTGCCAAGCAGGCGGCCGAGCGTGCGATAGGCCTGGGGGTTGTTGGCCATCAGCAAATACTTGTAGCGCGAATGAAAGCGCACCAGCGCGCCACGGTTCAGGCCCTCGGCCAGCAGGCGCTGCCAGTCGGCGTAGGCGTAAACGCGGCTTATGAAGTTCTCGCGCAGCACGGGGTCATGCAGGCGGCCTTCTTCTTCTACTGGCAAGTCCGGGCGCAATGCGCAGAAAGCCTGGGCATAGACGCCACGGCCGCCATGCACGGCCGGGTGGCCGTTGTCCTGATAAACCTTTACCCGTTCCAGGCCGCATGAAGGTGACTTCTGCATGAAGATGTAGCCGCAGATGTCGTCAAGCTCGTTGGCCATCTGCTCGCCATAGGTGCGCAGCGGGTCTGTAAGGTCCTTGCCAGGGTCTCGGGTGCCGACCACTTCGGGTTGCTCGGGGTTGCCTACCAGGCGAATCGGGTCGCGCGGGACACCCAGGCCGATTGCCACTTCCGGACACACGGGTAGCCAGTCGAAGTGCTGTTCCAGCTGTTTACGGCACAGGTCGGAGGCCTTGTGGCCGCCGTTGTAGCGCACGCTGTGCCCGGTCAGGCAGGCGCTGATGGCGATACGCGGCTTGCTGTGGGCGGAAGGGTCGTGCATGGCTGCCTCCGAAAATAAACCTGTACGTGACTCGAAACTTGTACAGGTTTATTTCAGCACAGCGCTGAAGTTATGCAAACTAGTATTTTTGTATAGTTCGGCATCACTCAAGGTGTTCGAGCAAGCGCCGCGCTGCTTCCTGGCCACTGAGCCATGCGCCCTCGACGCGGCCGGACAGGCACCAGTCCCCACAGGCGTACAAGCCTTGGTCAGCATCGGCCAGTGCGCCCCACTCATGGTTGCTACTGGGGCGGGCATAGAGCCAGCGGTGGGCCAGGGCGAAGGTGGGCGGTGGTACCACGCAGCCGACCAGTTCGGCGAATTCGCCCCACAGCTGTTCGATCACTTCGTCCTTGGGCAGGTCGATGTGTTGCCGGCTCCAGTCTGACGTTGCGTGCAGTACCCAGGTGTCCAGGTGCTCGTCGCGGCCAGGTTTGCTGCGATTGCGGGCCAGCCAGTCCAGCGGGTTGTCCTGCACGAAGCAGCCTTGCATTGGTGTATCCAGCGGTGTCTCGAAGGCAAGGGCGACGGCCCAGGTAGGTTCCATTTGCACGCCAGCGGCCACGGCTGCCAGCTTCGGTGTGGCGGCCAGCAGTGGCGTGGCCTGCGGTGCCGGGACGGCAATGACCACACGGCTGTAGGGGCCGTGGCTGCAACCTTCGGTGTCTTGCAGGTGCCAGTACTGCTTGCCGCGAAACACTTCCGCTATGCGGCAGCCGAAATTGACGGTGACGTCCTTGAGCAAGCCGCGGGTAATGGCGCTCATGCGTGGCACGCCCACCCAGCGCGTCTGCTCGTCGGGGGAGGGGGTAAGTTCGCCATCACGGTAGTTGTACAGTTGAGGCTTCCACTGCTCGGCCCAGCCGGCGGCGACCCATTGCTGCACCTGATCGACGAAGCGTCGGTCACGGGCAGTGAAGTACTGTGCCCCCAGGTCGAGCGCGCCGGCCTCGCTGCGCTTGCTGGCCATGCGCCCGCCACTGCCGTGGCCTTTGTCGAACAAGTGCACGGATTGCCCGGCCTTCTGCAAGGCCTGGGCGGCTGACAAACCGGCGATGCCGGCCCCGATGATGGCGATAGGTACTGTCATGATGGCCTCTTCAAACCTTGCTGTGAGCAGACTACGCTGTCAGGCAAACCTGTACAATGCCAAAATTATGTATAAGGTTATTCCGTGTTGGCGGCAGGTTGGCCTATGTTTATCCGAGAGCGTCGGGTCAAAAAAGTGCCTTGCTGTTAAAAATAGACCACCGACGCATTCTGCGAGGACACAGCCATGCATATATTGCTGACAGGTGGCACCGGTTTGATTGGCAAGCATCTGTGCCAGTACTGGCTGGGCCAAGGGCATCGGCTTACGGTTTGGAGCAGGCGTCCTGAACAGGTGGCGAAAATCTGTGGTAGCGGGGTGCGTGGTATCGCGCGCCTGGAGCAGCTGGAGGCCGACGATCATCTTGATGCGGTGGTCAACCTTGCCGGTGCGCCGATTGCCGACAGGCCCTGGACGGCCGCCCGGCGCAGCGTGCTGTGGGCCAGCCGTGTCACCCTTACCGAGCAATTGCTGGCTTGGTTGGGCACCCGTGAGCAGCGCCCGGACGTGTTGATCTCCGGCTCTGCGGTAGGTTGGTACGGAGACGGTGGCGAACGCGAACTGACCGAGGCTTCCCCCCCGGTGCGTGAAGATTTCGCCAGCCAGTTGTGTATTGCCTGGGAAGAGACCGCCCAGCGTTCGCAAGCGCAGGGGATACGCGTGGTACTGGTCCGTACCGGCCTGGTGCTGGCCAGCGATGGCGGCTTTTTGTCGCGCCTGCGCATGCCCTTCAAACTGGGGCTGGGCGGGCCTTTGGGCAATGGGCGGCAGTGGATGCCCTGGGTTCATATAGACGACCAGGTCGCCCTGATTGATTTTCTCTTGCAGCACAAGGATGCCAGCGGTCCTTATAATGCCTGCGCGCCGGAGCCTGTGCGCAACCGTGAGTTTGCCAGGCGACTGGGCCGAGCCCTGCATCGGCCGGCGCTGTTGCCAGTGCCGGCATTGCTGCTCAAGGCCGGGCTTGGCGAGATGTCCACCTTGCTGCTGGGAGGCCAGCGGGCGCGCCCGGTACGCTTGCTGGAAGCCGGCTTCACCTTCCGCTTCAACGATCTGCAATCGGCGCTGGACAACCTGTCCAGTCGCCTCTGACATAGGACGCTGCATGACCGATCACGCCCTGCTGCTGGTCAACCTGGGTTCCCCGGCCTCCACCTCGGTGGCCGATGTGCGCCGCTACCTCAACCAGTTCCTCATGGACCCGTACGTGATCGACCTGCCGTGGCCGGTGCGGCGCTTGCTGGTGTCGCTGGTCCTGATCAAGCGCCCGGAGCAGTCGGCACATGCCTACGCTTCGATCTGGTGGGAGGAGGGCTCGCCTCTGGTTGTGCTGACCCGTCGCCTGCAGGCAGCGATGGCCGAGCACTGGCCCCATGGCCCGGTGGAAATCGCCATGCGCTACGGCCAGCCGGCCTTGCCTGATGTGTTGGCGCGGCTGGCCGCCCAAGGTGTGCGCAAGGTGACTTTGGCACCGCTTTATCCACAGTTCGCCGACAGCACGGTGACCACTGTGATCGAGCAGGCAAAACAGACGGTCAGCGAGCGCCAGTTACCGTTGCAGATGCGCGTGCTGCAGCCGTTCTACGAGCACCCGGCTTACATCGAGGCGCTGGCAGCCAGCGCCCGGCCATACCTGGAGCAGGGTTACGACCACCTGCTGCTGAGCTTCCATGGTTTGCCGGAACGGCACCTGAAGAAACTGTTTCCGAAGGGGGTCAAGCACGACCTGCGCGCTGCCGATTGCTGCCACGGTGCAACCGCCGAAGTACGTTCGGTTTGCTATCGCGGGCAATGCCTGGCTACTGCCAAAGCCTTTGCGCAGAGCATGGGCATACCGGATGGCAAATGGTCGGTATCGTTCCAGTCGCGGCTGGGCCGGGACAAGTGGATCGAACCCTACACCGAGACGCGGCTGGATGAGTTGGCCAAGGCTGGTGTGAAGAAGCTGCTGGTGATGTGCCCGGCGTTTGTGGCGGATTGCATCGAGACGCTGGAAGAGATAGGGATGCGTGGCAGCGAGCAGTTTGTCGAGGCGGGCGGCCAGGAGCTGGTGCTGGTGCCGTGCCTGAATGATCACCCGGAGTGGGTGAGGGTGTTGGCTGATATGTGTGAGAAGGCCTGAATCGAAGGGGCCGCTTTGCGGCCCCTTCCGACCGGTTATACATCCAGCTTCTTGTGCTTCCAGCTGTCATTACCCGGCAGAATCAGGTTCAGCGCAATAGCCACAATGGCGCACAGGGCGATGCCCTTCAGGCCCCAGTCATCCGGGCCGTCACCGCTGCCGATCAGCACGCCGCCGATACCGAACACCAGTGTCACCGAGACGATCACCAGGTTGCGTGCCTCACCCAGGTCAATCTTGTGGCGGATCATGGTGTTCATGCCCACCGCTGCGATCGAGCCGAACAGCAGGCACAGAATGCCGCCCATGACCGGCACCGGGATGCTCTGCAGCAGCGCGCCGAACTTGCCGATGAATGCCAGGGTAATGGCGAAGACCGCCGCCCAGGTCATGATCTTCGGGTTGTAGTTCTTGGTCAGCATCACCGCGCCGGTCACTTCGGCGTAGGTGGTGTTGGGCGGGCCGCCGAACAGGCCGGCTGCAGTGGTAGCCAGGCCGTCGCCCAGCAACGTCCGGTGCAGGCCAGGCTTTTTCAGGTAGTCACGGCCGGTCACGCTGCCCACTGCGATCACCCCGCCGATATGCTCGATCGCCGGCGCCAGCGCAACCGGGACGATGAACAGAATGGCCTGCCAGTTGAACGCAGGGGCGGTGAAATTGGGAATTTCCAGCCACGGTGCAGCAGCGATCCTGGCGGTATCGACCACCCCAAAAGCGAACGACAGGGCAAAGCCCACCAGCACGCCGGAGATGATGGGTACCAGGCGGAAAATGCCCTTGCCGAATACGGCAACGATCAAGGTTGTCAGCAGCGCTGGCATCGAGATCAGCATGGCCGTCTTGTAAGGCATCAGTGCCGTACCGTCCCCACCTTTGCCCATTGCCATGTTGGCGGCGATCGGTGCCATGGCCAGGCCGATGGAGATGATCACCGGGCCGATCACCACCGGCGGCAGCATGCGGTCGATGAAACCGGTGCCTTTGATTTTTACCATCAGCCCCATGAAGGTGTACACGAAGCCGGCAGCCATTACGCCACCCATGGTCTCGGCAAGGCCGAACTGGCCTTTGGCAAGAATGATCGGCGTGATGAAGGCAAAGCTCGAGGCCAGGAACACCGGTACCTGACGACCGGTGACCAGCTGGAATAGCAGGGTGCCGATGCCGGCGGTGAACAGCGCGACGTTCGGGTCGAGGCCGGTGATCAGGGGCATCAGCACCAGCGCGCCAAATGCCACGAAGAGCATCTGCGCGCCCGAAACGACCTGGCGCCAGAGCGGGTCGTTGAAGCCGTCCTGCATGGTCAGGCGTCCTTTTGCTTGGTGCCGAAGATCTTGTCACCGGCATCACCCAGGCCTGGCACGATGTAGCCGTGCTCGTTCAGGCGCTGGTCGATCGAGGCGGTGTAGATCTTCACGTCCGGGTGGGCTTTTTCCACCACCTCGATGCCTTCTGGTGCGGCGACCAGCACCATGGCGCGAATCTCTTTGCAGCCGGCCTTTTTCAGCAGGTCGATGGTGGCAACCATCGAGCCGCCGGTGGCCAGCATCGGGTCGATGATCAGGGCCAGGCGCTGGTTGATGTCCGGCGCGAGCTTTTCCAGATAGGTGTGGGCTTCGAGCGTTTCTTCGTTTCGGGCAACGCCGACGGCGCTGACCTTGGCACCCGGGATCAGGCTGAGCACGCCGTCGAGCATGCCGATGCCGGCGCGCAGGATCGGTACTACGGTGATCTTCTTGCCGGCGATTTTTTCAACCGAGACCTTGCCACACCAGCCGTCGATCTCGTAGGTTTCGAGGGGCAGGTCCTGAGTGGCTTCATACGTCAGGAGCGCGCCGACTTCCTGGGCGAGTTCGCGAAAATTTTTGGTGCTGATATCGGCACGGCGCATCAGGCCAAGCTTGTGGCGGATCAGCGGATGGCGGATCTCACGAGTGGGCATAGGGGAGGGCTCCGAAAGGCGGGCAAAAAACCGCGCTAGATTAATCTATTCAGCCTGTGCTGTCGTCTGGTCATTCTGGACGTTAGTCCATAAATGCTTGATCTGTGACGAGCGGATGCGTACCTTTGCCCGCTTTTCCAAAATGCCCCCCGGAGCGCGCCATGTCCGCCGATCTCGAGCATATCCGTCAAGTCATGCATGAAGCTGACTGCCTGTACACCGAAGCCGAAGTCGAAGCGGCCATCGCCAAAGTCGGCGAGCAGATCTGCAAGGACCTGCACGACAAGAACCCGGTTGTGTTCTGCGTGATGAATGGTGGCCTCATCTTCTCCGGCAAACTGCTGACCCACCTGCAGTTCCCGCTGGAAGCCTCGTACCTGCACGCTACCCGCTACCGCAACCAGACCAGCGGTGGCGAGCTTTTCTGGAAGGCCAAGCCGGAAGTGTCGTTCATCGACCGTGACGTGTTGATCGTTGACGATATCCTCGACGAAGGCCACACCCTCAGCGCCATCATCGAGTTTTGCAAGCATGCCGGCGCCCGCTCGGTGTACACCGCTGTGCTGATCGACAAGGACCACGACCGCAAGGCAAGCCCTGACCTCAAGGCCAACTATGTGGGCCTGCCTTGTGTCGATCGCTATATCTTCGGTTACGGCATGGACTACAAAGGATACTGGCGCAACGCTAACGGCATCTTCGCCGTAAAGGGGCTGTAACCGTGCGCCAGCCTGCGTTCATCGACCAATCGCTGTTCGCCGGGCTGGCCGAAAAGGCCGCTGCCAACCCGCGCGGGCGGCAGCACCATAACTTTCACGATATGGAAGAGCCCTGCCACCGCATGGCTGTCGGGCTGCAACCGAGCACCTACATTCCGCCGCATCGCCATTTGAGCGCCGACAAGGCTGAAACCTTGATAGCGCTCAAGGGGCGTTTTGGCCTGTTGATCTTCGATGAACAAGGCGCGGTGACTGACAAGCGGGTGCTGCAGGCCGGTGGCGACTGTCTGGGTGTGGATCTTGCGCCTGGTACCTACCATGGCTTGGTGGTGCTGGAGCCGGACAGTATTCTGTTCGAGTGCAAGGCTGGGCCATACCGACCAGTGGGCGAGGGCGAGCACGCACACTGGGCGCCGCGCGAGGGTGAAGCCGGCGTGGCCGATTACCAGGCTTGGATGCGCGCGCAGTTCGATTGATATCGCCTGTACCCGGCGTGCTAGAGTGCTCCTTCATACAAGGAGCCTCACATGCGTGCGATTCTTCCCCTCCTGCTGGTGGTTAGCCTGCCGCTCGCTGCCGCACCGCTGCACAGTCAGTTCCTGCCTCCTGATGACCAGTCCCTGCGCCAGGAAGCACCGACCAGCCAGCAATTGCTGCAAGTGACTGACTATTCGGTGGTTGTAGGGGCCCAGCGCCAGTCCGATCAGCAGCCGATCCCGATCACATCGTCGTTGCAGGTGCGCCTGAAGGGCAAGCCGCTGAGCAAGGGTGCGACCATTGCCCAGGTGCTGCTGACGTTCGATGGTGAAGCGGCCAAAAGCCTGAAAAAGCCTGTGTATGACGCTAAAAACCGCACCTTGAGCCTGAACTACCCGGTGAGCAACTACCGGGTGGTGATGGACCTGCTGCGTAACGAAACCCTGTACGTGCAGTTTCTGACTTACGGCAACGGCCACATCTGGGCCGACTTGCACACCGGGACGGTACGTACGCGTTGAGGCGCGAAGCCTGCGGGGGGTAAACTGCCGGCCTTCGAAATTCCGTGATGGTCCAGTTGGAGTCGGCAATGCGTAAAGACAAGAAACAGGTAATCGGTGACGAAATCAGCGACGACTACATCAAGTCGTTCCTTCAGTTCGAGCCGGCCGATGGTGTGACTTCGCCGTCGCTGCACAAGCTGGTCAAGGCTTACCGTGGCCTGCGCGTGGACGACTTCGAGCGCTTTGTAGGCTTCTTCGTCGAAGCTGGCCTGGACCTGGATGGCAAGGACGAGCACGGCAAGACCTTCGTCGAGCAGATTGCCGACCAGCGCAATGCCCCTGAGTACATCGAGATCATCGATAAAGCCCGCGGCTGATCTGTAGCCAGTGCCGGCCTCTTCGCGGGCGCGCCCGCTCCCACAGGAGTCGCGTCGCACCTGCGGGCATTACCGAACCTGTGGGAGCGGGCATGCCCGCGAAGAGGCCGGTACAGGCTGATCAAGCGCCAGGCACAAAAAAACGCCCCGAGGGGCGTTTTTTCGTTAGCGGGCGGTTCAGGCGTAATGCTTGGCCGCCGGGCTGCTCTCTGCCAGATCCAGCGCCGCGTCGTTATCGGCACTGATCTTGTGGTACAGCGCAGCATCGGTTGCCAGGGTCTTCTCGCGAGCCGGGAAGATTTCCTTGAGCTTGGCAGCCCAGGCGCCCTTGGCCTGCTCGGGGAAGCAGCGCTCGATCAGTTCCAGCATGATCGATACGGTTACCGAGGCACCTGGCGATGCGCCGAGCAGTGCTGCCAGGCTGCCGTCCTGGGCCGAGACCAGCTCGGTACCGAACTGCAGCACGCCGCCTTTTTTCGGGTCTTTCTTGATGATCTGCACGCGCTGACCCGCCACTTCCAGGCGCCAGTCCTCGGCCTTGGCCTGCGGATAGAAACGACGCAGGGCTTCCAGGCGCTGCTCCATCGACTGCATCACTTCGCTGACCAGGTACTTGGTCAGGTCCATGTTGTCGCGGGCCACGGCCAGCATCGGGCCGATGTTGCCCATGCGCACCGACAGCGGCAGGTCCATCAGCGAGCCGTGCTTGAGGAACTTGGTAGTGAAACCGGCATACGGGCCGAACAGCAGCGAAGTCTTGCCGTCCACGACGCGGGTGTCCAGGTGCGGCACCGACATCGGCGGGGCGCCGACAGCGGCCTGGCTGTAGACCTTGGCCTGGTGCTGCTTGACGATCTCCGGGTTGTCGCAACGTAGCCACTGGCCGCTGACAGGGAAGCCGCCGAAGCCTTTGCTTTCCGGGATGCCGGACAACTGCAGCAGCGGCAGGGCCGCGCCGCCGGCGCCGAGGAAGACGAAGCGGGCGTCGACTTCACGGCTACCGCCGCTGTTGACGTCCTTGATGCTCACGGTCCAGCCGCTGCCGTTACGGCGCAGGCCGACCACCTTCTTGCTGTACTTGACCTGCGCGTCCGGCGAGTCGCCCAGCAGCTTGAGCAGCTTGTTGGTCAGTGCGCCGAAGTTGACGTCGGTGCCTTTGGCCACGCGGGTAGCGGCGATGTGCTGGTCGGCCGGGCGGCCAGGCATCATCAGCGGCATCCAGTCGTTCATCACGGCCTTGTCTTCGGTGTATTCCATCTCGGCGAAGGCGTGGTGCTGCTTGAGCAGCTCGAAGCGCTTCTTGAGGAAGGAAACACCCTTGTCACCCTCGACGTAACTCAGGTGCGGGACAGGGTTGATGAAGGCACGCGCCGAGCCGAAGTTGCCCTTCTTGGTCAGGTAGGCCCAGAACTGGCGCGAAACCTCGAACTGGGTGTTGATGTGCACGGCCTTCTTGATGTCGATGCTGCCATCGGCGGCCTGCGGCGTGTAGTTCAGCTCGCACAGGCCGGCGTGGCCGGTGCCTGCGTTGTTCCAGGGGTTGGAGCTTTCCGCGGCCCCGGAGTCCATCGCCTCGACGACCTCAAGCTTCAGGGTCGGGTCAAGCTCCTTGAGCAGTACGGCCAGGGTGGCACTCATGATGCCCGCGCCTACCAGTACCACATCAACCGATTCGTTCTGCGCCATTTAACGCGTCTCCACAATCTACAGCTACCTAATTGACAGCATAGGACCTGGGTTTGCCAGGGTCGCCATGTCCGACTTTTCGCAGTTCTTGCAACTTCCGCGGACACCGCCAATCAGTCTTCGGGTTCGTGTATTGAACGCCGTTTGCCACAGGTGCGGCAATTCGACTTATGGTCAAGGTGTCGTGCGTGCGTTATGGAACGGTTCAGACACTCATACGGGATGAGCGCATCTGCCGCCTGTTCAGGGCTGTTCGGGACACATCTGCCGCTTTTGCACATGCCAGACTGTTCATTTGCTCGCCACACTCTTGTGAAGTTGTGAAAACCGTTTTTTCACGCTCTTTTGGAGACGTGAACCTCAAAAGGGGACTGCGCGATGGCAACCCGCAGGTTCATGCAGTGTGAAGGGCCGGAAAAAGCAGGCACGACAGCCGATGCAAGACCTGAGTGGAAGGCTCTCTGTGGGCGAAGCGGTGAAGTTGCCGGGGTCAATCGGCGAATGCGGGGCCCGATCAGGAGACGTCCTTATAATCGGGGGGAGATTATAGCGATGTCGCGGGCAGAAATGTCGCCATTCGTGGTTTTTATTGCAGCGTTTGTCAGGCAGCGAGGAGGCGCTGGTGCCAACGGCGGTTTGCGCGGGCGCAAACCCGGGCTTCGATGGGCAGCTCGCGCCCCAGCCAGGCCAGCTGAATTTCGCTGATCTGCACCCAGTCGATGCCGCTGGGTGACTGGCTGCATTGCTTGAACGCCAGGCATTTGCCATCAGCGTCAAGGCGGGCATAAGCGTTGTAGCGCGGCCGTTGGAAGAGCTGAGTCCAGAGCGAGGTCATGGCGGCGAGTCCTTTGCGTTAGGGCTTGGCGCAAGGATAAGGGTGTGGCGATGAAACGATTGTGACAAGCGGGCCGGGCCGATGACTGGTCTGTGCCTGGCTAGGTATACTGTGGGCCTTTGCCGCATTTTCTGGAGAAACGCGCATGTTGCAACGTCTGTTGTTCGGTTTGATCGCCGTGGCCAGCCTTAGCCTGGTCGGTTGTGCCCACAGTCCGCAACAACTCAACCCGCAACCCACGCTCAAAGCCCAGCTGGCCCCGGTCGGTCATGGCCAGCCGGTGGTGGTCCGGGTAGTTGATGGCCGGCCTTCGCAGTCCCTGGGTACCCGCGGTGGCATGTACCCCGAGACCAGCACCATCAGCGTCAGCGGTAATGACGTGGTGCCCAAGCTGCAGGCTCAGGCTGAAGCTGCTGTGCGCCTGCTCGGCTTCACCCCGACCCCGAACGCCGGCAATGCACCGCAGCTGACCGTGACCCTGGCCGAGCTGAAGTACCAGTCGCCGAAAGACAACCTTTACGTGACCGAGGCCACCATCGGCGCCACCTTCCGCGCTGATGTGACCAATGGCGGCCGCCGTTACAGCGGCCGTTATGGCGCTTCGCTGGACCAGCGTTTCGGCATGGCGCCGAATCAGGACACCAACACCCAGCTGGTGGGTGATGTGCTGAGCGATGCCCTGACCCGCCTGTTCAAGGACCCGAGCATTGGGCAGGTGCTGGGTCAGTAAGCTTCAGGTTGTGCAAGAAAACCCGCTGCCAGAGTGACAGGCAGCGGGTTTTTTGTTGTCTGGCCGGCACAGATTTATGCAGCTTCTATGTGGAAATCCAGCAAGCTGAACCCGGTGCCGGCATCCACTTCAGGCAAGTCCTCATGCACATGTCCGCCAAGCGCACAGTAGACCAGCCACTGGCGGTCCTGCACATTGATGGCAAAACCATCGATCAGCGCCTGTTGTTCATCGCTCTGGGCAACGAGGTAGAGGCGGTCCTGGTTTTCGGCGTGCAACATGAAAAAGCTCCGGGTCATCAAAAGGTCGACAGGGTCGCCTGTATGGATGACGAGCGGATGACAGATGAAATTTAATGACAGTTTGTCGCCAAGGCCGGGCGCCACGGTGCGACTTGGGTAGAATGCTGGCCTTTGCCACTGCTCACACCGAGGTTGCGTGATGTCCTTGCAAGTGCTCTGGGGGTTCCTGGCCGCCCATCCCACCAAGCTGATCAACCTGCTGGCGCTGCTGCTGACCTGCCCGGGCGGTTTGCTGCTGCACAGTGCGCGGCGGCGCGAGGCCGAAACCCGCGAGTACATGGCCGTAGACGAGGGGGTAGTGGACGCTTTCGAACTTCGGGTGCCGAAATACTTCTACATCCTGGGCTTTTCGTGCCTGGCGATGGCGCTGCTGCTGTCCTGGTTCAGCACCTGGGTCTGAGCACCATCGGGGCTGCAACGCAGCCCCAAACCTGATCAGGCTACAGGTGCCTGCTGCCTGACCTGATACTGGTTGCGCACTGGCGTCGCATACTGCAACACCAGGTATGGCCGCTGCTCTTGCGGGCAGGCATCCAGACGCCGTTGCCATTCTTCCTTGGCCTTGGCCAGCTCATCCGCCGGGAACACCTTCTCGGCGCTTGGCACCTGCAGGGCTTCGTCCTTGCCCTCCCACATCGCATACGCCAGGTAATGCACCGGGAACAGTCGGTAGCCCCCCAGAATCTGCCGGTCGATCTCTGCCGCCAGCTGTTTTGTGTCTTCGTGGTACTCGGTTACCGGCGGCGCGAAGTTGATGTGGACTCGGCCCTTGTAGCCGGTAATGCCTTTGGCAATGCTGTTGTCATCTTCGCCCGGCGCCTTCTTGTAGGTGCCGGTTGTGGCGCGGATGTACAGCTCGCGGGCCTTGGCCTGGTCGCACGGGTCGTATTCGTAGCTGATCGACACCGGGGTCAGGTTCAGGCTCTGGATCACTGCACCGAACGGTTCGTCCTTGCGGCTCATGTGGAACATTTTGAGGATCGCCGAGTCGGTACGGTCGTCACCGTCCTTGGCCCGACCTTCGGCCTGGGCGATCCAGATCGAGGTGGCATCGTTGCGGATCGAGTGGTTGATGTAAGCCGACAGCAGTTGGTAAGCAGCCAGTTTTTCGCGCCGCCCGCTGATCGAACGGTGCACGATGAAGCTTTTGTTCAGGCGCATCATGTCGCTGACAAAGGGCTTTTGCAGCAAGTTGTCGCCAATGGCGATGCGCGGCGTGGGCAGGCCGGCGTGGTACACGGCATAGTTGACGAAGGCCGGGTCCATGACGATATCACGGTGGTTGGCCAGGAACAGGTAGGCGGTGCCGGCCTTGAGCTGTTCCACACCCGAGTAGGTGACGCCGTCGGTGGCGCGATCGATGGTCTGGTCGACGTAGTACTCGACTTTGTCCTGCAGGGTCGAGACACAGGTAACGCCGGCGAATTCCTTGCGCAGGCGGCGTGCGATCAAGGGCTTGAGCAACCAGCCGAGAGCACCGGCCGCACGCGGAAAGCGGAAGTGAGTGAGGATATCGAGGAATGCCGGGTCGCTGAGCAGGCGTGCCAGAACGGCAGGGACCTCAGCGTCGTCGTACGGTCGGATGGCATCGAATTCGCCCATCATGCTCTCTTGTTGGAAACGGCTAGGGTAATAAGGTAGGGACGGGCTCCGAAAAACGGCTCGGACGCACACAGACCCTGTAAACAGACCGGCAATTATACGCATAAGTCACTGCGGAGGCCGCGATGCTGGAAACCGACTTCTATGATTGCCCTTATTGTGGCGAACGTGTGGAAACTACCGTCGATCTGTCTGCGGGCGACCAGGTTTATACCGAGGATTGCCAGGTGTGCTGCCAGCCTGTGGTGTGCATTCTGCAGGTGCATGGTGACGAATGGATGCTTGAAGTCCGCCGCGAGGACGACACCTGATGCAGCGCATCTACGAACCGGAAAGCCTGCTCGAGGCGCAAATGCTGGTGGGCATGCTTGCCAGTGAGGGGATCGATGTACACGTGGTAGGCCGCGACCTGCTCGGTGCCGCCGGCGAGCTGCCCTTGCAGGGCCTGCTGGGGCTCGTCGCGGCTGATGAGCAGGCCGAATGCGCACGGCTGCTGATCGATGCGTACAATGATGCCCAGCCACTGGTTGGCGACGAACCGGAGAATGTCCCCGGTACCTTGATCTGCTAGGTTCTGAATTCGCCCATGTGTGGACGTTATGCCCTGTTTCGCTGGCCCCAGGCCCTTGCCAGTCTGCCGGGCTTTCCCGTCGGCCAGCCGGCCCAATGGAATATATCGCCTGGGGCGTCGGTGCTGATCCAGCGTCAGCTTGATGGCCAGCAGCAACTGGCCAAGGCGCGCTGGGGGTTGACCCCGGCCTGGCTCACCGACCTGTCCCGCACCCCTGCCCATGCCCGCGCCGAAACGCTGGCCGAACAGCCGATGTTTCGCGATGCATTTCGTCAGCGCCGCTGCCTGATGCCGGCCAACGGCTTTTACGAATGGCGTGGCAGCGTGCGCAAACGCCCGTTCTGGTTGACCCCGGGGGAGGGCGCGTCGCTGTACTTTGCGGCGGTGTGGGAGGCCTACCCGGTGCAGGACCAGGTTTGGCTGAGTTGCGCGGTGGTGACTCAGGCGGCCATGAATCAGCGTCGGCCGCTCATCCTCGACGAAGCGGGGCAGGCGGCCTGGCTTGACCCGGACACGCCGATTACCCGCTTGCACGAGCTGCTGGCCAGCCCACCTGCGACGTTGCGTGAGCGGGCCTTGGCCAATTTCGTCAATGACCCGAAGCTGGATGCGCCGGAGTGTCTTACCCCGGCTTGATGGGGTGCCTGTACCGGCCCTTTCGCGGGCAAGCCCGCTCCTACCCACGATCGTGTTGCCCCTGTAGGAGCGGGCTTGCGCGCGAAGAGGCCGGTACAGGCGACGAAAATCTTCCCTGCGGCTATGGCAGCCATTGGCGACTCGGCCTAGGATACGGCGCATGTGGATAGGGAGTGTTTTCATGCGTAAGTCTTTTGTCATCAGCCTGCTGAGTGCTGGCATCCTGCTGGCCGGCTGCCAGGCGGTGAATACCACCAGCGGCGGTGCTGTTGGCGTCGAGCGCCAGCAGTACATGTTCAGCATGCTCTCGACCGATGAGGTCAACCAGATGTACGCGCAGTCGTATCAGCAGACCCTGGGTGAAGCGTCGAGCAAGGGTGTGCTCGACAAGTCCAGCGCCGATGCCAAGCGTGTGCAGGCCATTGCCAACCGCCTGATCGCCCAGGCACCCAAATTCCGCCCGGATGCCGCGCAGTGGGACTGGCAAGTCAACGTGATCAAGAGTGACGAACTGAACGCCAACTGCGGCCCGGGCGGCAAGATCATCGTCTACACCGGGCTGATCGATCAGCTCAAGCTCACCGATGCGGAAATTGCCGCAGTGGTTGGGCACGAAATTGCCCACGCTTTGCGCGAGCATAGTCGCGAGGCCATGTCCAAGGCATACGGTGTGGAAATGGCTCGCCAGGGTGCCGGTGCCATCTTTGGCCTCGGCCAGAGCAGCATGGCCATGGCCGACACGGTGGTGAACTACGCCATGACCTTGCCCAACAGCCGGGCCAACGAAAACGAGGCCGACCTGATTGGCCTGGAGCTGTCGGCCCGTGCCGGCTACGACCCGAATGCCGCGATCACCCTGTGGAACAAGATGAGCAAGGCTTCCGAAGGTGCACCGCCTGAGTTCATGAGTACTCACCCGGCGTCCGCGAGCCGTATTGCTTCGCTGCAGGCGGCGATTCCGAAGGTGATGCCGCTTTATCAGGCTGCCGCCAAGCAGTAAATGCCTGAATCCTGGGGCTGCATGGCAGCCCCGGTTTTCCCTTTACCCAATCCAGCCACTGGCCTTCATTGCCGAATAGACGGCCACGATCGCCAGCACGAAGAACGCCGTAGCCGCCAGGCGGCGAATCAACGTCAACGGCAGTTTGTCAGCCGCGAAGTTACCCGCCAGTACCACCGGCACGTTGGCAATCAGCATACCCAGGGTAGTGCCGATAATGACCATGATCAGGTGTGGATACTGCGCAGCCAGCATCACGGTGGCGACCTGGGTCTTGTCACCGATTTCGGCCAGGAAGAACGCAATCAGTGTTGTCAGGAATGGCCCGAAACGGCGAGCCGGGTTCTCGTCGTCATCCATCTTGTCCGGTACCAGGGTCCACAGTGCGGTGGCGGTAAAGCTCGCGGCCAGGATCCAGTGCAGTGCCGAATCGCTGAAGAAGCTGCCGACCCACGCCCCCACGGCACCGGCTGCGGCATGGTTGGCCAGGGTGGCGGCGATGATGCCGGCGATGATCGGCCAGGGTTTGCGGAAGCGAGCAGCGAGAATGAGTGCGAGCAGTTGCGTCTTGTCGCCGATCTCGGCCAGGGCAACGATAGCGGTGGGGACCAGCAGTGATTCCAGCATCAGGATTCCTACGGGGGCGGGTCGACACGGCTATGACACGTACAGCCTCCCCGCCCCGGGTAAGGTGTGCGTGTCATAGGTCTTGTCAAACCCTCGATCCGTCTATGCGGATCTCGCCATGCAGGCGTGCATGGTGGGTCGCACGCGCCATGGTCTGTGGACCAAGTATGTTGACGCGTACCGGGCGAGCTGGGTGCTCGCGGGAGACTACTCCCCTAGGACGGTGCGGATTCTGCCTAGGCAAAACGTTTTCGGCAAGCGCTGTTTTTTATCCGCGAGTTGCCTGGTAGATGCGGAAACCGTCGGCCTCGTCACGTACCTGGCAGTTGCCCAACGCCCCTTCGATCAGTGGCTGGTAGCGCAGGAAACTGTTGGCGACCAAGCGCATTTCGCCACCTTTTCGAAGATGAACGGCCGATTTTTTCAGCAAGTTTTCTGAAGCCTGATAGTTGGTATGAACGCCGGTGTGGAATGGCGGGTTGCTCAGGATAAGGCTCAGTTCGGTAGGGGCGGCGTCGATGCCATCGCCGCTGATCACTTCGCCTTCCAGGCCGTTGGCAGCCAGCGTCAGGCGGCTGGCTGCCACGGCGAAGGCATCCACGTCCAGCAAGGTTACCCGGCTTTGTGGGTAACGGCGTTTGAGCGTGGCACCCAGCACCCCGGCACCGCAGCCAAAGTCCAGCATGTGGCCACCGGGCAGGCCGTCAAGATGCTTCAGGAGCAGGGCGGTACCTCGGTCGAGTCGGCCATGGCTGAATACCCCGGGCAGGCTGACCACCTGCAACGGGCCGTCTTCGAGGGCCAGCTCGAAGCGCTCGGCCAGGCTTTCCAGCGGTTTTGCCTGCGGTGCCTGGTCGATGGTCACTTGCCACAGCTGGCAGTGCCGGGCGCTATCGAGTTTGCGTGGCTTGCCAAAGGCCTGCAGCTGCTTGGCCGCGCCCTCGATGCCGCCGCGCTTCTCGCCGACCAGGTACAGCTCGCGGCCAGCCAGGCGCGATGCCAGGGCGTTGAGCAGATAGGCGGCCAGATCGCGGGATTTGGGCAGGAACAGCACGGCGCTGTCGAATGCTGCTTCAGGAGCCTCGACGCCGTAATGGCTGCGGCCTGCGAAGCGGCTTTCGAGCATGGCCTGATCGCCGGCATGCCAGGTCCAGGCCTGGGCCTGAGGCAACTGGCCGAGCAGGTCGTCGGCGGGGGCGCCGGCGATCAGCAGCGGCCCCTGAAACAGCTCTGCCTGACGGAGCAATACTTCACTGCGCGGGTCCATGGACGACGTCTCCTGGAAAAAAGTGGCGCAGTGTAGCAGAGGCGGGCGCCTGGCTCAGCTGACCACGCGGCGTGGCTGCCCGGCGAAGAAGGCCTGGGCGTTCTCGCTGAGCTGGCCGACGATGCGCTGGCGCGACTCCACGGCACCCCAGGCGCTGTGCGGGGTGATGATCAGGCGCGGGATGCCGGGCTCCAGCAGCGGGTTGCCGTTGACCGGCGGCTCCACGCTCAGCACGTCGGTGGCCGCGCCGCCCAAGTGACCCCCGCGCAGGGCATCGGCCAACGCCTGTTCGTCGATCAGGCCGCCACGGGCGGTGTTGACCACCAGCGCGTTGGGCTTGAGCAGGGCCAGTTCGCGGGCACCGAGCATATGCCGGGTGTGCTCGTTCAGCGGGCAGTGCAGGGTCAGTGCATCGACTTGCGGCAGCAGCTCGTCCAGCGGCAGCCGATCGGCGCGCTCCGGGCGGCCAGGGATCTGCCCGCTCAGTACACGCATACCGAAGGCTTCGGCCAGCCTCGCCACTGCGCCGCCCAGTTCGCCGTGGCCGAGCAGGCCGAGGGTTTTGCCCTCCAGTTCGACGATAGGAAAGTCCAGCAGGCAGAACTGGCTGGCCTTGGCCCACTGGCCATCGGCCACCGCCTGGTTGTAGTCGCACAGCCGAGTGGCCAGGGCCAACAGCAGGGCCAGGGTATGCTGGGCGACAGACGGCGTGCCGTAGCCCTGGCAGTTGCACACGGTGATGCCCTGGGCGCGGGCGGCGGCCAGGTCGACATTGTTGGTGCCGGTGGCGGCCACCAGGATCAGCTTCAATTGCGGGTTGGCGGCCAGGGCTGCGGCGTCGAGCATGACCTTGTTGCTGACCACTGCCACGGCGCCCTGCAAGCGTTCCGCGACCTGTTCCGGGCGGGTGGTGGCGAACAGTTCGAACTGGTCGAACTGCTGCTTCAGGGGCGAAAGGTCGAGGTCGCCAAGGTCCAGGGACTGGTGATCGAGAAACACGGCGCGACGCGGGCTGGGCATGAAGATCTCCGGTGGCAGGGAGGGATAAGGGCGTTTTGGCCATTTGCGGGCATGCTCGCCCCCACAAACCTTGCAGGAGCGGGCTTGCCGGCGAAGAGGCCCTCGGCTTCGGCGCAAACCTGAAGCCGCCGCCGCAGTGTCTAGCTCAACCTTGCTGCCCGTCAACGCCCGCCACTCATACCTTTGCCGCGCAAATCATTCCTTCGGCTGATTTGGCCGTCACATTGGCGAACTACAGTAAACCCAGACTTGTCCGGCCCGCTTTTCAGAAAAGGGATCCCCATGTTGCAGACACGCATCATCAAGCCCGCCGAGGGCGCCTATGCCTATCCATTGCTGATCAAGCGCCTGCTGATGTCCGGCAGCCGCTATGAAAAGACCCGGGAAATCGTCTACCGCGACCAGATGCGGCTGACGTATCCACAGCTCAACGAGCGCATTGCCCGCCTGGCCAATGTGCTGACGGAGGCCGGGGTCAAGGCCGGTGACACCGTGGCGGTGATGGACTGGGACAGCCATCGCTACCTGGAATGCATGTTTGCCATCCCGATGATCGGCGCTGTAGTGCACACCATCAACGTGCGCCTGTCGCCCGAGCAGATCCTCTACACCATGAACCATGCCGAAGACCGCGTGGTGCTGGTCAACAGCGACTTCGTCGGCCTGTACCAGGCCATCGCCGGGCAGCTGACCACTGTCGACAAGACCCTGCTGCTGACCGATGGCCCGGACAAGACTGCCGAACTGCCCGGTCTGGTCGGCGAGTATGAGCAGCTGCTGGCTGCTGCCAGCCCGCGCTACGACTTCCCGGATTTCGACGAGAACTCGGTGGCCACTACCTTCTACACCACTGGCACCACCGGTAACCCCAAGGGCGTGTATTTCAGTCACCGCCAGCTGGTGCTGCACACCCTGGCCGAGGCCTCGGTCACCGGCAGTATCGACAGCGTGCGCCTGCTGGGCAGCAACGACGTGTACATGCCCATCACCCCGATGTTTCACGTACATGCCTGGGGCATCCCCTACGCTGCCACCATGCTCGGCATGAAGCAGGTGTACCCGGGGCGCTACGAGCCGGACATGCTGGTCAAGCTTTGGCGTGAAGAGAAGGTCACCTTCTCCCACTGCGTACCGACCATCCTGCAGATGCTGCTCAACTGCCCGAACGCCCAGGGGCAGGACTTCGGCGGCTGGAAGATCATCATCGGCGGCAGCTCGCTCAACCGTTCGCTGTACCAGGCCGCCCTGGCGCGCGGCATCCAGCTGACCGCCGCGTATGGCATGTCGGAAACCTGCCCGCTTATCTCCGCGGCACACCTGAACGATGAACTGCAGGTCGGCAGCGAGGATGAGCGCGTCACTTACCGTATCAAGGCCGGTGTGCCGGTGCCGTTGGTCGAAGCAGCCATCGTCGACGGCGAAGGCAACTTCCTGCCCGCTGATGGTGAAACCCAGGGCGAGCTGGTACTGCGTGCGCCGTGGCTGACCATGGGCTACTTCAAGGAACCGGAGAAGAGCGAGGAGCTGTGGCAGGGCGGCTGGCTGCACACCGGTGACGTCGCCACCCTCGACGGCATGGGCTACATCGACATCCGCGACCGCATCAAGGATGTGATCAAGACCGGTGGCGAGTGGGTTTCCTCGCTCGACCTGGAAGACCTGATCAGCCGCCACCCGGCTGTGCGCGAAGTGGCGGTGGTGGGGGTGGCCGACCCGCAGTGGGGTGAGCGCCCGTTTGCCCTGCTGGTGGTACGTGACGGCCACGATATCGACGCCAAGGCGCTGAAGGAACACCTCAAGCCATTCGTCGAGCAAGGTCATATCAACAAGTGGGCGATTCCTAGCCAGATCGCCGTTGTTACTGAAATTCCCAAGACCAGTGTCGGCAAGCTCGACAAGAAACGCATCCGCCAGGACATCGTCCAGTGGCAGGCCAGCAACAGCGCGTTCCTTTCCACGTTGTAACCATTGTGCGGGTCGCGCACGTCAGAGCCTGACCCGCATGCTAGAGAGCCCGCCGCCTTGCCAAACGACAGAAATGCGCCATCCTTGAGCACTACCAGCCCGCAACCGAAGCAAAACTGCAGCGAGTTGGTGGCATGGAGCGCAAATCACACTTTAGAGGGATCAAGCGCCTGTGCCTGCTGGCTATAGTCGGGGCCAGGGGATTTTCAGGAATGGGGGAGGGCGACATGCGCAAGCTGTGTCGCCGCAGGTGCAAGCCTGCAATCCGGTCGCTCGGGCCGTTCTTGAAAGGACTCACTGCCATAACAAAAAAGTACATGGAGTAGCGTCGATGAAATCTGCAAACCTGTTCTGGCGCCGGGCCAAGCTGCCCTTGGCCGTCAGCCTTGCTTCCACGCTCGCAAGTCCTGCTTTCGCTGTCAGTTTCAACATTGGTGAAATCGAAGGCCAGTTCGACTCGTCGCTCTCCATCGGCGCCAGCTGGTCGACGGCCAACCCCAACAAGAACCTGATAGGGGTGAACAACGGCGGCAAGGGCCTGTCACAGACATCCGACGATGGCCACCTGAACTTCAAGAAGGGCGAAACCTTCTCCAAGATCTTCAAGGGCATTCATGACCTGGAGCTCAAGTACGGCGACACCGGTGTGTTCGTGCGCGGCAAGTACTGGTACGACTTCGAACTGAAGGACGAAAACCGCGAGTTCAAGGACATCAGCGACTCCAACCGCAAGGAAGGCGCCAAGTCGTCCGGCGCCGAGCTGCTCGACGCCTTTGTCTACCACAACTACTCCATCGGCGATCAGCCTGGCTCGGTGCGTTTTGGCAAGCAGGTAGTGAGCTGGGGCGAAAGTACCTTCATCGGCGGCGGCATCAACTCGATCAACCCCATCGACGTGTCTGCGTTCCGCCGTCCCGGGGCCGAGATCAAGGAAGGCCTGATTCCGGTCAACATGTTCTACATCTCGCAGAGCCTGACCGACAACCTGTCGGCCGAGGCCTTCTACCAGCTCGAATGGGACCAGACGGTCGTCGACAACTGCGGCACCTTCTTCTCCCAGCCGGACATCATTGCCGACGGCTGTACCGACAACTTGCGCGTGCTCAATAGCAGCCGCACGGTGCCGGGCGCTGCGCAGCAGTTCCTTGCCACGCGGGGCGTGAACATCAACGAAGAGGGTGTGATGGTGCGCCGTGGTGCCGACCGCGATGCGCGTGACAGCGGCCAGTTCGGTGTGGCCATGCGCTATATGTTCGAGCCGTTGGACACGGAGTTCGGCGCCTACTTCATGAATTACCATAGCCGTGCACCCATCTTCAGTGCCACAGGGGCCCCGCCGTCCGTGTTCGCCGGGCTGAGTGCCCTGCCTGCGCAGCTGCGTGCATTGGCGCCTCTGATCGTGGCGGGTAATTCCGAGTACTTTGTGGAATACCCCGAGGACATCCGCCTTTATGGCTTGAGTTTCTCCACCACGTTACCCACTGGCACCGCCTGGAGCGGCGAAGTCAGCTACCGCCCCAATGCGCCAGTGCAGCTCAATACCACGGATATCCTGTTCGCCGGTGTCCGTCCCATTGGCGGCGCGTTGAGCAACGCATCGTTGCTGACCGGTACTCCGGGGCAAGACCTGCATGGGTATCGCCGTAAGGAGATCACCCAGTTCCAGACCACCCTGACCCATTTCTTCGACCAGGTGATGGGTGCCAGCCGGATGACTGTAGTCGGTGAAGTGGGTGTTACCCATGTCGGCGGCCTGGAGAATGCCCACGATACCCGCTACGGTCGCGACCCGGTGTTCGGCCCAGGTCCGTTGCCATCCACCGGTGGCGCCGATACCTGCCAGGCGCTCAACGGCAGCACCATCGCTGGCGCTGGTGCGGGGGCATCCACCACCAACCTGAACCGTAAATGCGAGAACGACGGCTACACCACCAGCACTTCCTGGGGTTACCGCGGCCGTGTCATCTGGGACTACAACGACGTTTTCGCGGGTATCAACCTGAAGCCGAGCGTGGCCTGGTCGCATGATGTGTCCGGCTATTCGCCTGGCCCTGGCGCCAACTTCGAGGAAGGCCGCAAGGCTGTCAGCCTGGGCCTGGACGCCGAGTACCAGAACACCTATACGGCGAGCCTGTCGTATACCAACTTCTTCGACGGCAAGTACAGCACCGTGGATGACCGCGACTTCGTCGCCCTCAGCTTCGGCGTGAACTTCTAAGCATACAGATCCAGGACGACACGACATGAACAAGACCAGAAGTCTGCTGCAAGCCGGTGTACTGGGCCTGTCCCTGCTGGCGACCAGCGTCATGGCTGCGGTATCCGCCGATGAGGCGGCCAAGCTGGGCAGCACCCTGACCCCGATGGGTGCCGAGAAGGCCGGCAACGCCGACGGCTCCATCGGCCCGTGGGAGCCGCTTTCGAAGACCGCAGGCAGCGTCGACGGCAAGGGCTTCCTGTCCGACCCGTACGGCAGTGAAAAACCGCTGTTCACCATCACGGCGCAGAATGCCGACCAGTACAAGGACAAGCTCTCGCCCGGCCAATTGGCCATGTTCAAACGCTACCCGAACACCTACAAGATCCCGGTGTTCAAGACCCATCGCGGCGCAACCGTCCCGGCCGATGTGTTTGCTGCCATCAAGGAAAACGCCACCAAAACCACCCTGGTGGAAGGCGGCAACGGCCTGAGCAACTTCCGCACGGCGGTGCCGTTCCCTATCCCGAAAAGCGGCCTTGAGGTGATCTGGAACCACATCACCCGCTACCGCGGCGGCAGTGTCAGCCGCCTGGTGACCCAGGCCACGCCGCAGCAGAATGGCTCGTTCAACCCCGTATACTTCTCCGACCAGTTCGTCTTCCGCGACAAGATGAAGGACTACGACCCGAACAACCCAGGCAACATCCTGTTCTACTTCAAGCAGGAAGTGACCGCGCCAGCGCGCCTGGCCGGGACCGTGCTGCTGGTGCACGAAACCCTCGACCAGGTGAAGGAGCCGCGCAAGGCGTGGATCTACAACGCCGGCCAACGCCGTGTGCGCCAGGCACCGCAAGTGTCGTACGACGGCCCAGGTACCGCCGCCGACGGCCTGCGTACGTCGGACAACCTGGACATGTTCAACGGTGCGCCAGACCGCTACGACTGGAAGCTGGAAGGCAAGAAGGAACTGTACATCGCCTCCAACGCCTTCAAGCTGGATGACCCCAAGCTGAAGTACGCCGACATCATCAAGGCCGGGCACATCAACCAGGACCTGTCCCGTTACGAGCTGCGCCGCGTCTGGCACGTGGTTGCAACCCTGAAGCCAGGCCAGCGGCACATCTACGCCAAGCGTGATTTCTACATCGACGAAGACACCTGGCAGGCCGCAGTGATCGACCAGTACGACGGCCGCGGCCAACTGTGGCGCGTGTCCGAGGCCCATGCTCAGCCTTATTACAACATGGAAGTGCCTTGGTACACCCTGGAAGCCATCTACGACCTGCAGTCCGGTCGGTACCTGGCCCTTGGGATGAAGAACGAAGAGAAACGTGCCTACGACTTCGGCTTCAGTGCCAGCAAGGCCGATTTCCAGCCAGCGGCGCTGCGTCAGTCGGGTATTCGCTAAGCTGAAATCACTGAACGCCGTGTGATTCCCAGAACGCCCCGGCTCGCCGGGGCGTTTCTATTTCCTGAGGCGGCCTCTTCGCGGGTGAACCCGCTCCTACAGGTTCCGCGCAGCTCTGTAGGAGCGGGTTCACTCGCGAAGAGGCCGGACAAGGCAATAAACCTCCTGAATACCTCCCCAAACCCCCGCCCCAGCCCCTGTCCATCAGCCATGTTGCTTTTTGTCGCAGTCTTTTCCATGCCTATTGCGCCCATCATCTTCAAATGCGCAGCGTTAACGGCTAGTCTCGCAAACATCCATACCGCCGTTGTCTTCCAACCAGAACGAGCCGGCCATGACAGATCTGTCCCGCACCCATGGATTCGCAAGTCAGGCCCTTGGCCTGCGGGACGGGCGTTTCTTCCGGCCGCCGCTGCCGGACGGCCATGTGCCGCGCCTGCGTTTGTGCCAGCGGCTGGAAGCCGGTTTGGGCGGGCGGCTGCTGCTGGTCAATGCGCCGGCGGGTTTCGGCAAAAGCTCCCTGGCCATCGAGTTTTGCGAAACACTGCCCGAGCACTGGCGCAGCCTGTGGCTTGGCCTGAGCCAGCGGGACGCCGACCCTGGCCGCTTCCTTGAGCGCTTGCTTGAAGGCCTGCAGCAATACTGCCCGGCACTGGGCGGCCAGGCCATGGGCCTGCTGAAAATGCGACAGCGCCACCAGCCGTTTGCCTTTGAAGAGTGGCTTGACGGCCTGCTCGACGAGCTGGCGCTGTACCTGCAAGCTGATACGCCGCTGCTGCTGGTGCTTGACGACTATCACCTGGCCCAGGGGCCGGTGCTCGACCGTTGCCTGCAGTTCTTCCTCAATCATCTGCCACCCGGTCTGGTATTGCTGGTGACCAGCCGCCAGCGGCCAGACTGGCACCTGGCGCGCCTGCGCCTGTCCCGGCAGTTGGTCGAGCTTAACGAACAGGACCTGCGCCTCACCGCGGATGAGTCGCTGGCGGTGATCGGTCGCCAGCCTACCGGCCTGCGCGGCCAGGCACTGGACAACCTGATCCAGCGCAGCGACGGCTGGGTGGCCGGCTTGCGTTTCTGGCAGTTGGCGGCCAGCGACAGCGCTGACGAGCAAGCCTTGCCCCAGGCGCTGCATGGTGGCGAGGGCCTGATCCGCGACTACCTGCTTGAAGAAGTCATCGACAGGCTACCTGCGGACGTGCAGGCCTTCTTGGACGAAACCGCCTGCCAGGAGCGATTCTGCGCTCCGCTTTGCGATGCGATGCGTGGCCGCCACGACAGTGCCGCCGTCCTGAGCTTCCTGCAGGCGCATCAGGTGTTCCTTGTGCCGCTGGACGAGCATGGCCACTGGTTCCGCTATCACCATTTGTTCTCCGACCTGCTGCGCAGCCGCCAGGCGAGCGAATCTCAGGTCGCTCTGCATTTGCGGGCCTGCCGCTGGTTTGAAGCTCAAGACCTGCTGGACGAGGCGGTGGAGCAGGCTTTGCGTGCCGGCCACCTCGATGTTGCCGCCGACCTGGTGCAAAGTCTGTCCGAGGAGCAACTGCTGGCCGAGCAGAATGTCGGCATGTTGCTGCGCTGGAAGATGGACCTGCCCGACAGTCTGTTGATCAGTACGCCGCGGCTGATCGTGCTGTACAGCTGGGCGTTGGGGCTGGCTTGCCAGCTGGATGCTGCCGAGGAACTGGCTGGCTACCTCAGTCGCTTTCTGCCCGCGCCTTCGGCGACCGCGCAAAAGTCGATGCTGGCCCAATGGCTGGCTCTCAGTGGGGTCATTGCCCGTGGCCGTGGCGACCGCGAGCGCACCCTGGCCTATTGCGGCGAAGCGCTGCAGAGCCTGCCGAGCAAGCGCTATGGCCAGCGGCTGGTGTGTTTGTCGACGCTGTCCAACCTGGCCATTGCCGATGGCGACTTCTGGCGGGCCCGAGGCTGGAACCGCGAGGCCCTGGAGCTGGCCCAGCGGGTCGGTAACCCCTTGTTCGAGGCGCTGGCGCATTACGACCGGGCGCGGGTGCTGCATGCCCGTGGCGAGGTGCTGCGCGCGCTGGACGAAGTGCGCCAGGGGCTGCAACGTCTGCAAGGGCTTTCGGCGCAGCGGCTGTATGCCGTGCGTGCGCGGCTGACGCTTTACGAAGGTTACCTGCTGGTCTCGCGTCTGCAGCCAGCTCAGGGCCGCGCGCGTTTGCGCGCAGGGCTGGGCGAGGCGCGAGCGTGCCGGGACATCAGTGTGCTCATCGGCCATTGCGTGATTGCCACGCTCGATGGCCGGGAAGGCCACTTTGCCGAGGCCTTTGCCGAACTGGCCGAGGCCGAGCGCTTGATGCACATCTGGGATGTGCCCCCGGTCTACTACCTGGCCATGATTACCCTGGTCAAATGCGAACTGTGGCTGGCCCAGGGGCGTACCGACCTGGCGGAGTCCTGGCTGCAGCGCCTGGGCCAGACCTATGGCGGCGAGCAGCCGGCGGCGGCACCGGAGTTCCATCCGCTGCTGCCATTGCACATTGCGTTGCAGCAGGCATCGCTCGATCGCATCCAGTTGCGTAGCGACGATGCCGTGCAACGCCTGGCATGCCTGGTAAAGCGCGGCCAGGCCAATGGCGGCATGATGCTCACCGTCAGCGCCCTGAGCCAATGGCTTTCCCTGCTGTTGGACGAAGGCAAGGAAGGGCAGGCCGCGCAGTTGCTGCCAAGCTTGCTGGAAGCGGCGCATGGCGGCGTGATGCAGCCGATGCAGCCCCTGCTGGAAAAACACCCGCAATGGCTTCATGAACAACTGCAGGCAGGTGCCGCTTGCCCGGTTCAGGCTGAACTGCTCAAGCACCTGCCGCCAGTGCCAGTCGCCAGTACGGGCAACGGCGAAGCGCTGAGTGGCCGCGAAATGGCTGTGCTCGAACTGATTGCCCAAGGCTGTTCCAATCAACAGATCAGCGAGCGGCTGTTCATTTCCCTGCACACGGTGAAGACCCACGCCAGCCATATCAACAGCAAGTTGGGCGTGGAGCGGCGCACCCAGGCGGTGGCCAAGGCCAAATTCCTGGGGTTGCTGGCGTGATACTGGCCCTGTAAGTCATTGCTCGTTAAAGTGATGGCCTGGCGCCATAATTTCTGGCCGACAATGCTCTACCCTCATCTTTCCCGACCAGCTGCCGATACAGCTATCGGTGGCATCGCCTCGCGCGATTTTTCAATCATTCCAAGGCAGGTCGTGTTGATGCTGCAGTACGGGCAAAAGAGCTTTCTGATCGTCGACGACTTTACCGACTTTCGTACGTCGACCCGTTCCATGCTGCGCGAGTTGGGCGTGCGCGACGTGGACACCGCTGACAGCGGCGAGCAGGCGCTGCGCATGTGCGCGCAGAAGCGCTATGACTTCATCCTGCAGGACTTCCATCTGGGTGATGGCAAGAAGAACGGGCAGCAGGTGCTTGAAGACCTGATCATCGACAAGCACATCAGCCATGAGTGCGTGTTCATCATGGTCACTGCCGAGAGCAGTCAGGCGATTGTCCTTAGCGCCATCGAGCACGAGCCCGATGCCTACCTGACCAAACCGTTCAACCGGGTTGGCCTTGCCCAGCGCGTCGAGAAACTGTTCCAGCGCAAGACGTTGCTAAAGCCGATCCTGCAGGCGCTGGACCGCAACCGTCCGGCCGAAGTACTGGCGGCCTGCGCCGAGCTGTGCAAGAAGGATCCGCGCCTGGCACCCTTGTGCTTGCGCTACCGGGCCGATGCCCTGCGCAACCTCAACCGTTTCGAGGAACTGGAAAAATTCCTCAAGGCCATCCTGGCCAGCCGTCCGCAGCCGTGGGTATATGCCGCATTGGGCGCATTGATGCACAAGCGTGGTCAGAATGCCCAGGCCCAGGGAGTATACGAGCAGGCGCTCAAGGCGTTCCCGATCATGCCAGGCCTTTACGATGGCATGGCCGAGGTGCTGGTGGCTCAGGGGGATACCCGGCGCGCGCAGAACTTGCTTGAAGAAGCCGTGCGCCTGTCGCCTTTGTCGGTGCGTCGGCAGTCGACGCTGGGCAAGCTGGCGCTGGAGAACGAAGACTTCGAGAGCGCATCGAAGGCGTTCCGTCATGCGGTGAACCAGGGGCAGAGCTCGCGCTACAAAGATGCCGAAAACAACCTTGGCCTGGTGCAGGCGTTGATGAGCAAGAATGCAGGCTTCGGCCTGGACGCCCGTACCCGGGTCGAGATCAACACCACGCTCAGCGAAGTGGCCAAGGAAAACCCCGAGGACCAAGGCCTGCAGGTGCGTGCGCGGATGATGAAGGCTGCCAGCCTGCAGCAGGCCGGCGACCCGGAAACGGCCGGCAAGCTGACAGAACAGGCGATTCAGCGTCTGGACAAGATGAACCAGTTCTTCTCTGTCGATTCGGCCCTGACGGTCGCTGCGCAATTGCAGGCGATGGGGCAGGAAGCCGCCGCCATCGGCGTGCTGAAGAACTGTGTGGAAAGTTATGGCGATGACCCCAAGGTCATGGAGAAAGTGGGCAAGCTGACGGATGACCCCAGCGTGCTCAACGCCATTACCGAAGCGGTCACCCTCAATCGGCAGGGGGTGCGCAGTTACCAGGGAGGGCAGCTTGGCGAGGCGTTGCAACTGTTCCGAAAGGCATTGGGTTTACAGCCGAAGAACATCAGCATCGCCCTCAACACCGCCCAGGCGCTGCTGCGCATCGGCGGTGACAACCCTCAGCCTGCGATCATGCAGGAGTGCCGCGACGCCTTGACCAGCGTGGCCGGTATCCCTGCCAGCGACAATCGCTATGACCGTTACCGCAAACTGCACATCCGAGTGTTCGGCGCATGAATCAAGACAATCAGGGGCTGGATTTTTCCACGGTGATCGCCTCCACCGTGCACGACCTCAAAAGTTCGTTGTCGGCGCTGATCCAGTCCCACAGCCAGTGGGTGGAGCGCTTGCCCGAGGAACTGCGCGGCGGTGCCGAACAGGGGATCATGGAGCATGAATTTCGTCACCTCAACGGCATGCTGGTGCAGTTGCTGGGCTTGTACAAACTGGGTGTGAACCAGTTGCCGGTATGCCCGGACTACCATGAGCTGGATGATTTCATCGAAGCCCAACTGGCGGCGCACGAGGAAGTACTCAAGCACAACGACATTCTCGCCACCTGGCGCATCGACACCGACAACCCGCTGGGTTTCTTCGACCGCGAACTGGTGGCCTCGGTGATCGCCAACGTCATCACCAACGCCACCCGCTTTGCCGGGCACGCCTTGCTGATCACCATCGAAGAGGCCGACAACCAGTTGGCCATTTGCGTCAACGATGACGGCCCGGGTTATCCAAAGCACATGCTCGAGCGCCAGGAGGACTACATCCAGGGCATCGACTCGACCAGTGGCAGTACCGGCCTTGGGTTGTATTTTGCGGCGCGGATCGCCGCGTTGCATGAAAGCGGCGGGGTGCGCGGGCGGATCGAGATCTCCAACGGCGGGGCGCTTGGGGGGGGGTTGTTCAGGTTGTTTTTACCTTGAGGCCCGGCTGAATCTACGTTTGAAATTTTTGCAGTTGGAGGGTGGCTTCCCAAGGTGATGTAGGGCATTTCCATCTTGAGGTTGCAGGGCTTTTGTCCGGTCAGGGCAGATGACAGTGTAGATACGACGTTTCTACATTTCGCTTGCAATCATTTGGAGGGTTTCTACTATGTATCTACCTTGGGAGATACTCATGCAGATCAAGATTCAACAGTGGGGCAACAGCGCCGCGATCCGCTTGCCCGCCGCAGTACTCAAGCAGATGCGCCTCGGTGTCGGCTCCACCCTGAGCCTTGACACAACGGGTGAGACAATGGTGCTCAAACCGGTCAGGTCGAAACCCAAGTACACCCTTGAGGAACTGATGGCCCAGTGTGACCTGAGTGCACCGGAGCCAGAGGACATGGCCGACTGGAATGCCATGCGTCCAGTGGGACGTGAAGTGTGAAACGGTTGAAATTCGCCAGGGGTGATATTGTTCGCGTCAACCTGGACCCAACAGTCGGGCGGGAACAGCAGGGCTCCGGCCGACCTGCACTGGTACTTACTCCGGCTGCGTTCAATGCTTCAGGCCTGGCTGTAATCATCCCGATCACTCAAGGTGAGGATTTCGCGAGGCATGCGGGTTTCGCTGTCACGCTCAGCGGTGCGGGCACGCAGACTCAGGGGGTGATGCTTTGCAACCAGGTGCGCACAGTCGACCTTGAAGCACGATTTGCCAAGCGCATTGAGTCGGTGCCTGAAGTTGTCATCCTGGATGCACTGGCGCGTGTGCAAACCCTATTCGATTAACCGGTTCCGGTATTCACAATGCATATCCCATCGTCAGCTCTCATCCGCGAAACCTTCCCCGTCGGCCCCTTGCAGTGCAACTGCACGCTGATCGGCGACCCCCTGACCAAGAAAGCCATTGTCGTGGACCCGGGTGGTGATGTGGACAAGATCCTTGCTCGCCTGCAGGTCCACGGCCTGACGCTGGTGAGCATCATCCACACCCATGCGCACTTCGACCACTTCCTCGCGTCAGGCAAGCTCAAGGAGCTGACGGGTGCCACGCTGCACCTGCACAAGGACGACCAGGTGTTGTGGGACAACCTTGAGATGCAGTGTCAGATGTTCGGCGTACCTTACACCCCGGTACCGGCACCGGACCGCTGGCTGGGCGATGACGAAGAACTGGCCTGCGGCTGCGGTGTGGCGTTGCATACGCCAGGCCATACCCCGGGCTCGATGAGCTTCTGGTTCGCCGACGCCAAGTTGTTGATTGCCGGTGACACCCTGTTCCGCCGTGGGATTGGCCGCACCGATTTGTGGGGTGGCGACCAGCGGGCAATCGTGCGTTCCATCAAGGAGCGGCTGTACCGGCTGGACGAAGAGGCCATCGTGGTAACCGGCCACGGGCCCGACACCCGTTTGGGCGACGAGATGCGTGAAAACCCATTCGTGCGTGCCTGATGGCACATGAAGGCACTTTCATGGAATTTTTCGTTGCCGATGCGATCCAAGGCTGGCATAGAACCCCTTGGGATCTGCCGCATTTATGAATTTCAGTAGGAGCTTGTCCATGTTCACCATGCGTCGTCTGATTATCGTCGCAACCGCCGCTGCACTGATGACCGGCTGTGCCGGCCAGAACCCCTACGACAACCAGGGTCAGGCGCAGGGCTCCACAGGGATGAGCAAGACTGCCAAGTATGGCGGTTTGGGCGCGCTGGCCGGTGCCATCGCGGGTGCCGCCATCGACCACAACAACCGTGGCAAGGGGGCCCTGATCGGTGCCGCAGCAGTGGGTGCTGCCGCTGCAGGTTACGGCTACTACGCCGACAAGCAGGAAGCCGAGCTGCGCGCACAGATGGCCAACACGGGTGTGGAAGTGCAGCGTCAGGGTGACCAGATCAAGCTGATCATGCCGGGCAACATCACCTTCGCCACCGACTCTGCCAACATCGCCCCAAGCTTCTACTCGCCGCTGAACAACCTGGCTGGCTCGTTCAAGCAGTTCAACCAGAACACCATCGAAGTGGTTGGCTTTACCGACAGCACGGGCAGCCGCCAGCACAACATGGACCTGTCCCAGCGCCGTGCGCAGGCGGTCAGCACCTACCTGACTTCGCAGGGTGTGGATGCCTCGCGTATCTCTGTACGTGGCATGGGCCCGGACCAGCCGATCGCCAGCAACGCTGACGCCAATGGTCGTGCGCAGAACCGCCGTGTGGAAGTGAACCTGAAGCCGATTCCGGGTCAGCAGTATGAGCAGCAAGGTCAGGTTCAGCAGTATCCCTGATTGAATTTCAGGGCCGCTTTGCGGCTCTGAGGGAGCGGGCAGTCCCGCTCCCTCACGCCTGCAAAGAAGCCTCTGCTTTTAGCGCGCCACGCTGGCCTGAATCGCCGTCAGGGCAATGGTATGCACGATATCGTCAACCTGCGCCCCTCGAGGCAAGTCGTTCACCGGCTTGCGCAAACCCTGCAGCATCGGCCCCAGGCTGACCCCGTCGGCACTGCGCTGCACCGCCTTGTGCGTGGTATTGCCGGTATTCAGGTCGGGGAACACGAACACCGTGGCCCGCCCGGCCACCGGGCTAGCCGGCGCCAGCTCTCGGGCGATCGCCGGGTTGGCCGCTGCGTCATACTGCAACGGCCCATCGATCAGTAGCTCCTGCGCCGCGTCCTGTGCCAGGCGTGTCGCTTCGCGCACTTTCTCGACTTCTTCATCGCTGGCCGAATCGCTTGAATAACTGATCATCGCCACCCGTGGCGCGATGCCGAAGGCCTGCGCCGAGGCAGCACTCTGTTGGGCAATCTCCGCCAGCTCGGCAGCGCTTGGGTGCGGGTTCATCACGCAGTCGCCGTACACCAGCACCTGCTCGGGGAACAGCATGAAGAACACCGATGAGACCAGGCTCGAGCCGGGTGCGGTCTTGATCAGCTGCAGGGCCGGGCGGATGGTGTTGGCCGTGGAGTGCACCAGGCCCGAGACCAGGCCGTCCACTTCGTCCAGGGCCAGCATCATGGTGCCGATCACCACGGGGTCTTCCAGTTGCTGCTCGGCCATCGGTGCGTTGAGGTTCTTGCTTTTGCGCAGCTCGACCATGGGTTCCACGTAGCGCCCGCGAATCAGTTCGGGATCGAGAATCTCCAGCCCCGGCGGCAATGTGATGCCCTGGGCACGGGCCACGGCGTCGACGTCTTCGGGTTTGGCCAGCAGCACGCAGCGGGCGATGCCGCGGGCCTGGCAGATGGCTGCAGCCTGCACCAGCAGTGGCTCGGCGCCTTCTGGCAGGACGATGCGCTTGTTGGCCTGCTGCGCACGCTGGATCAGCTGGTAGCGGAACACTGCCGGCGACAGGCGCAGTTCGCGTGGCGTGCCGCAGCGTTGGTGCAGCCAGGCCGCGTCGAGGTGGCTGGCGACGAAGTCGGTGATGAACTCGGCACGCTCGCGGTCGTCCACCGGGATTTCGCGGTTCAGCGAGTTGAGCTGGTTGGCGGTGTCGTACGAGCCGGTGCTGACCGAAAGGATCGGCAGGCCGGCCTGCAGGGCACCGCGGCACAGGCCGAGGATACGCACGTCAGGCTTGCTGTCGCTGGTCAGCAGCAAGCCGGCCAGGGGTACGCCATTGATCGCTGCCAGGCTGACAGCGAGGATGATGTCGTCGCGGTCGCCCGGGGTTACCACCAGGGTGCCCGAGGTCAGTAGCGGGACCGTGTTGGCCACCGTGCGTGCACAGATGATGATCTTGCTCATGCGCCGCTGCTCGTAATCGCCGGCATTGAGCACCTGGGCGCCGAGCAGCTCGGCCACATCGCGGGTCCGCGGGGCGTTCAGCTCTGGCTGGTAGGGGATGCAGCCAAGCAGGCGGAAGTCACTACCGCGCAGCAATGGCGAGTGCTCGCGCAGGCGGGTGGCGAAGTCCGCCATGCTCTCGTCGGTACGCACCTTGTTGAGGATCACCCCGAGCACTTTCGGGTCGCGTGGGCCGCCAAACAGTTGGGCCTGCAGTTCGACCCGCCCAGACAGCTCGCTGAGCACTTCGTTTTCCGGGGCCGATACCAGGATTACTTCGGCATCCAGGCTCTTGGCCAGGTGCAGGTTGACCCGCGCCGCGTAGCTGGCGTGGCGCGTGGGCACCATTCCCTCGACCACAACCACGTCATTGCCGACGCAGGCTTGCTGGTAGAGGCGGATGATTTCTTCGAGCAGCTCGTCCAGCTGGCCATCGCCGAGCATGCGCTCGACGTGGGCCAGGCTCAGTGGGACCGGTGGCTTGATGCCGTGGGTGCGGGCGACCAGTTCGGTGGAGCGCTCGGGGCCGGTGTCACCCGGGTGGGGCTGGGCGATAGGCTTGAAGAAGCCGACCTTCAGGCCGGCACGCTCCAAGGTGCGCACCAGGCCCAGGCTGATCGAAGTCAGGCCGACACCAAAGTCGGTCGGCGCAATGAAAAATGTCTGCATGCGTGCTTCTCGAAATAAGCGGTGCAAGAAATTAACGGTCAAGGGTAGCGCTATCGGCCCCTTGTGCGCACCAGCCGCAAGCGAAAGGTTGGCCGATGTGTTGCGCACGTTGTGCCGAGTCGAGCACCCAGGGGCGTTCCTGCCACGGCGGCTGGTGGCGCAGGTGCTGGGTATGGCCGCACGAAAGTTCCGCCACCCAGTGGCCTTCTTCGTCCTGATGAAAGCCGTTGATCCGACTGATGGGCCGTTGCTCGTCTGCACCGCGTTCGCAATCGGACGATGGCTTGGTTACACTTGTGCGCTCTACATTCTTTTGCAAAAGGTCTTGCCCCATGCTGATCGCCGCCAACAAGGCTGTCTCCATCGACTATACCCTGACCAACGACGCCGGGGAGACCATCGACAGCTCCGCCGGTGGCGCGCCGCTGGTTTACCTGCACGGTGCCGGCAACATCATCCCGGGCCTGGAAAAAGCCCTGGAAGGCAAGCAGGCTGGTGACGAGCTGAACGTTTCCATTGAACCTGAAGAGGCCTACGGCGAGTACCTGGCCGAACTGGTCAGCACCCTGAACCGTAGCCTGTTCGAAGGTGTCGACGAGCTGGAAGTAGGCATGCAGTTCCACGCTTCGGCGCCGGACGGCCAGATGCAGATCGTCACCATCCGCGACATCGACGGCGACGACGTCACCGTTGATGGCAACCACCCGCTGGCCGGTCAGCGTCTGACCTTCCAGGTCAAGGTTGTCAACGTGCGTGACGCCAGCGACGAAGAAATCGCTCACCGTCACATCCACGGTGAAGGTGGCCATCACCACTGATTTTCTGCGCTAAGCTCAGAAAGTCGCCAGGCGCTCGGGCAAGCCGATTTGCCTTCCTACGGGAGGTGAACGGTTTGGACGAGCGCCTTTTTAGTGGGCGGAATTCGCCTGCACGGCAACCGGGAACCTGAGAGGGGATTTCATCATGAGTGCATTTCACGACCTGAAACTGGAAGCGCTGAACGGCGGAGAGCTGCCCCTCGCACCCTTCAAGGGCCAAGTGGTGCTGGTGGTCAACGTTGCCTCCAAATGTGGCCTGACGCCGCAATACAAGGCCCTGGAGAACCTCTACCAGATCTACAAGGACAAGGGCTTCAATGTGCTTGGCCTGCCGTGCAACCAGTTTGCCGGGCAGGAACCGGGTAGCGAAAAGGAAATCCAGGACTTCTGCAGCCTCAACTACGGGGTCAGCTTCCCGCTGGGGGGCAAGCTGGAGGTTAACGGGCCGCAGCGCCATTCGTTGTACCGCCTGCTGGCAGGTGAGGGGGCCGAGTTCCCCGGTGACATTACCTGGAATTTCGAGAAGTTTCTGGTGGGCAAGGATGGCCGGGTGCTGGCGCGTTTCTCGCCGCGCACGGCGCCGGATGACCTGGCGGTGGTGCAGGCCATCGAGAAAGCCCTGGCCTGAAGAGTGCCTGACGCGATGTTTTGGCACCTGTGAGATCGAGTGCCGCGCGGGCGGCGCTCGATCTCACAGGCGCTGCAAACATTGCGCAGAACGCCCAGCCGTAGCACCAGGTTGCCGGCATGCGCTGTTCAGATACCCCTCGAACTGTTCGACAATCGCCGGCCAGCCCTGGCGGCTGGCATGCTGTCGCGCATTCAGGCGCACCCTGCGCAAGGTCTCCACTTCTTCCAGCAACCAGCACGCTGCATCGACAAACGCCGCCTGGTCCCCCGGCATGGCCAGCGCGCCACTGTGGCCATGGCGAATATGCTGCGCTGCGGCCGCCTCGTCATAAGCAACTACCGCCAACCCTGAGGCCATGGCTTCGAGCACCACATTGCCGAAGGTCTCGGTCAGGCTCGGGAACAGGAACAGGTCGCCGCTGGCATAGTGCTCGGCCAGTCGTTCACCGCGCTGGGCGCCGCAAAACACGGCGTCCGGTATCTCTTGTTCAAGCCTGGCGCGCTGAGGCCCGTCGCCGACCATGATCAGGCGCAGGCGCTTTTGTGGATACGTCTTGCGTAATGCCTCGAAGCAAGGCCGTAGCAAGCCAAGGTTCTTTTCCGCCGCCAGTCGCCCGACATGCAGTACGGCGATGTCCTCCGGGCCTAGCCCCCAGCTTTCGCGCAGGGCCTGGCTGCGCCGGGCCGGATTGAACAGGCAGGCATCGACTCCTCGGGCCAGCAGCTCCAGGCGTTCGAAACCGCGACGCTCCAGCTCCAGGCGCTGGCTGGCACTTGGCACCAAGGTGATTGCCGTGCGCCGATGGAACCAGCGCAAGTAGTGGGTGAGCAGGCGCGCCAGCAGGCCAAGGCCGTACTGGCCGGAATACTGCGGGAAGTTGGTGTGGAAGCCACTGACCACCGCCACCCCCAGGCGTCGGGCCGCGCGTAGTGCGCTGAGCCCCAGCGGCCCCTCGGTGGCGATGTACAGTACATCCGGGCGATGCCGGCGCCAGCGGCGCAACAGCTTGTGCATCGACACCTCGCCCCACTGCAAACCCGGGTAGCCCGGCAGCGCCCAGCCACGGCACAGCATCAGCTGCGGATCGTTGTGCACGTGCCCTTCGCTGGCCTGGCGCGGGCGCACCACCTCGACCTCATGGCCGCGTTGGCGCAACCCATCACAGAGGCGGCCAAGGGTGTTGGCCACGCCATTGATCTCGGGTGGGAAGGTTTCGCTGACCAGGGTAATGCGTAGGGCGGGTGTATTCATGACAAAAAGTTTCCGCCTGCCGGGTTGCGCTAATGTGACCGCCTTGTGACGTAAAGATGACGCCTGACTGCCGGCACTTTTGCCTTCATGAATATTTCCTCGCACAGCACTCAAGAAGGTGTCCCCGGCAGCCGATGAAGATGCATTCGATTACGTGATGCGCTCCAGGAGAGCGGTGATGTTCAACAACAAGCTCAAGCAAGAAATCCGGCAACTGCGCGAAGACCTGATGTCCATCGAACAGGTCAAGAGTAGTCTCGACAGCGAGATGCTGGTGCTGCAGCTCGACCCTCAGGGACGGATCGAGATGGTCAACGGCAACTTCGAGAGCGAGATGCTCTACCGTGCCGAACAATTGCTTGGACGCAATATCGAGGACATCGTCCCCGCCCACGTAAAGTCGCTGGACTTCTACCAGCGCATGAAAAGTGCGATCAGCCGTGGCGAACACCTGAACGGTGCGTTCCGTCTTCTGCGGGGCAATGGTCAGGAAGCCTGGCTACGCTCGATCCTGCAGCCGGTGAAGAACAGCGAGGGGCGCATCAAGTACTTCACCCTGCATTCCAGCGACCTCACGCGAACCATCGAGACCTCACGCGAGCACGAAAGCCTGATCAAGGCCCTGATGCGCTCTACTGCGGTGATTGAGTTCGACCTCGACGGCATCATTCTCACTGCCAACGATCGTTTCCTGGCCACCGTCGGCTATCGCCTGGAGCAGATTCGCGGTAAGCACCACCGCATGTTCTGCGAACCGCAGGAGGTCAACTCGGCTGGCTACCAAGCGTTCTGGGACAGGCTGCGCCGTGGCGAATATGTTGCCGAGCGCTTCAAGCGCATCGATGCCCATGGCCGGGTGATCTGGCTGGAGGCCTCGTACAACCCGATCTTCGATGCCCACGATGTGCTGTACAAGGTGGTCAAGTTCGCCACCGTGATCACCGATCAGGTCAATCAGGAGCTGGCAGTGGCTGAGGCGGCAGATGTCGCCTACAACACCTCGCTGGGTACCGATGTCAGTGCTCGCAAGGCCACCGAAGTGGTCACCCAGACTGTCACCGTGATGCGTGGACTGGAGGCTTCGATGCAAGAGGCGGCCGACGGGATCCAGGCGCTGGATACCCAGTCGCGGGTGATCGGTTCGATCATCAAGACCATCAGCGACATTGCCGGGCAGACCAACCTGTTGGCCCTTAACGCGGCCATCGAAGCCGCCCGTGCCGGTGAGCAAGGGCGGGGCTTTGCCGTCGTTGCCGACGAAGTGCGCCAACTGGCCTCTCGCACCAGCACCGCCACCGAAGAAATCGCCCGGGTGGTACAGCAGAACGAACAACTGGCGCAGGCAGCAGTGTCGATCATCGACACCAGCAAGCGCCAGGCCGAACAGGGGCTGGCGCTGGCGGATGAGACGGGCAGCGTGATTGTCGAGATCCAGGACGGGGCGAAGCGGGTAGTGGACGTAGTGGGGCAGTTTTCCAGCCGGTTGAGTCTTTGATTTGGCTTGGGGTTTGTAATGGCCATGGGATCGAGCTTCACCTGCGCGGCGCTCGATCTCAAGAACGATAAAAATTTCCAGCCTTACCCACGGTAACGACTGAACAGCTGAACTTCGCCGAGCATGCCGGAAACGAAGTTGCATTTTCCTACAACTGACTCAGAAACCTCCGATCCGAATCCATGATGGGATTTCCCCCTGCACACGTTGTCAGGGAGACACCTCATGTACCTGGATTACCTCGTGCCCTCGTGGCACGAGATCGAGTCACGTGTCATCGCCATGGTGGGCTACCCAAGCGGTGGCCAGTTCCGCACCAGCCTCAATGAAGAGGTCGCCTCACTGGGCCTCAACCTGCGCCGGATCGAAGCTGTCCGCACAGCCTTCTATTACGCCGAATGGCAGGCGGCGTAGATGCTACGCCAGCGCTTCGCCGACCTTGACATCAACAGCATCGTCGACGAACTGCTGAGGGTCGTGCAGCAGATGGCGATGATCGTCGTCGGCAGCACCATTACCGGTGGCCTGCTTGGCGCAGGGGTCGGCGCATTCGCCGGCGGCGCCGGAACCATTCCGTTCGCTGGCGCAGGCGCGGCCATGGGCCTCAAGGTCAGTGGTTGGATCCTTGGCGCGCTGGGGCTGGCTTCCATTGCCGAGTTCTTCATCGAGGGCTTGCCGCGTATCGGCGAGTACTACGTCGATGGCATCCGCTTCGCCTGGGAAGGCACCTGCGGCAATGAAGGCACCGGCCCGTTCTGCCGGGACGACCCCTATGCGATACCTCGGGCCACGCATCAGATTGCTCAAGGCCATGTGGAAGTCGTGGTGCTGTTGTTGGGGGCGATCGTGTCGTACCTCACCCGCGGACGCGGCGATGCCCGAGTGCTGGCCCAGGAGATGGCGGCCAGCCGCAAAGGCGCGCGGCTGGGGCAATGGATGCTCAAGCATGAGGAAGGGTTGAAGAAACGGCCGGATCTGCAAGTGCCGGAGCGGCGCAAGGGGGCGATGGGTGATCCGCAGCCAGTTCAGCCGAATCGGCGGGCAGAAAAAGACAAGGAGCCGTCAACAGGTAAGCCCGGTAGCATGTCTTTGCATACGGTGGCATGTTTCAAGGCGGATAAATTGCCAGCATCGAAGCATGGCGAGTTTGAACGGCAGCTGAAGGGACAGCAGGATGGGTTGAATCGGCTAACGGTTGAAGAGTTTCTCGAAAATATCGCTAATCCGGCGAAGCGAGATCCGCGCATTGCAAAAATAGCGAGAAAGTAACTTTATGATAAGTTACAGGAGAGAATTCAGAGGGATCTGATGAAAACTATGAATGCCATTGAAGCTAGAAAGCTCTCGGTGAAGCAGGCAAAGGAAACCCTGTCATCTCTCGCAGCTTTGCATAATCCTGACTTGATCGCCGGTGGACGGGATACTATTTCTGATTTTGGCGACAGGCAAGTTAACTCGAGCATAGGCCCACAATGGAAAAGCAGAGTTGAGGGCTTGAAAGCTGCTGCCGAGAAAGCTTCAAAATCGGGCGTGGGATCAGGCTTGTTGAACGTAAAACTGCATAAATGCTAGTCGCTTGAGGGTTTCGCCGTGGATGAGGTTTTTTCCCTGTTTGTAGAGCAAGTTGGTGAGCCGTTTTTTCGACAGGAGGTTCCTCCCTCAAGTCTGGATCGATACAGAGGGATCTTGCCGAACAAATTGTTAGCGTATTGGAGTGAGCACGGTTGGTGCGGGTATGGTGACGGGATATTTTGGACTGTCAATCCCCAGGAATATGAAGGGGTAACTGCCTCGCTTATCGAAGGCACAATATTGGAGAAGCGGGATAGATACCACCTGATCGCTCGCGGCGCATTTGGTGACCTGTATCTCTTTGGAGAGCAAACGGGTTTCTCAGTAAAGATTTTGGCTCATATTTCACGATACAGGGGCAGTGAATATGAGTTGACGGCGGCGGATATGGACAGGGAAGTGCAAGGTTTCTTCCTTGGCAAAGAGAAGGCGTCTGTTGACTTTGATGGTATGTTCGAGCCCGCAAAGAAGAAATTGGGCATGCTAAAGCATGATGAAATGTATGGGTTCGTTCCAGCCTTGGCGTTCGGCGGGTCAAGCGACCTTGCTAACCTCGAGAAGGTTAAGGCAGTGGAACATCTAATACTGCTTTCTCAGATTGCCACCCTCGAACCCTACAGTTTCTCCGACTTCTAAAAAGCAATCCGCAAAAAGGGGCTGCCCTGCAGCCCCTCGCTCCTTCAGCTCCGCTCCCGCACCCAGAACAACGTAGCCCCGGCCACTGCCGCCGGCATCATCAGCACGTTCACCACGGGAATCATCAGCGCCAGGTAGGTGATGCCGCCAAAGCCCAGGCTTTGCCAGCGCTTCTGCCGCAGCCAGGCGAGCATGTCCTGCCAGCTCATCTTGTTGTTGTCCGCCGGGTAGTCGATGTACTGGATGGCCATCATCCACACGCCGAAGATCAGCCACAGCGGCGCAGCCACCACGTTGACCACCGGGATCAGCGACAGGACGAACAGGCCGATGGCGCGTGGCAGGAAGTAGCCCAGCTTGCGCATTTCGCGGCTGAAGGTGCGCGGTACCATGGCTGCCAGCTCGCCCCAGCTGAAGGCTGGGAAGGTGTCTTCGCCACGCACTACCACCTCGACCTTTTCCGCCAGAAAACCGTTGAACGGCGCGGCAATGATGTTGGCCACCAAGGTGAAGGTGAAGAACACCATCAGCACCAGCAAGGCAACGAACAGCGGCCAGAGGATGTAGCTGAGGAAGCTCAGCCAGTCAGGCAGTGTGGGCATCAGGGCATCGAGCCACAGGCCGAACTGGTGGCCGGCGAAGTAGATCAGGCCACCGAACAGCAACAGGTTGACCGCCAGGGGCAGCAGCACGAACAACCGCAGGTTGGGGCTCAGCACCAGTTTCAGGCCTTCGCGCAGGTATTGGGGGCCAGAGAGGACAGGGGCTTGCATCTAGATACTCCGCAGAGAAGGAAAACGCGCTGACCTTACCGAGTTTGCCGCGCCGACGAAAGGCACGCAGTCGGCGGGAAACGGGATGTAACAAAAGCGCCCGGAGGGTGTTTATCGATGAAATCGCAGCATAGGCGATGCCTATGAGGTGGATTGTCTAAGGATATTTCCTTAATCTTTGCGACCTCGCTACAGTGCGCTCAACTTTTCGCTTTGCGGGCCTGCGCGTTTTAGCCTTCCCCAAGTGCTGCGTGGGTCCTTTTTAATTTCTTGGCTGGCGCAGCCGGTACACCGATGCCGGCCCTGCGGCCCGCTCGACAGGAGTTCGACATGTCTGAAGTACGTCATTCGCGCGTCATCATTCTCGGTTCCGGCCCTGCCGGTTACAGCGCTGCGGTGTATGCCGCCCGTGCCAACCTCAAGCCGCTGCTGATCACCGGCATGCAGGCTGGTGGCCAGCTGACCACCACCACCGAAGTCGACAACTGGCCGGGCGACCCCCACGGCCTGACCGGCCCGGCCCTGATGCAGCGTATGCAAGAGCACGCCGAGCGTTTTGAAACCGAGATCGTCTTCGACCACATCAACGCTGTCGACCTGGCCAACAAGCCGTTCACCCTGCAGGGTGACAGCGGCAAGTACACCTGTGATGCGCTGATCATCGCCACTGGCGCCAGCGCTCGCTACCTGGGCCTGCCGTCGGAAGAAACCTTCATGGGCAAGGGTGTTTCGGCCTGTGCCACCTGTGACGGTTTCTTCTACCGCAACAAGCCGGTCGCCGTGGTCGGTGGTGGTAACACTGCCGTGGAAGAGGCACTGTACCTGGCCAACATCGCCAGCAAAGTGACCCTGGTACACCGTCGCGAAACCTTCCGCGCCGAGAAGATCCTGGTCGACAAGCTGAACGCCCGTGTGGCCGAAGGCAAGATCGAGCTCAAGCTCAACGCCACCCTGGACGAAGTGCTGGGTGACAACATGGGTGTAACCGGTGCGCGCCTGAAGAACAACGACGGCAGCAGCGACGAAATCAAGGTCGACGGCGTGTTCATCGCCATTGGCCACACCCCGAACACTTCGCTGTTCGAAGGCCAGCTGACCCTGAAAGACGGCTACCTGGTAGTCAACGGCGGCCGCGAAGGCAACGCCACCGCTACCAACGTCGAGGGTGTGTTTGCCGCTGGCGACGTGGCTGACCATGTTTACCGCCAGGCCATCACTTCGGCCGGTGCTGGCTGCATGGCGGCGCTGGATGTCGAGCGCTACCTGGACGGTTTGGCCAACGCCTCGTTCTGATCTGAGAAAAAGGGGGGCAAAGCGCCCCCAATAAAAAACCGGCCAAGCGCCGGTTTTTTATTGCCTGCAATCAGCTCACAGGCTCAGTCGCATCGACAGGTCCACCGCTTTCACATCCTTGGTCATGGCACCAATCGAGATGTAGTCCACCCCTGTTTCGGCGATCACCCGCAGGGTCGTTTCGTTGACCCCGCCGCTGGCTTCAAGTTTGGCTTTGCCCGCGGTAATGCGCACGGCTTCGCGCATTTCGTCCAGGTTCAGCTCGTCGAGCATGATGATGTCCGCGCCAGCGGCCAGCGCCTGGCGCAGTTCGTCCAGGCTTTCGACCTCGATTTCCACCGGCTTGCCCGGCGCAATGCGGTGCGCTGCGGCCACAGCCTCGGCTACGCCGCCGCTGGCGGCGATGTGGTTTTCCTTGATCAGGAAGGCGTCGTACAGGCCTATGCGGTGGTTGTCGCACCCACCGCAGGTCACTGCGTATTTTTGCGCCAGGCGCAGGCCCGGCAGGGTTTTGCGGGTGTCCAGCAGGCGCACCTGGGTGCCGGCTACCAGGTCGGCGAGAAAGCGCGCACGGGTGGCGACCCCCGACAGCATCTGCAGGAAGTTCAGTGCGCTGCGCTCACCACTGAGCAGCGAACGGGCCGGGCCTTCCAGGTGGAACAACGGCTGATTGGCAGTGGCCTGCTCACCGTCGGCCACCTGCCAGTGCACTGCAACGCGCGGGTCGAGCTGGCGGAATACGGCATCGACCCAGGCGGTACCGGCGACCACGCAGTTTTCACGGGTGATGATGGTCGCCTTGGCCAGGCGCTCGGCCGGGATCAGTTGCGCGGTGATATCGCCACTGCCGATGTCCTCCAACAGCGCGCGGCGCACGTTGGCTTCAATTTCAGCGGTCAGGTCGGCAAGGCGTAGGTTCGGCATGGTCGGCTCCACAAGCTAGGTGCCCGCGATTATAGGGCAGGGGGCCAGTGTGTACAGCCGCCTTGGCGCTGACCTTTGGTCGGACGTCGTGAGTAATCGGAGCAGATCAGGGTCTTTAGCCAGCCAGCGAAACGACGCTGGTAGCTATGCGATTTTTTACCGATAATGGCGACTAGTATTTGGCGCCATGGCTTTGACGATTTTCCAGCCCTTTCGGGCAAGACACCCTGCAAGGAGTCCAGGATGCAAAAAGAAGGCAAGGTGGTGCCCTTGGCGGCAGCCATCGACCGAGGGGGGCGTACGCCTCATCCTTGCCTTCCGGTCTTGTTGCTGCAGGTGCGCGACAAGGCCGCGTTGCAGTTGCGTCAGGGCCTGCAGGACTTGTTCGACAATGCCGATGACACGCTCTTCGAAATGGCCGACAAGGCCTTGGACCGCAGTGACCAGAACCTGTACTTCGAGGCCATGCGTGACCTGCGCCTGAAGCGCAAGAGCATCGAGCGTGGTTTTCTGGATACGTTCCATGATGCTTTCCTCCGAGCCGGCCAGGTGGACTTGCTGGCAAACCTGGCCCAGCCGGGTAACCCGCGCAGCAAGGCTCAAATGGAGCGGGCCGCCGCTATCGAGAGCATGGTAGCGCGGGTGCTGTCACGCGATGGCATCGCCCTGCAGCAACTGGGTCTGCGCCTGCAGGCATTGCTCGACCGCCCCCTGTACGAGCAGTACAACCCATTGGGGCCAGCCGCGCTGTGTCGTTACTTTCTCGACGCCGGGCGTAATCTGGGCGTTGGCCTGCGGGTCAAGCTGGTGCTGCTGAAGCTGTTCGAGCGTTATGTGCTGCGCGATGTCGATGTGATCTATGGCGAAGCCAACCAGTTGCTGGCCGCTGCCGGCGTGCTGCCCGAGCTGCAACCGGCGCCGCGCCGGCGTGCCGAAGACCGGCGCATGCGTGCGCGACCCGGGCCGGCGAACCTTGGCCAGGAGGAGGGGGCGGACGCCGCAGGGCAGACGTTGTTTGCCTCGTTGCAGGCACTGCTGGCGCCGGTGCGCGGGCAGTTCGCTCCGCGCTTGCAAGCGGTGGCTGCCGCCCAGCCGATCAGTACCGCCGACCTGCTCCGGCTACTTTCGCATTTGCAGCGCTATGTGCCCGCCACGTACGAGGCCGATGACTTCGAGCTCGGCCAGCAGCTTGAGCAGCTGCTGTTGCGGGTCAGTGTGCGCAGCGGTACGCGTCGGCGCCTTCAGGTGGCTGACGAAGACATGATCAACCTGGTTGGCCTGCTGTTCGCGTTCATCCACAACGATGACAACCTGCCGGCCAGCCTGCGGGCGCTGATTGCGCGCCTTCATATTCCCTTGCTCAAGGTGGCATTACTGGACAAGGGGCTGTTCAGCCGGAGTAACCACCCGGCGCGCCGTTTGCTCAACGAAATCGCCGGCGCCGCGATTGGCTGGGAGTGCGGCAGCGAGTGCCAGCGTGACAGCTTGCACATGCGGGTAGAGCGTATCGTCCAGCGCTTGCTCAATGATTTTGCCGACGATGCCAGCTTGTTCGCCGAGTTGCTCGACGACTTCCTGGCATTCAATCAGGACGAACGGCGACGTAACGAGTTGCTGGAGCAACGCACTCGCGACGCCGAAGAAGGCCGTGCCCGGGCAATGCAGGCCAGGCAGCAGGTGCAGCACGTGCTCAACCAGCGCCTGCGCGGCCGGGTGTTGCCGCAGGTGGTGGTGCAAATGCTGGTGCAGGCCTGGAGCCAGGTACTGCTGTTGGCTTGGCTGAAACAGGGTGAGGCCTCACAGGCCTGGCGCGACGCAGTGCAGACGATGGACATGCTGCTGGCCAGCATCACGCCGCCACATGAGCCACAAGCCTTGCTGCAGCAGGTGCCAGGCCTGCTCAAGGCGCTGCGCGATGGCCTGGCCAGCGTAGCCCTGGACGCGGTGGCGACCCGCGAGTTCTTCCTGCAACTGGAACAGTTGCACTTGCGCGCCTGCGCAGGTAATGAGGCGCTGCCGGGAGGGGAGGGCCAATCCTTGGGCGATGTGCGGGTGGCCCAAGAGATTGTGCTGGCGATTGCCGAAGAGCCCGCCTGCGTGCCCCTGCACGCTGCCGACGGGCAGGCTGCAGTGCTGCGCCAGGCGCAACGCCTGCGCATCGGCACTTGGGTCGAGGTTCTCGACGAAGATGAGCCGCTGCGCTGCAAGCTGGTCGCGCGTATCGACAGCAGTGACAGGCTGGTGTTCGCCAACCGCACCGGCATGAAAGTGCGCGAGTGGAGCAGCGCCAGCCTGGCCCAGGCACTGCAGCGGCACGAAGTGCGCGTGCTGGATGATCGCCTGTTGTTCGAACGGGCGCTGGAGGCGGTACTTGAAAGCTTGCGGCAAGGGCAGGCGCAATAGGCCGACGCATTACAATCATTCACATGCACACGGCGTTGGCCGCAGGGCATACTGTGGGCATGTTCACGGCGTTTTTCAGGATCTGCCCATGCAATTGGACCGTGCCACTGGCTGGTTCCACGGAATCGGAATCACCCACTGCCCCTCGCCGAACTTCAATTCGCGCCCCGAAGGCGAATCGATTTCCCTGCTGGTGATCCACAACATCAGCCTGCCCCCGGCCTGTTTCGGCACGGGCAAGGTGCAGCAATTCTTCCAGAACCGCCTGGCCCTTGATGAACACCCGTATTTTGCCAGCATCAACCACCTGACCGTGTCGGCGCACCTGTTCGTCGAGCGTGACGGCGCGGTGACGCAGTTCGTGTCGTTGCATGATCGTGCCTGGCATGCGGGTGTGTCGAGCTTTGACGGGCGCGAAGGCTGTAACGACTTTTCCATCGGCATCGAACTGGAAGGCACCGACGACCTGCCCTATACCGATGCCCAGTATGCGGTGCTGGAACAACTCACCCGGCACATCCGCGCTGCCTGGCCGGCCATCGACCTGAGCCGCATTCAGGGCCACAGTGACATTGCCCCGCAGCGCAAGACCGACCCCGGCCCGGCCTTCGACTGGTCGCGCTACCGCCAGGCGCTGCAGCACAACGAGGACAAGGCATGAGTTTTCTGGTGTTGTTGCTGGCGCTGTGGGTCGAGAAGTTTTCGGCCCTGCGCCATCAGGTGCAGCGCGATGGGTTCTTTCTTGGCGAACTGGTGCGTCTGGAACGCAACGGCAAGGTGCACCCCTGGTGGACGTTGGCCATCCTGGTGTTGGCACCGGTAGCGCTGCTGGTGTTGCTGCTGCATGTGCTGGAGCCGGTGGCCTATGGTTTGCTGGCGTTGCCGGTGCACTTGCTGGTGCTGATCTACAGCCTGGGCCGCGGCGATGCCAAGGCATCGCTGGGGGCGTTTCGTGATGCCTGGCGGCGGGGGGATGATCAGGCGGCGCTGCACGCGGCCGAGCGCGACCTGGGCCTGGTGGCCGATGAACCGCACAGCTTGCTGGTGCGGGTGCAGGGTAACTTGCTGTGGCAGGTGTACCAGGGCTTTTTTGCGGTGATCTTCTGGTATTTCGTACTGGGCCCTGGCGCTGCGCTGGCTTATCGATTGTTGGCGCTGTGTAGTGAGCACAGCAAGCAGCCGGCTTTGAAGGCGCGTGCCGAGCAGTTGCGGTACATCATGGACTGGTTGCCGGTGCGGGCGCTGGCATTGAGCTTTGCCCTGGTGGGCAACTTCCTCGCGGTGACACGGGTGATGCTGCACGAAGTGCTCAACTGGCACATCAGCGCCGGGCACCTGGTGGCTCGGGTAGGGCGGATTGCCGATGACATTCCCGAGGAAGAGGACAGCCAGCGCGGGTTGGGGCGGCTGGACAGTCTGTGGGAATTGCTGTTGCGCTGTGCAGTGCTGTGGTATGCCGGGTTCGCGCTGTGGACCGTGCTGGTCTGATTCGGGGCCGATCGCATCCCACGGGAATCCCGGTCACCCGAGTTTCACCAGCCGAACAACGTGCAAGCATTGCGGGTGCTGGCCTGTGCCAGCACCTCCACATCCAGCCCCATTACGTGCGCCAGCGCCGCTGCAATTTCCGGCAGGTGCTCCGGGCTGTTGCGAACCCCCGGGTACATCGCCGGTGCCATGTCCGGTGCATCAGTCTCCAGCACCACAGTGTCCAGTGGCAGCCGCGCCAAGGTCTTGCGCAGCCGCAGCGCCTGCGGCCAGGTACCCGCACCGCCCAACCCCAGCAGGAACCCCAGCTTGATGTACTCGCGGGCCTCTTCGTAGCTGCCGGCAAACGCATGAATCACCCCCGCCCGCGCTGGCTTGTAGCGCTTGAGTGTGGCAATCACCTGGGCATGGCTGCGGCGCACGTGCAGCAGGGCCGGTAGTTCGAAGTCGCAAGCCATCTGCAGTTGCGCTTCGAACAGCGCCTGCTGGCGGGTCTTGTCAATGTCTGCGAGGTAATAGTCCAGGCCAAACTCACCTACGGCACATAGCCGCGGGTTGTCGCGCAGGCGCTCCAGCCACTCGCGCAGTTGCACCAGGTGCTCAGGGCGATGCTGGTCGAGGTAGACCGGGTGCAGGCCAAGCGCGGCGAACAGGCGCGGCTCGGCGCAGGCCAGTTCCCACACCCGCTGGAAATTCGCCTGGTACACCCCCAGCACCACCATTCGCTCCAGCCCACGCGCCGCCGCGTTGGCCAGCAGGCGCGGTCGGTCGGCGTCGAAGTCGGGGAAGTCCAGGTGGGTGTGGGTGTCGATCAGGCGCATGTTCAGGCCGCTGAGATGCGTTGCTTGAAGGTGCGGCCAACAGCGTGCACGCCGGGTTCATAGCGTTTTTCCTCGATGGCGGCCAGTGCCAGTTCAAGCGCGGTGGCCGCAATCTGGCCATGCTGCTGGGCCATGGCATTGACCGGCAGCGGCAGGAAGTCGAGCAACTGGTTGTCGCCAAAGGTACCCAACTGCAGTTGGCGCGAGTCGACCGGGCGTGCCTGGAGGGTGTCGAACACGCCCTGCAACAGCACGTACGAAGTAGTCACCAGAGCATCCGGCAGGCCACCCAGGTCGTCGATCAGTTGCTGCATCAGGCGTTGGCCGCACTCACGGCTGAAGGCTTCGCCCTGATAGCGGCGTACTTCGCCGGTATAGCCTTGCAGGGCTTCGTCGAATCCGCCGGCACGTGCCTGGCTAACCGACAGCTCGGGGCGTGCGCCTATCAGGGCGATGCTGCGTGGGGCCGAGCTGAGCAGGCTGGCGGCCAGCTGGCGGCTGGCATCGCGGTCGTCGCTGATCACCGAGCAGAAGTGTGCGGGGTCCAGACGGCGGTCGATGGCAATCACCGGCAGGCCTTTGTCCTGCAGCTCGCGGTAGCTGTCATCTTCTGGCGGCAGGCAACTGGCAACGAACAGCGCATCACATCGGCGCGCACGGAACAGTTGCTGCAGTTGGCGCTCGCTGTCTGGCTGGTCATCGCTGCTGGCGATCAGCAGCTGGTAGCCGCGGGCGCGTGCGCCTTGCTCCAGTTGCTTGGCAATGCGGGCGTAGCTGGGGTTCTCCAGATCCGGGAGAATGAAGCCCAGGGTGCGGGTATGCCGGCTGCGCAGCCCAGCAGCCTGCGGGTTGGGGGTGAAGCCGTGGGCTTCGACCACCGCGCGTACCCGCTCGACAGTACTGTTACTGATGCGCTGCTGTTCAGCCTTGCCATTGATGACGTAGCTGGCAGTGGTCACGGACACACCGGCCAGACGGGCGATATCGCTGAGTTTCACCGAATTTTCCTTGTTATTACCGGGGCTGGCTGTAAGGCCGGACCGGGTAGTTTGACCCGGTACAGGCATCACGCGCAGACGACCATTGTCGCAATTGTCCGACAGGATGGGGCTTTTTACTGGGCAGATTATCGAGTAACGTGGCCGTCTGGTCAGATTAAACGTTTCAGCTGCCGAATTTTCTGCCTCGGCTGCCACCCGCGCAAGGCTGCTGAACTGGCCCTTTATGTGAATTTCACAACAATACTCCAGTACCCGAACGGGAACTGCAAAAGGAGAAGGTCATGCTCGAGCTCGCCAATGAGCAGATAGCCATGGGCCAGAAGGCCGCCGACAAGGCCGAGGCGTTACGCCTTCTGGCGGATCGGCTGGTTGCGGACGGTCTGGTCGCCGAGGGTTACCTGCAAGGGCTGCAGGCCCGGGAAGCACAAGGCTCCACGTTCCTTGGCCAGGGCATCGCCATTCCCCATGGTACGCCGCAAACACGTGACCTGGTGTATGCCACCGGCGTACGCCTGCTGCAGTTCCCCGAGGGGGTAGACTGGGGTGACGGGCAAATGGTCTACCTGGCCATTGGTATTGCCGCCCGCTCCGACGAACACCTGCGCCTGCTGCAGCTGTTGACCCGGGCGTTGGGCGAGACCGACCTGGCCGAAGCCTTGCGCCGGGCCAGCTCTGCCGAAGCGCTGCTCAAGCTGCTGCAGGGCGCGCCCCAGGCGCTGGCGCTGGATGCGCAGCTGGTCGGGCTGAACGTGCCGGCAGAAGACTTCGACGAACTGGCCTGGCGCGGTGCCCGCCTGCTGCAACGTGCCGACTGTGTCGACAGTGGCTTTGCCGCCGTGCTGCAGCAGGCCGAGCCGCTGCCGCTGGGTGAGGGCCTGTGGTGGCTGCACAGCGAGCGCCAGGTTCGTCAGCCGGGCCTCGCCTTCATCACCCCGCAGCAGCCGCTGCGTTACCGCGACCAGCCGCTCAACGGTCTGTTCTGCCTGGCCAGCCTTGGCGCCGCTCACGAGGCCCTGCTTGAGCGGCTGTGCGAAGTGCTGATCGAAGGCCGTGGGCAGATGCTCTACCAAGCCACCAGCAGCCGTGCGGTGCTGGAAGTGCTGGGCGGCGAAGTGCCGGCGGACTGGCCTAGCGCACGTGTCGTGCTGGCCAATCCACATGGTTTGCATGCGCGACCGGCCAAGGTGCTTGCACAACTGGCCAAAGGCTTTGAAGGGGAAATCCGTGTGCGCCTGGTCGGTAGCGCGCAGCCAGCCGTATCGGTGAAGAGCCTGAGCAAGCTGCTCAGCCTCGGCGCACGCCGTGGTCAGGCACTGGAACTGGTCGCCGAACCGAGCATCGCTGCCGATGCCTTGCCGGTGCTGCTGGCTGCTATCGAGCAAGGCTTGGGTGAAGAGGTGGAACCGCTACCGCAGAGCGTCGCGCCCATTGCCGATGACGTACCCGAAGTACTGCAAGCGCCAGCGGCCGGCAGCCGTATCCAGGGTGTGGGCGCCGCCCCCGGCATTGCCAGCGGCCCGGCGCATGTCTGTGTCGAGCGTGAGTTCGACTATCCCTTGCGGGGTGAATCGTGCGCCTTGGAGCGGCAGAAACTGCGCGAAGCCTTGGCTACCGTCAACGGCGAACTGCAGGCTTTGGTCCTGCGCAGCGACAAAGCCATTGGCGAAATTTTCGTCACCCACCAGGAAATGCTTGCCGACCCGGCCCTGACCGACGATGTCGAACAGCGCCTGGCCCAGGGCGAAAGCGCTGCGGCCGCATGGATGGCCGTGATCGAAGCTGCGGCCCGTCAGCAAGAGGCGTTGCACGATGCGCTGCTCGCCGAGCGCGCCGCCGACCTGCGCGATATTGGCCGCCGCGTGCTTGCGCAGTTGTGTGGTGTGCAGGCGCAGGTTGAACCCGAGCAACCCTATGTGCTGGTGATGACCGAAGTCGGTCCATCCGATGTCGCTCGCCTGGATCCCAACCGGGTTGCCGGCATTGTCACCGCCCAGGGCGGCGCCACGGCCCACAGTGCCATCGTCGCCCGGGCGTTGGGCATACCAGCAGTGGTCGGCGCGGGTGCATCGATACTGCTGTTGGAGAGTGGTACGCCGCTGCTGCTCGATGGCCAGCGTGGTGTGGTCAGCGTCGCACCGCCAGCGGATGAGCTGCAGCGGGCGCTGGCCGAGCGTGACCTGCGCGAGCAACGCCTGCAGGCCGCCTGGGCCAACCGCTTCGAGCCGGCTATCACCCGTGATGGGCATGCCGTTGAGGTGTTTGCCAACATCGGCGATAGCAACGGCATCGCCAAGGTGGTGGAGCAGGGCGCCGAAGGTGTCGGCCTGCTGCGCACCGAACTGATTTTCATGGCCCACCCTCAAGCGCCGGATGTGGCTACCCAGGAAGCCGAGTACCGCCGCGTGCTCGATGGCCTCGATGGGCGCCCGCTGGTGGTGCGAACCCTTGACGTTGGCGGCGACAAACCGTTGCCTTACTGGCCGATCGCTGCCGAGGAAAATCCCTTCCTCGGCGTGCGCGGCGTGCGTTTGACCCTGCAGCGCCCGCAAGTGATGGAAGACCAGTTGCGCGCGTTGCTGCGGGCCGCCGACCAGCGCCCGTTGCGTATCATGTTTCCCATGGTTGGCCAGGTGCACGAGTGGCGTGAGGCTCGGGCCATGGTGGAGCGCCTGCGTGCAGAAATCCCGGTAGCCGACCTGCAACTGGGCATTATGGTCGAGGTCCCTTCAGCGGCCCTGCTGGCAGCGCAATTGGCGCGCGAAGTGGACTTCTTCAGCATCGGCACCAACGACCTGACTCAATACACCTTGGCCATCGACCGTGGCCACCCCAGCCTCTCGGCACAGGCCGATGGCCTGCACCCGGCGGTATTGAGCCTGATCGACATGACCGTGCGCGCCGCCCATGCCCACGGCAAGTGGGTGGGCGTGTGTGGCGAGCTGGCGGCCGACCCGCAGGCGGTGGCCGTGCTGCTGGGGCTGGACGTGGACGAACTCAGCGTCTCCGCGCGCAGCATCGCCGAAGTCAAGGCACTGGTTCGCCAGGCCGATCATCAGGCAGCCCGCGCCCTGGCGCGCGAGGCCCTGCAACAGGACAGCGCCGCAGCAGTTCGCGCGCTGGTGGAGCGTTACTGAATGGCCAAGATCCTCACTCTTACCCTGAACCCTGCGCTGGATATCACCATCGGCCTGGACACTCTGCGCCCAGGGCAGGTCAACCGTAGCCAGGCGCAGCACAGTCACGCCGCAGGCAAGGGGCTGAACGTTGCCCAGGTACTGGCCGACCTGGGGCACAGCGTAACCGTGGGCGGTTTCCTCGGGCGCGACAATCTGCAGCCCTTCGAGGCGCTGATCGACGGCCGCGGTTTTACCGACTGCTTTGTCCGTGTGCCGGGCGAAACCCGCAGCAATATCAAGCTGGTCGAGGCCGATGGCCGCGTGACCGACATCAACGGGCAGGGCCCGGAGGTCGACGAGGCGGCACGTAGCGCCTTGCTGCACAGGCTGGAACAGATTGCCCCCGGTCATGATGCCGTGGTGGTGGCCGGTAGCCTGCCGCGTGGAATCAGTGCCGACTGGTTCCGCCAGTTGCTCGAACGGTTGAAGGCCCAAGGCCTCAAGGTAGTCCTGGACAGCAGTGGTGAAGCCCTGCGTGTCGGCTTGCAAAGCGCGCCCTGGTTGGTCAAGCCCAATACCGAAGAACTGGGCGAAGTGTTGGGCCTGGCTGTGGATAACCTGGCGCAACAGCGCGCCGCCGCCAAGCGCCTGCTGGACAGTGGCGTTGAACACGTGGTGGTGTCTGCGGGCGAGCAGGGCGTCAGTTGGTTCAGTCGCGATCTGGCCCTGCAGGCCCGCCCACCCAAGGTGCGGGTTGCCAGCACGGTGGGGGCGGGGGATTCGCTGGTGGCCGGCATGGTCCACGGCCTGCTGCTGGCCGAGGCGCCTGCGCAGACGTTGACCCGGGCCACTGCCATCGCCGCCCAGGCCGTTACCCAGGTTGGCTTCGGCATCCATGACCGCGAGCACCTGGCGCAGTTGGAGGCGGCCGTGCAACTGACAGAACAACAAGAGGGTTGCCGATGAACATTGCCATAGTCACCGCCTGCCCCAATGGCCAGGTATCGAGTGTACTGAGTGCACGCTTGCTGTCCGCCGCTGCCCAGCGTCGCGGCTGGAGCACCAGCGTCGAAGTGCAGAATACTGAACACCCCGAGCGGCAACTGAGCGCCGCACAGATCGCCGAGGCTGACTGGGTGCTTGTGGTCAGCACCGGGCCGGTGGATCTGGCCCGCTTCGTCGGCAAGCGCCTGTACCAAAGCACGCCGTCCCAGGCGCTGGCTGATCGCGAAGGCTTTCTCGACGAAGCAGCGGCCAACGCCGAGCTGCTGGCCGCAGTGACAGACACCCCTGCCGCAACTGGCAGTGCTGGCGCTCGCATCGTTGCCGTCACTGCATGCCCGACCGGCGTAGCCCATACCTTCATGGCCGCAGAGGCCTTGCAGCAAGCCGCACAACAACTGGGCTACCAGCTTACCGTCGAGACCCAGGGCTCGGTCGGTGCGCGCAACCCCTTGTCCGCTGACGCCATCGCTGCGGCCGACGTGGTGCTGCTGGCCGCCGACATTGAAGTACCCACTGCACGTTTCGCCGGCAAACGTATTTACCGTTGTGGTACCGGCATTGCCCTCAAGCAGGCCCGCGCTACCCTGGACAAAGCCCTGGCGCAAGCCACGGTGGAAAACGCTGCCGACGCCGCAGCGGCGACCACACCGACCAAGGGCGAGAAAACCGGCGTGTACAAGCACTTGCTGACCGGCGTGTCGTTCATGCTGCCGATGGTGGTGGCCGGCGGCCTGCTGATTGCCCTGTCGTTCGTGTTCGGTATCGAGGCCTACAAAGAGGCGGGTACCTTGCCGGCGGCGTTGATGCAGATTGGCGGTGAAGCCGCCTTCAAACTGATGGTTCCGCTACTGGCGGGCTATATCGCCTGGTCCATCGCCGACCGCCCCGGGCTGGCCCCGGGCATGATCGGCGGCCTGTTGGCCAGCACCTTGGGGGCCGGCTTCATCGGTGGCATCGTCGCCGGTTTCCTCGCCGGTTACAGCGCCAAGGCCATTGCCCGATGGGCGCGCTTGCCCAGCAGCCTGGAGGCGCTCAAGCCGATCCTGATCATTCCATTGCTGGCCAGTCTGTTCACCGGGCTGGTGATGATCTACGTGGTCGGCCAGCCGGTAGCGGCGATGCTCGAAGGCCTGACGCACTTCCTCGACAGCATGGGCACCACCAATGCGATCCTGCTGGGGCTGTTGCTGGGCGGCATGATGTGCGTCGACCTTGGCGGGCCGATCAACAAGGCCGCCTATGCGTTCTCGGTGGGGCTGCTGGCATCGTCGAGCTACGCGCCAATGGCGGCCACCATGGCCGCCGGCATGGTGCCGCCGATTGGCCTGGGGATTGCCACCTTCCTGGCCCGGCGCAAGTTCGCCCAGAGCGAGCGCGAGGCGGGCAAGGCGGCGCTGGCGCTGGGGCTGTGCTTCATCTCCGAAGGGGCGATTCCGTTTGCCGCCAAGGACCCGTTACGGGTGATCCCGGCCAGTATCGCCGGTGGTGCGTTGACCGGGGCATTGTCGATGTATTTTGGCTGCAAGCTAATGGCGCCGCATGGCGGCTTGTTCGTGTTGTTGATCCCCAACGCGATCAACCATGCGTTGCTGTATTTGCTGGCGATTGTGGCGGGTAGCCTGGTGACAGCGGTGGTGTATGCGGTTATCAAGAAGAGCGAGCGTGTGGAGTTGGCCGTGGCGCCTGCTAAAAGTGTATGAGCAGACCTCGTTCTGTGGGAGCGGCCTTGTGTGGCGAAAGGGCCGCAAAGCGGCCCCGGCAATCTAAGTTGCGAAGCTGAAAATCTGGGGCTGCTTCGCAGCCCTTTCGCGATACAAGGCCGCTCCCACAGAGCCCGCGTTGGCCTTTCAACGGCGATGCTTCTGCCGCAACGGCACCAGTAGATCACCCAGCCCGTTGTGATCGATCTCATGCATCAATGCCAGCAACCCGCCCAGTTCTCCTGCCGGGAAGCCCTTGCGCGCAAACCATGCCAGGTAGTCACCGGGCAGGTCGGCAATGATCCTTCCCTGGTACTTGCCGAACGGCATGCTGCGGGTCACCAGTAGTTCGAGAGTTTCCGGCTTCATCTTCGCGCACCTGGCTGTGGAAAGGCGCCGACCATACTGCAATCTGCACGAAGCCCCAAGCGGCAATCATGCAGAACGCCGTAACCATCAGTCGCCAATCAAGCTGTAAGTTATTGAATAGTAAGGGTTTTACGTTTTTTGAAAGCGTGGCACGAACACTGCAACTCTCTAGAGGACTATCACCTGCCAAGGAGTTCGACCATGAGCAACCCCAACAAAGACGTGATCGATGTACTCAACGACCTGATCGAGTACAGCAAGGATGGCGAGAAAGGTTTCAAGGCCTCGGCCGATGATGTGAAGAACCCCGAACTGAAAGCGTTCTTCGTCCAGCGTGCGGGCGAGTGCGCCAACGCTGCCAGTGAGCTGCAGAGCGAAGTGCGCCGTCTGGGCGGCGATCCTGAAACCTCTACCAGCATCAGTGGCGACCTGCACCGCGGCTGGGTCAACCTCAAGTCGATGGTCACCGGCAAGGACGAGGAAGCAGTGCTGAACGAGGTGGAGCGGGGCGAGGACCACGCCCTCAAGGCCTACAAGGAAGCCCGCGAAAAGCTGGTGAAACTGGGCCGCACTGCCAGCGACATGACCTACAGCCTGGTGGAAAAGCAGCTGCAAGGCGTGCAGCGCAACCATGACCAGGTCAAGGCCCTGCGCAACGCCGCTCGCGCCCGCTCCTAATCGAGCGGGCCCTCTACCCGATTGCGGCCATTGGCCTTGGCGCGGTAGAGCGCTTCGTCCGCAGCACCCAGCAGCCTGCCAAGGTCCTGCTGGGTGCCGGACAGACCGATACCGATGCTCACGGTCACGGCGTGGGCATCATCCGCAAACGGCGCCAGCGCCTCGACGCTGGCGCGGATGCGTTCAGCCAGTAGCTGGGCACCGGCCAGATCGGTTTCCGGCAACACTACCTGAAACTCCTCCCCACCATAGCGCGCAGCCAGGTCCGCGGGGCGACGAATGCATGTCTCGATGGCCTTGGCCACCTCGCGCAAGGCATGGTCGCCACCGGCATGGCCATGGCGCTGGTTGAATGCCTTGAAGTGGTCCACGTCCACCATCAGTACCGCCAGCGGCTTACGGCTACGTTGAGCACGGGCCCATTCCTGACGCAGCACATGGTCCAGCCTGCGGCGGTTAGCCAGGCCAGTCAGGCTATCGGTGGAAGCGAGCATGGCCAGGTCTTCTTCGGCTTCGTGGCGGCGGCGCAGTTCGCGGCCCAGCAGCAAAGTCAGCCAGAGAATGCCCACGCACAGACCGCCGGTGGCGACGCTGACCAGAATGGCCGTGCGGCGCCAGGACTCGAACACCTCGTCGGCCGAGTGCGCCACCAGCACGATCAGTGGCAACTGCGCGACCCGGGCGAAGGTGAACATGCGCAGCTTGCCGCTGCTGTGGGAGCGGGCGGTGAAGCTACCGCTCTGTTCACTGAGGATGCGTTTGAAATTGGGCCGTTCGGTGTAGTAGGTGCCAATCAGCGGGTCCTGCCCGCGGTAGGGCTGGCGGACGAGCAACTGCCCATCGGTATTGAACAGGTTGATGCTGCTGTCGTGGCCAATGTCCAGGCGCTGGAACAACTCATTGAAGTACGACAGGCGCAGCGCACCCGCTGCCAACCCGGCGAACTCGCCATTGGGGCCGGAGATACGTCGGCTGAAACTGATACACCAGTCCAGGTCGCCAAGCTTGGCCTTGAAAGGGGGGCCCACCAGCAAGCCGAGGTTGGCATTGTGCTGGTGGGCCTTGAACACCCCGGTGTCGCCGAAGTTGGCCTTGCGGGGCACGCTGCTGGTGGAGTCGCCAACGATATTGCCTTGCTTGTCCAGCCACAGCACGTCACCGCGCTTGCGGTCGACGAAGGCTTCATTGAACAGCAGGCGCTGGCGTATCGGGCCGGGGACTTCCGGCAGTTCCTTGCGGCCGACGGCCCAGATCAGGCCTTGCAGTGATTGGTCGTAGAGTTCGACGTTGCGCAGAATGTCGCTTTCGATCAGCTGCACGATGTTGTTCGACGAGCGCACCGCCGACTGCTCGATACTTTCGCGCTCGCGGGCAAGCAAGTAGCTGACGATGGCCACGATGGCGAGCACGGCAAGGCAACTGCCCAGGTTGAGGATCAGCTCGGGGTGCGACCTGTAGACTGCGAAACGCGGGGATTGGGTGGGCATGCTCGCTACTGCGTGGGCAGGGCCATTCGCGGCGGCGATATTCTAGGGAAGCGGGCATTGTCGGACAAGATTTGTCCGACGGAAGCACGGTGTACCGTACTTTTCGATTTGCCGTCGCCTGTAGGAGCGGGTTTACCCGCGAACATCGGCGCAGCCGGTGCCCAACACCGCGGTGCCTTCTTCGCGGTTGAACCCGCTCCCACAGGGTTATTTGCGATGCTTGCAGCGCAAGATCAGAACACGTTCAGTGGGTAATCGACGATTACCCGCAGTTCATCGTTGTCGCTGTTGCTGTCGATCGACGCATAACCCTGGCTGCCGCGGTGAGTGGCATAGCGTACCAGCACCGACAGGTCCTTGAGGTCACCCTCCTGGAACACGTATTTCACGTCCAGGTCGCGCTCCCAGTGCATGGCGTTCTTGCCATCCTCACGGTAGTAGTCGTAGTGAGTGGTGTCCTGAGTGGCCTTGGTCAGGTCAGCCTCGCCGCGCGAGTAGGACAGCGAAGTGGACAAACCAGGCACGCCGACACCGGCGAAGTCATAGCCGTACTGCAGTTTCCACGAACGCTCGTTCGGCGCGTTGAAGTCCGAGTACATGCGCGAGTTGTCCAGGTACACGCTGTCGCCCAGGTTGATGTAGTCGAATGGCGTGTTGCCGTTCACTCGCTGGTAGGCAGCGGTGACGCTGTGGAAGCCTGCGTTGACGGTGAAGTGCACGCTGTAGGTGTTGTTGTCGATCTTGCCTAGCAGGGCCTGGCCGGTGTCCTGGGTGTGATAGAAGTGCACGCCCGGGTTCAGGCTGACCAGGTCATTGACCACATAGGTGTAGTCGAAGTCCGCGTAGTACTGGTTCCAGATGTCCTTCAGCTCGGCGGCGTACAGGTTGGCGGTGATGTGCTCGGTACCGCTCCACGACGCGCCGGCCCAGTTCAGGTGCTTGCTCTTGTCGTGCTCATCCAGTGACCCGTAGTAGGTGTCGATGCGGCGGTGGCCGCTCTGGTTGTACGGGTGGGTGAAACTGACCTGGCCACCTTCGAGCAACAGGCCGTCGATGCTGGTGTTGGTCAGGCTTACACCGCGGAAGGTTTGCGGCAGCATGCGCGTTTCGCCGCCGGCGATCACCGGGTTGGTGAGGAACAGGTCACCGGCTTTCAGCTCGGTGTCGAAGGCTTTCAGCCTGACCGCAGCACCGGCAGTGGAGAACGAATGCGGGGCAGCGCCCAGTTCGCCGTCGTCCTTGATGTGTTCGGGCAGGATGCTGGTGCCGGCATGGCCGCCACCGCCGTCGAGCTTCAGGCCCAGCATGGCATGAGCATCCAGGCCAAAGCCGACTACACCCGGGGTGTAGCCCGACTCGAAACGCGCTACCGCGCCCTGGCCCCACTCGCGGGTGTCGCGCACGCCGGCGTTGTGGTTGTCGCGGTTGAAGTAGGCATTACGAAAATGCAGGTTGAAGGACGAACCTTCGATGAAGCCATCAGCCTTGTCTTCATCTGCCTGGGCGGCGAGAGGGATCGTTGCAGACAACGCAATGAAAAGCGGGGTAAAACGAAACGCGGAAGGCACCGGTACTAGCTCCTTGGGTCTGACGGTGGGGCAGTTTTTATATTTGAATGTGCGTCTTTTTTATAGGTACACGTTACAGCCGGGCTGAGCGTTAAAGCACATAAAAAAAGCCGCTGATCGGCAGCGGCTTTAAAAGGCTAACATATCGGCACCGGGGGTGCCCATGGCGTAGCCAAGGGAAAACGGGAGCAGCGACAGCGCGTGATCAGCTGTCGGCATTGGCATCGACGCTGACTTTGGAAGCTGTCTGTTTCGCGTCTTTTACGGTTTCTGCCTTGTTTGCGGCTACAGCGTCACGGGCCTCTTGATGGACAGCCGCGAACTCTGCATTACGGGCAACGAATGCCGGGGATTCTTCGGCCATGGCCAGGGGCGACAACAACAGGGAAGACAGGACGAAGACGCTGGCAATACCCATACTGTTGGACATTTGAAACTACCTTCTTGCGGTGCAAGTGCTAATGAGGACAGGGGTAAAGTTAGTCCTTTCAGTGCACTCGAAACAGAGCGAAGTGCGATAAGCACTGTTGCGCAAAAGGTAACGATCCTTGGAGGAAACAACGGGGCTTTCGGCGAAAGTCCCGTGCCAGGGCGCCTGCACAGTGCGCCGCCTTGGGCAAAATGGCCAGGCTAGAAACCGATAAAGGCGTAATAAACCGGGGTTTCATGGGTTGTGCGCAAACCCAGTGCCTGCAAGCTTGCCGTCAGCGCTTCATCCTGCACATGCAAGGTCCACTGCGCCCCTTCATTCCCCTGTACCTGCGCCAGCGCCGCAGCAAACGCCCCCATATCCGGCAAGTAGGCGGTAAAACCGTTACCCTTGAGCGCACTGGTCGTCATGCCCAACGCCTGGCACACCGCCACCTTGGCGGCAATGTCATCGCGATCGGCCTGGCGCGAAGCCTGTACCAGCGCCTGCAGTTCCACGTCGACCAGTTGCGTGCCGTGAATCAGCTCCGGCCCCTGTTGCCAGGCCTCCGGCGGGCAGTCCTTGCTGTCTGGCCGCAGTGGAATATGCGGGTTGATTTCTACCGGATAGATGCGACAGACCAGTGGGCGCTGCTCATAGATGGTGCAGAGGTCGTTGGCGTCGAGGTTACGGCAACGTCCTGGGTTGAATGCAGCAAAGGTCACCGAGACGCGTGCCTCGCCTTCGCCGCAATGCACCGGATGGGAGCGTCGCAGCACATGGTCACGTTGATCCAGCGGCATGCCGGGGCCGTCCACGACGAAGGCCTCGATCAGTACCACCACCTGGCCGGCATCGTCCGCCCAGCGACGCGCTTCGGCCAGCGTCAGGGGCACATGGTGGCCGGTGCAGCATTTGCCGCAGCCGGTACAGCCGAAACGTAAGCGGTCGGTCACTTGGCTTCCGGGCTCCATTCACTGACGAAAGCACGCTGGTGCTGGCGGTCGTACAGGCACAGTTCGGTGCCGGTGCGCTGCTGCATGTGCTTCTGTGGGTAGACGCCTTCGATCAGCAGGGCACTCATGCCTGCCTGGTCATCGAACTCGGCGGGCTTGCCGCGGGCATGGGCGTCCTTGAACTGGCTGGCGGTCAGGCAAGCCTTGAGCATCTGCTGGCGCTGCTCGTTCCAGGCCTGGCTACTGGAGGCCTGGGCAATACCGCTGAAGAGGGCGCAGCTGATCAAGATAGAGCTAAGAAGCTTCATACGCGATTCCGGCAATTTTCTTGCGAGGGGCGCGAATTATGCCCGAGTCACCCCCGGCGGCAAGCCGGGGAGTTTGTCGCTGAATATATCAGTGCTCGGCGAACACCACGGTACGCGCAGCCACCACCAGACAATCGGTCAGCTCTGGCGAGGAGAACTTGGTAAGGATGGCATTGGCCCCGGCCTGGGTCGCCTTTTCACTGCTCATGGCACTGTCCAGCGAGGTGTGCAGCAGCACGTACAGGTGCTGGAAGTCAGGAGTTTCACGCAGCGTGCGGGTGAAGGCGTAGCCGTCCATTTCGCTCATTTCGATGTCGGAGACGATGATGTTGATCTCCTGCGCGGTGCCTTGCAGCTCCAGCAGCACATTGATGGCGTCTTTGGCGCTGCGCGCGGTGTGGCATTCGATACCGAGGTTGCGCAGGGTGTGCACCGACTGCTGCAAGGCCACCTGGCTGTCGTCCACCACCAGGATATTGGCGGCGGCCAGCAGGCTGGCATCTTCTTCGTTCAAGGTGCTGTGCACTGGCTCGGCGACGGGCGGGGCGATGGCGTGTATGACTTTTTCGATGTCCAGCACCTGCACCAGGGTGTTGTCGACGCGCGTCACACCGGTGATGAACGAGCGGGTGCCCGAGGCGTAAGGCGGCGGTTTGATGTCGGTGCTCAGGCAATGCACGATACGACTGACCGCCTGTACATGCAGGCCTTGGCGCGAGCGGCTGATCTCGGTAACGATCAGGCAGCCACCCTGCGGGTCGACCAGTGGCTGTTCGCCAATGGCGCGAGACAAGTCGATGACCGACAGCGAGTGGCCGCGCAGGGTTGCCACACCTTTTACGTGGGGGTGCGACTCAGGCAGCTTGGTCAGCGGCGGGCAGGGGATGATCTCGCTGACCTTGAGCAGGTTGATTGCCATCAGCTTGCCGCTGCGCAGGGTGAACAGCAGCAGGGATAGCGAATCCGCGCGGGCATTTTGCGTGGCCATGGTGACCTTCGGTGGGGAGCAGGGGATAACCGGTTATCGGCCTGTTTGGGTCAGGCTTTAGGCAATTTGCACAGAACCCAGGAGTACCTGGGCCCCTGCGGGTGCGGGCATGCCCGCGCCCACAGGGGAGGTGTGTAAACGCTTGGATCAGCGTTCACGCAGGGCCTCCTTGGCCCGGTTCAGCGGTTTGATCAGGTAATCAAGGATGGTTTTCTCGCCCGTTCGGATATCCACCGTGGCAATCATCCCTGGCACGATCGCAAAACGCTTGCCGGCCTTGTTCTGCAAGCTGTCCTGTTCGGTGCGGATGAACACGCGGTAGTAGTAGATTTCCGGTTTGACCTCGTCCTGCAGGGTATCCGGCGAGATGCCCACCACCTTGCCGTCCAGCCCGCCATAGACCGAGTAGTCATAGGCACTGATCTTGACCTTGGCCGCCTGGTCGGGGTGAATGAAGGCGATGTCCCGTGGCGCGATGCGGGTTTCGATCAGCAGGCGTTCGTCCATCGGCACGATCTTCATCACCTGGCCACCGGGCTGCACCACGCCACCCAGGGTGTTGACCTCGATGTCCTTCACGATGCCGCGCACCGGCGAGCGCAGGGTCAGGCGGGTGAGCGAGTCGCTGCGCCCGCGGATCACTTCCGACAGGGCGTCCGCTTCGGCGCTGGCCTTGGCCAGTTCTTCCCGGGCGCGCACCAGATAGTCCGAGCGTGCCTCGTTGGCCTTGAGTTCCAGCTCGGAACGCTGGCGGTTCAGGCGGATCACTTCAACCCGGCTGGAGGCACCCATCTTTGCCAGGTTCTCGGTGATCTTCAGCTCGCTGCGCACCAGCTGCAACGAGTCCTGAATACCCGTCAGGGTCTGTTCCAGGCCGCGGCGGCGGGTCTGGTACAACGCGGTTTCGGCATCGATCAGGTCAGGAGAGTCGCGCAGGCTCTCCGGGAAGGTCAGTGGCTTGCCGGTTACCTCTGCTTGCAGGCGGGCCTGACTGGCCCTGGCAGCGCGGTATTTGGCTTCGCTTTCACCAACACTGGAAGCCGTCTTGGTCGGGTCGAGCTGGGCCAGCACCTGGCCGCGCTCGACCAGGTCGCCTTCGGCCACGCTCATCTGCGCGACGATACCGCCCTCGAACGACTGGATGACCTGCTCTCGCGAACTTGGAATGACCTTGCCTGTGCCGGTGGATACCTCGGTCACCTCGAACCAGGCGGCCCAGGCCAGGAACGCCGCCAGCATCAGCGCGCAGAGGGTGATGATGCGGCCGGCGCGGAATACCGCCTGGTCGTCCTGCCCGTCCAGGTAGGAGGCCGGGAGTTCATGGTTGCTCATGCCTGGGCTCCTTGCAGTTTGGCCAGGGCGGCATCGCGCGCGTCATCGATGACGATGCGCCCGGCGTCCAGCACCAGGATGCGGTCGACCCGCTGCAGAACACTCAGTCGATGGGTTGCGATCACCAATGTACGGCCCTGACAGAAGCGCTCCAGGTTATCCAGCAGCTTGCGCTCGGTCATGTCGTCCAGCGACGCGGTCGGTTCGTCCAGCAGCAGCACCTGCGGCTGGCGTACCAGCAGGCGCGACAGCACCAGGGCTTGGCGCTGGCCGCCAGACAAGCCCACGCCCCCTTCGAGGATCAAGTGGTCCATGCCCTTGGGCAGGCGGCGGACGAAGTCCAGTGCGCCAGTGGCGGCCAGCGCGGCCACCAGTTCCTGGTCGCTGGCCTGGCCGGCGCCGAGGGTGAGGTTTTCCCGCAGGGTGCCGTGGAACAGCCTCGCGTACTGCGGCAGCAGGCCGACGTCACGGCGCAGGTCAGCAGGGTCAAGGTGGGCCATGGCGATGCCGTCCAGGCTGATCTCGCCCTGCACCAGGTCCATGGCCCCACCCAGCGCCTGCAGCAATGTTGATTTGCCGGCGCCGTTGCGGCCCAGCACGGCAATGCGCTCGCCCGGCTGGATGTCCAGCCGGCCAATGTTCAGCACTGGCGGGTAGTCTTCGCTGTAGCGGAAGTTGGCCTGGCGCAGGCGGTACTCGCCGTGAATGGCCGGCAGGTGCACGCGGGCTTCGCCTTCGGGGTGGTCGACCGGCGACTGCATCAGCTTGTCCAGGCCTTGCAGCGCGACCTTGGCCTGCTGCCAGCGGGTCAGCACATGGGTCAGCTGGGCCAGCGGCGCCATCATCCGCGATGAAAGCATGGATGCCGCCACCAGGCTACCCGTGGTGAGGTCGCCGGCGATGACCATGGGGGCGCCGATCACGATGACCACGGCAAACACGGCACCCTGCACGTTCTGCGTCCAGGTCACCAGGCCGTTGGTGAGGGTGCGCAGGCGCAGGTTGGTGTGCGCGCAGGCCGCGTTGTACTGGTTCCACTGTCGTTCGAAGCGTGCCTCTGCCTGCAGTGCCTTGATCTCGTCCAGGCCCTGGATACTTTCCACCAGCATGGCGTTGCGCAGTGCCGACTCACGCATCGAGGCATTGGCCAACCGTGCCAGGCGCCGTTGTGCAAGCAACCCGGGTAACACCATGGCCAGCAGCGCGACCAGCGGGATGAACACCAGTACGCCGCCGATCAGCCAGAACACGAACAGGAACAGCAGGAAGAACGGCAGGTCGGCCAGTACCGTGGCGGTGCTGGACGTGATCAGGTCGCGGATCGACTCCAGCTCGCGCAACTGCGAGATGAATGAGCCGGTGGACTTCGGCCGCACCGAGTTGCGCAGGCGCAGGGCATGGCCGTAGACCAGGTCGCTCACCCGCAGGTCGGCGCGCTTGCCGAGCAGGTCGGTCACCTTTAGCCGCAGCAGGCGCATGCTGAAGTCGAACACCAGTGCCAACACCACACCGCCGAACAGGACGTAGAGGGTGGGCAGGGATTCAGCCGGTATCACTCGGTCGTACACCTGCATCGAGAACAGCACGCCGGCAAGCGCCAGCACGTTGGCCACCAGTGACGCGACCATCACCTGCCCATAGGGACGCAGGTCGCGCAGTACGATGCGGGCGAACCAGTGGCGGTCGTAAGGCGCGGTGTAGTCGTCGGTGCGCACATCGCGCAGTGGCCGGGCCGGGCGCAGCAGGGCCACGCGGTTGATACGGCCTTTCAGGGTGTTGCGGGGCAGGCGCGAAGTCAGGCCCTGGTCACCGGCGAACACCACTGCCAGGTCGTCCTCTTCGGTCACCGACTCGACCACCGCCAGCTGCCCATCGTCCAGCTCCAGCACCAGCGGCGTGCGCCATTGCCGCAGGCCCTTGGCATCGAAGTGCACGAAGCGCAATGCCAGCCCCGCCTGACGTGCCATGTGTCGGAGGATTTCATTCAACGGGCGGGCATCCTCCGCAGCGGCCAGGCGAATACGCTGGGGTGATACGTCCAGGCGGTAGTGGTGTGCCACCTGCAACATCACCTCAAGCCAGGGGCCAAGGTCTGGCCGGTGGGCGGCGGCCTGCTCCGGCGCAGGCGCCTGGTTGGGCAGGGTCACATCGATCGAATCACTCATGGCTGGATCTCCACACCTTGCAGGTTGCGCCCCTCAAGGCCAAAGGCCGTGCGCAGGGCGCCGGTGTTGTACAGGCAGTCGACATCCAGGCGCAGCAGATCGGAGCGGGTGCCGGCAAGTTCGAAGCGTGACTGGTAGATCTCCTGCTCGGCGTTGAGCAGGTCGAGCAGTGGCCGTGTGCCCAGGTCCAGGTACTGACGCCCGTAGAGCATGCGTGCCTCCTGAATGCTGACCTGGCGGGCTTCCAGCGAGGTCAGCCTGCGGCCCAGCCCGGAGGTTTGCGCCTTGGCCTCGGCCAGGCCCCGACGCGCTTGCAGGCGTGCGGCGTCTTCGGCGGAATCGGCGGCGGTCAGCGCGTGGCCGGCAGCGCGGGTGCGGGCGCTGATGGAGCCCCCTTGGTAGATGGGAACTTCGACGTTCAGGTAGATGCCCGCCTGGGTGCGGTCCAGCCGTGCGTTATCGCGGTTGTAGTCGTCGTCCAGGTAATGATTGACCTGCGGTTGCAACGACAGGGTAGGGTAGGCCTCCGCCTTGGCCTGGGCCAGCTCGGCCTGGCCCTGTGCGCGCTGGGCCAGGGCCATCAGCACGGCAGGCAGGCGGTCATCACCCTGTGCAGGGCGCTTGCAGGCCTGGTCCAGCTCGGCGGGTGAGCCCTCGGCCAGTGCCGGAGGGGTAACGCGGCCCATCAGCGCCGCCAGGGTCGAGCGCCAGCGCTCGTACTGCGACTGGTACTCCTCCAGGGTGGCACGGGCGCTTTCCACGCGGGACTCGGCCTGTACCACGTCGGAACGGGTGCTGGCGCCCATGTCGCTGCGCTGGCGCGCCATCCCGGCAATGTCGCCCACGCCGCGAATCTGGTCGCGGGCAATCGTCATCAGTTGCTCGTAGCGGCGGGTTTCGATCCAGGCATAGGCTGTGTCGCGGGCCAGATCGTCGACCACCAGCAGGATATTGGCCTGTGCCCGGGCGGCGGCAGCCTGGGCCGCGTTGACGGCGCTGTCGACCTTGCCGAAGTCATAGAGCATTTGTTTGAGCGACAGGTTCAGGGCCTGGCTATTGCGGTCGCCGCCATAGCCGGTGTCATAACCGGTGCGGATACCGCCGGAAATCTGTGGGTAATACCCCGCACGGGCGACGTTGATGCCTTCGCCCTGCTTGTAAAGGTTGCCGATGGCCTCTGCGATGCTCGGGTGCCATTGCGCTGCCTGCAGCACTGCGTCGGTAAGGCTCAGCCGTTCGCCACTAGCGACCGGGGCCATGCCGATGGGAGGGCGGGCGGGCACCGCTTCGGGCGCATCGCGTAGCAACGACGGCCCGATCTGGCGCAGGTGGGGGTCTATATCATCGGCTGCCTGGGCAACCGGGTGGAAGTTCAGGGCCAGGAGCCCGAAGGCTCCCAGCAACAGCGGTGACAGCGGACTGCTTCGCTTCACATAGTTCCCTTACTGCTGGTCGTCCATGCCGCCGGGCATTCACCCGGCGGGTTTGCAGCGGCCTCAAACCACATGGATACCGTTTTGTACCCACAGGTGATGGCTTGGATCCTCCTGGGCCGTGTACTGGTTATAGTCGATGCCGTCGGCAGTTTGGTTCCCGACCAGCGTCCAGTTGTCCGTCATGTGAACCGAGTCTTTGTCGTCCCCCTTGATGATCAGTGTGTCGGTAGCGGTTTCGGTGATGGCCACCACATCCGCCAGGTTGAGGGTGAGCGCCACCGAACTGGTGTCGTTGAGGTCGAGGATTTCGATGTCGTGTACGCGCCCGGCCAGGTTGCCCAGGTCGATGCTGGCATCACCGCCGCCCCAAAGCAGGGTGTCGGTTCCTGCGCCACCGTCGACGCTGGCGAAGTTCTGGTCGACCACCACCAGCGTGTCGTCACCCGCACCACCCTGCAAGGTGATGTGGCCACCCTGGCTGCCATCGAGCTGGTCGTTACCGTCGGTGCCGGCGATCACATCGGAGGCCGCTGCCTGGCTGGCGAGTGCCTCTGATTCGTCGCCGGTATCGGCCAGCAGCGATGTGGTCGTGGTGAGGCCGGCAGCATCGTCCACGTTGATGGTCAGGGTTGCGGTGTCGGTGGTGCCGTTCGGGTGGCTTAGCTCGTAGGTGAAGGTGTCTTGCTGGCCGACCACCGCCGAGGTGAGCCCCGCGTTGAGGGTGTAGGTGTAGCTGCCGTCGGCATGCACCAGCAACGTGCCGTAGGTGCCGGCCACGCTCACCCCGTTGTAGCCTGGGATGGTGTAGGTATTGGCCGCTGTCAGCACGCTCAGCACGGTCAAGGCCGAACCAATGTTGTCGTCAGTCAGCAGGTTGCCGGTGGCTGCTGTCGCGCCACTGACCACGAACTCGGTCAGGTACGTTGTGGTGGTGTTCAGGCTGGTGGTGATGGAGCTGAGCAAGCCAATGCCGCCGGCGGTGACACGGACTTGGTAGGTACCGGCGCCCTGGTTCTCGAAGGTATACCCGGCGCCACCCCCCAGCACGCTGATCAGCGAACCACCCGGTACCGACTGCACCAGAACGTACTGGCCGGTGGCCGGGTTGAGCTTGAGCAGCTCGATGGTGGTGCCGTTGAGCAGGCTCAACAGGTTGGCGGAGTTGACCACCACCTGCAGGTCGGCCGTGGTGTCGGCGGCAACCGTGGTGGTGTAGGTGGCCTGACGGGTACCGATCAGTGGCAGGTTCAGCGAGCCCAGCGTACTGCTGCTGGTGTCCACGCGGTTGTCCAGGGTGACCTGGCTGCTACCAACGTCGTTGACTGCGTCGACCACCGTGGCCGGTGCACCGTAGTTGCTGTCGCTCCAGATTTCCGTGGCTTGCGGGCTGTCGATGCGCACGTACAGGTTGGCGGTATCGGACAGGCCGTTCGGGTGCACCAACTGGTAGCTGAACACATCCACCTTGCCCACACTGTTCGGGCTGCCGTTGGGCGTGTAGGTGTAGCTGCCGTCCGCACTGATCACCAGGGTGCCGTACTGGCCCTGAACCGTCGTGGCGGTCCCGGCCGAGACGTAGCTGCCGTCTTTCAGCACTTGCAACACGGCGGCGCTGTCCGGGCCACGTGCATCCACCGCGCCATCGGTGCCCACGTCGGTAATGACGTTGCCGGAGGTGGCAATGCCGGTGCCGGTGAATTGGGTCAGGCTGGTGGAGACGATGTCCAGCGTGGTGCTCACTTCGGTGATCAGGCCGATGCCGCCACTGCCCACGGTCAGTCGGTAATCACCGGCTTGCAGCACGCCGATGTCCACCTGCAAGCCGATTGGCAGCACGATCAGGTCGAGCAGGCCTTGGGTGTTGCCGGTGGCGATGGTCACCCAGGCGCCGCTGGCGTCTTTCACCTGCAGGGTGAAGCTGGTGTTGTTGAGCAGTGCCAGCACGCTGTTGGTGGTCAGTGTGAGGGTAGGGTCGGCCGTGGTGCCTGCTGCCACCGTCCAGGTGTAGGTCTTGGAGAACCCCGACAGCAGCGTGGTGAAGCTGTCGGTGTAGGTCTCCGTGGCGCTGACCGCTGCCAGGTTGACCGTGGCCGTGGCCAGGTTGTCGCTGGCGATGACCGGTGCGTTGGCATCGACATCCGGTGCCGTGACGTTGACGTTACCCGACACGTTGCCGCGCGGGTCGCTGAGGGTCACAGACAGGATCTGGCCGTTGTCCTGAGGCGGGCTCAGGGTCACGGTGAAGGTGCCGTCCGCCTGCACCGTTGCGGTTTGCAGCACGGTACCGCCGGCGCTGCGTACGGTTACGGTGGCACCCACTTCTCCCGTACCGGTGAGGGTACTGCCGTCGGCACTGAACAGCAGGTTGCCGGCAGCCGCAGGCGAGGTCAGGTCCGGTGCGGTCAGCGCAGTGCCTGTGGACACGTTACCGGCGCTGTCGGTGAGGGTGACGCTGAGCGCCTGGTTGTCGATCTGCGCCGCAGTCAGGCTGACCACGAACAGGCCGTTGCTACCCACCGTTGCGGTACCCAGTACGGTACCGGCGCTGTTGCGCACGGTGACCGTGCTGCCGATCTGGCCAGAACCACTGACCGAGGTGCCGTTGGCGTTGATGGTGGCCAGCGGGGCGGCTGGCGGGGTGGTGTCCGGCGCAGTCAGGCTGGTGCTGGCGGACAAGTTGCCGGCAGCATCGGCCTGGCGTACCACCAGCAGTTGCCCGTCGTTCTGTGGCGAGGTCAAGGTAATGCTGAAGGTGCCGTTGGCTTGCACCACACCCGTACCGACCTGGCCGTTCGGGCCTTGGACGGTAATGGTAGCGCCCGCTTCACCGCTACCGGTAAGCACGGTGCCCGCGCCATCGATGGCGACGTTGGTGGGGGCTGCAGGTGGCTGCAGGTCTGCGGCAGTGTAGCTCGTGCTGCCGGACACATTGCCTGCAGCGTCAGCCTGGCTCACGCCCAGGACCTGGCCGTTGAGCTGCGCGGCGTTCAGGTTGACGGTGAACACGCCACCGCCATTCACCACCGCCGTGCCGAGCACATTGTCGCTGGCATCACGCACTGTCACCGTTGCACCGGCTTCACCCGTGCCGCTCAGCACCAGGCCATTGACAGAGAGGCTGGTCACCACCGGGTTGGCCGGTGGCGTGATGTCAGCCGCTTGCAGGAAGGTCGGCTGCGATTCGCCGCCGACCAGTGCCACCGCTGTCACCGAAATGTGCTCGCCGTTGAGCTGGGCTGCGTCCAGTGTCAGAGTGAAGGTGCCGCTCAGGTTTGTGCTGCCTGTACCGATCAGGTTGCCTGCGGCATCGTACACGCGAATGTCCACACCGCTTGGTGCACTGCCTGTCAGGGTCAGGCCGTCGCTGCCCAAGGTCACGTCGGTTGGCGGCACGGGTGGTGCGATCAACGGTGTGAGGTAGGTCGCGACCGCAGACGTATTGATGCCGTCGGACTGTGTCACTTCCAGGGTGGCGAGCGAGCCCACCGCTGGCACCAGTGTTATCTGGAAGTTGCCAGCGCCATCCACCACGCCGGTACCGATCACGTCTCCGTCGAAGCTGACGGTGACCGTGGCATTGGCTTCGCCCTTGCCGGTCAGCACGTTGAAGGTGTTGTTGATCGCCAGGTTGGTCACCAGGTCGGGTGGCGAGGTGTCGTTGGTCTGGTAAGGGACAGCCACCGAAGCGTTGCCAGCATCATCGGTGGACACCACCGTCAGCAACTGGCCGTTGTTCTGTGCCGGGCTGATCGGCACAGTGAACTGGCCGTTCGCATCCACTTCCACCGTGCCCACGATGTTGTTGTCCGGGCCGCGTACCGTGATGGTGCTGCCGGCTTCGGCCGTCCCCGTCATCGACGTACCGGCTGCGTTGAGCAGCAGGTCGGTCGGCTGCACCGGTGGCGTCAGGTCTGGCGCAGTCACTGCCAGCGGTACCGACGGGTTGCCAGTGGCGTCCTGGGCGATGAGGGTCAGCGTTTCGCCGTTGATTTGCGGGAGGTTCAGGTCAAGGACGAAGGTGCCGTCCGGTTCCACCGTTACCTGGCCCAGCAGGTCGCCGTTGTTGTTGACCACAGTGACGCGGGTGCCGGCTTCGGCAGAACCGGTCACCTGAGTACCGCTGTCGTTGATGGTGGCGACCACGGTGGCCGGTGGTGTGGTGTCCACGGCCGTGACCGAACTGATTGGCGAGATGTTGCCGGTTGCATCGGTCAGGGTAACCTGCAGCACCTGGCCATCGAGCTGTGCTGCATCCAGCTCGACGATGAACCTCCCGTTGGCGCCTACTGTGCCGGTACCGACCTGCGTGGTACCGACGTACACGCGCACGGTGGCGCCCACTTCGCCGACACCGCCCAGCTCGTCACCTGCCGCATTGAGCCGCAGCTCGGTTGCTGCCGCTGGCGGCGTGAGGTCCGGCGCTTGCACGTTCACCGGCAGGCTGACGTTGCCGGGTGGATCGGCCTGCAGTACCGACAGTGTCTGGTTGTTGATTTGTGCGGGTGACAGTTCGACGCTGAAGCTGCCATCAGCCAGTACGATACCCGTGCCCAGTACGGTACCGGCCGCGTTACTGACGATTACTGTGGCGCCGGCCTCGCCCAGGCCGCTGACCACGCTGCCGTCGGCGTTGATCACCACTTGGGTGAGTGGGTCGGGCGGGGTGAAGTCCGGGGTTTGCAGGGTTGCCACTGCCGACACGTTGCCGGCCGCATCGGCCTGGGTGAAGCTGAGTAGCTCGGCGTTGCCCAGCGCCGGGTTCAGCGTGATGGTGAAGTGGCCACTGGCATCGACCGTGGCGCTGCCGATTTCCTCGCCTGCCGGGTTGGTCACGGTCACCAGCGCGCCCACTTCGCCGCGGCCGGTGAGGGTGACACCATCACCGGAAACGGCCAGTTCGCCGGGTGCCGATGGCGGTGTGGTATCGGGTGCGGTGATAGCGCTTGCGGCAGACTGGTTGCCAGCCGCATCGGCCAGCACCACTTGCACCTGTTGGCCGTTGGCCTGCGGCGATGCGAGGTTGACCTGGAAGGTACCGTCGGCGCGCACCGTTGCACTGCCCAGCACCGAACCATCGGCGGCGAGCACACGCACGGCGGCACCCGCTTCGCCGGTACCGTTCAGCAAGCTGCCACCCCCGGCGAAGGCCAGGTTGCCGGCAGCATCCGGCGCGACGCGGTCAGGGGCTGTCAGGCTGACGCTGTTGGACTCGTTGCCGGCCACATCGGACTGGCTGGCGCTGAGCTGTTCGCCGTTGATTTGAGCGACGCTCAGGTCGACGTTGAAGTCGCCATTGGCATCGACCACGGCAGTGCCCAGTTCGATACCGCCTTCGCCAAGCACGGTAACGGTGGCACCTGCTTCACCGCGGCCACTGAGTACCAGGCCGTCGTTGGACAACACCAGGTTGGTCAGTGGTTGCGGTGCCGTGGTGTCCGGTGCCTGTAGGGTAGCGGGCAGCGATACGGTGCCATCGGGGCCCGTTGCGCTGACCTGCAACACTTCGCCATTGGCCTGTGCACTGCCGAGATTGACAGTGAACGTGCCGTCGTTGGTGACCGGGCTGCTGCCCAGCAATACGCCGTTGGGGCCGTACACCTTGATTGTGCTGCCCGCCTCGGCGGTGCCGCTCACCGACAGGCCGTCGGCGGCCAGTATCAGGTTGTCCGGCGTGGCCGGTGCCAGCGCGCCCGGCGCCGTCACGTTTTGCGCAGGGGAGACATTTTGTGCGGCATCGGCCTGGACCACGCTCAGGCTTTCACCCGTGATCGCTGCCGGCGACAGGGATACGCTGAAGTGACCGTCGGCGGCCACTGTAGCGTTGCCCAGCACGGTACCGTCCGGTGCTCGTACGGTCACGGTTGCGCCTGCTTCGCCATCGCCTGTCAGGGTGGCGCCATTGGCGGAGACAGCCAGGTTGGTCACGGCGGCCGGCGGCGTGGTGTCGGCTGCGGTGTAAGGTGCGGCCGGCGACACGTTGCCGGCTGCGTCGGTGGCGGTCACCTGCAGCGTCTGGCCATTGGTCTGGGCACTGTTCAAGGTGACCTGGAAGGTGCCGTTGCTGCCGGCTACCGCTGTGCCCAGCACGTTGCCGCTGGCATCGCGCACGGTCACGGTGCTGCCGGCTTCGGCGTTACCGGTCAGTTGCAGCCCGGTACCGGACAGCACGAGTGCTGTCGGTGCCGCAGGCGGGGTGAAGTCCGGCGCGGTGACCGCCACGGCGGTGGAGGTGTTGTTGCCCGCGTCGGTCTGCGTAACGCTCAGGAGCTGGGCGTTGAGCTGGGCGCTGTTCAGGGTGAGGGTAAAGCTGCCATTGGCCGCCACCAGGCCGGTGCCGATGATGGTCCCGTCCGGGCCGTGAACGGTGACCGTGGCACCGGCTTCGCCCAGGCCGGTCAGGGTCAGGCCGTTGTTGTTCAGCACCACGTTGGTCAGCGGTGCGGGTGGGGTCAGGTCCGGGGTTGTCACATTGATTGCCGGCGAGGTGTTGCTGGCGGCATCCACTTGCGTCACGCCGATGACCTGGCCGTTGGCTTGCGGCGTGTCGAAGGTCACCGTGAAGCGACCGTCGGCGCCCACCGTGGCGGTGCCGAGCAAGGCACCGGCGGCGTTGCGTACCTGTACCGTGGCGCCCGCTTCACCGCTGCCGGAAAGCTGCCGGCCGTCCTGGCTCAACACCGGATTACTGATGGCCGCTGGCGGCGTGTGGTCTGGCGTGGCCAGGCTGGCCGGGCCGGACACATTGCCTGCGGCATCACTGAGGGTGACCTGTAGCGGGCTACCGGTCACCTGCGCGCTGGGCAGGGTGATCTGGAACTGGCCGCTCTGGTTGACGGTGCCGGTGGCCAGGATGGCGCCGCTGGCGTCGCGCACGGTGACGCTGGCACCGGCTTCGCCCTGGCCGCTGAGCACGGTGGCTGCGCTGTTGAGGCTGAGGTTGCTGGCCGCCAGCGGTGCCTGCAGGTCAGGCGCTTGCAGGGTGGCCGCGAGCGAAACATTACCTGCAGCATCAGCCTGGGTGACCATCAGGTTTTGCCCATTGGCCACGGCCGGCGAGAAGCTGACGCTGAACAGGCCATTGCTGTCGACGGTTGCAGTCCCCAGCAAGGTGCCCTGTACGTCTGTCACGCGCACGGTTGCGCCCGCCTCGCCTTGGCCGGTCAGCGTACTGCCGGTGGCATTGAGGTTCACCTGTGTCGGCGCGTCCGGTGCCGTGGTGTCATTGGCCACGATAATGGCTGGCACCGAAGGCTGGCCGTCGACGGTAGCCTTGGCACTGACCTGCAAGACCTGGGCGTTGAGCTGGGCGTTCTGGAAGAACACACGGAAGGTGCCGTCGCTGCCGACCGTGGCGCTGCCCAGCGTGGTGCCACCGGAGGTTACGGTAATCAGCGAGCCGACCGTACCCTGGCCGGTCAGCAGGAAACCATCGGCGCTGATGGCAAGGGCCGAAGGCGTGGCCACTTCGGTACCGGTCGGGCCAACCACTGGTATTTCAGGCGATTCGTTGCCGGCAGGGTCGATCACCACCACATCGACGGTTTCGCCTGATGCCAGCGGTGGGTCGACCGGTATCACGAAGGTGCCGTCCGGCCCTGCGGTTACCGTGCCGCGCACGGTGTCATCCGGGTTGCGGACTTCCACTGTGCTGCCAGGCTCGGCTGTGCCGCCGACCGAGCTGCCGTCCGGGCTTACGGTAAGCCCGGTCGCCGGTTCTGGGATGGTCGTGTCCGGAGCGGTGACAGAGACCGGCGCCGAGTCGTTGCCGGCTGCGTCGGTCACTACCACGGTTACGGTCTGGCCGTTGTTCTGCGGTGTATCCAGCGGCACGCTGAAACTGCCATCCGGGTTGACCGCAACGGTGATCACATTGCCGGCCCCATCGCTCACGGTCACCGAACTGGCGCCAGGTGCGTTACCGGTCACAGCCGTGCCATCGCTGCTGACTGCAACGTCGGTGGGCAGTGCCGGTGGCGTGATGTCAGGCGCAAGGATCTGGCTGGGCTGCGAAATGTTGCCGGCCGCATCGGTCAGCGTCACATCCAGGGCCTGGCCGTCCAACTGGGCGGGCGATAGTGGGACCGTGAAGTTGCCGCCTGCTGGCACGACGACGGTGCCTACCAACGTGCCGTCGGCAAGCTTCACTTCCACCGTGGAGCCAGCTTCACCGGTACCCTGGATGGCACTGCCGCCCGGGGTGATCGTGAGGCCGGCAGGCGCAGCTGGCGCGGTGCTGTCGTCAGCGGTGAACGTGGCCGACGGCGAGGCATTGCCGCCGCCATCGATCAGCACCACCGACAGCACTTCACCGTTGGTCTGGGCCGGGGAGAGTGCCACTTCGAACGTCCCGTCTGCATTCACCGGGCTGGTGCCTAGCAGGTTGCCCGCAGCATCGCGTACCTCTACGGTGCTGCCTGCCTCGCCCTGCCCGCTGAGCAGTGTGCCGGCAGGATCAAGGCCCAGCCCTTGCGCCGGCAGCGGTGCCTCGAAGTCAGGTGCGATCACAGTGCCAGCGGGCGAGCCGTTGCCGCTATTGTCCGCCTGAGTGACAGACAGCGTCTGGCCATTGAGCTGTGGCGGGTCGATGGCCACCTGGAAGGTGCCATCGGGCTGGACCGTTGCGGTGCCCAGTACTGTGCCGCCAGTGCCGGTCACGGTCACCTGCGCACCCGGCTCACCGCTGCCGCTCAGGCTGCTGCCGTCGCCGGCCAGGACCAGCCCGGTGGGGCTATCGGGTGCCTGGGTATCCGGTGCCGACAAATCGACCGCCGCCGACAGGTTGCCGGCAGCGTCGCGTTGCTCCACGGTCAGTGCCTGGCCGTTGGTTTGCGGCTCGTCGAGGGTAATTTCGAAAGCGCCACCCGCGCCGACCACGGTGCTGCCCAGCACGCTGCCATCCGGCCCGCGCACGGTTACGGTGGCGCCCGGTTCGCCGTTGCCGGTGATCGTGGTACCGGTGCCGTCGATGGCCGGGTTGGTGACCACTTGCGGCGGGGTAGAGTCGGGGGCAGTGAAGTCCACGGGCCCTGCGCTGTTGCCCAGGTAGTCGGTCGCTTCGACGGTCAGGCTTTCGCCATTGCGCTGTGGCGCGTTGAGGGTGACGTCGAAACGGCCGTCGCCGCCCACGGTGGCAGTGCCCAGCACAGTGCCGTCGGCGTCACGCACGGTGACGATGGAGCCGCTTTGACCCTGGCCGGTAAGGTGGATGCCAGCGGTATCGATGGCCAGCCCGGAGGGTTGCAGCGGGCCGTCGGTATCTGGCGCCACGATGGTGGCGGTCGAGGTGTTGCCAGCGGGGTCGCGCAGGACCACGTCCAGTTCCTGGCCGTCGGTCTGCGCTGGGTTCAGGACCACGCTGATCACACCGTCGGCACCGACCTGGGCGTTGCCCAGCACAGTCCCGCCGGCGCTGATGACCTGCACGGTGGTGCCCGGTTCGCCGCGACCGGTGAGCAGGCTGCCATCGGCACTCAGTTGCAGTTCGCTGGCTTCATTGGGCGGGGTGATATCGGGGGCGGTGATCTGGGTAGGCAGCGAACTGTTGCCAGCGCCGTCAACCGCCACGACATCCAGGGTCTCGCCGTTGGCCTGGGCCGGGGTCAGGCCGACGGTGAAGCTGCCATCCGGACCGGCCTGGGCGCTGCCCAGGACATTGCCCTGTGCGTCACGCACTTCCACCTGCGTATCTGCCGGTGCGGTACCGGAAACGCTGGATCCGTCACCGGCCACCACCACGTCGCTCGGGCTTTCGGGCAGCGGTGTATCGGCAACGGTCACGCTGACCCCTGCCGAGGTATTGCCGGCGGCATCGGTCTGCACCAGCACGAGGTTCTCACCTGCGGCCAGCGGTGCCTCCAGGTCAATCACGAAGGTGCCATTTGGCGCCACGGTGCCAGTACCGATGACTGCGCCCTGGGCATCACGCACTTCCACTGTGGCACCGGGCTCGCCACGGCCAGACACGGCCAGGCTGCCATCGCTTGCCACCACGTCGGCGACGATCGCTGGCGCGGTGATGTCCGGGGCCACGTAGCTCAGCGGCACCGAAGTGTTGCCTGCCGCATCGGTCACGGTGATGGACAGGGTCTCGCCATTGGCCTGTGGCGGGTCGAGGGTCAGGCTGAAACTGCCATCCGGCTCGGCAATGGCGCTGCCGATCAGGTTGCCCGAGGCATCTTTGACCTCTACTCGTGCGCCCCCTTCTGCAGTACCGGCCAGGCTGTCGCCATTGCTCAGCACCAGGTCGGTTGGTTGCAGCGGTGCTACCTGGTCGGGCGCCGTCAGCGGGCTAGGTGTAGAGACGTTGCCGGCGGCGTCGGTCAGGGTCACTTGCAGGGACGAGCCATCCACCACCGGGGTTGGCAGTTGCACATTGAAGCTGCCATCGGGCTGAACGGTGCCGCTCACCAGCACTTGCCCCTGATCGTTGCGCACCTCCACGGTGGCACCCGCTTCGCCTCGCCCGGAGACTGTGCGGCCATCGTTACTGATGGCCAGCTCGGTAGCGGGTTCCGGCGGTGTGGTGTCACCCCCATTGTCCACGATCGGTGCGGTGACGCTGCCGGCCGTGGAGGTGTTGCCTGCGACATCGGTGGCCGTCACCTGCAACTGCTCGCCTGCCACTTGTGGCGGGGTGAGGCCGATGCTGAAGGCGCCGCTGGCCCCCACCACGACACTGCCCAGTACAGTGGTGCCGTCGGCGGCCAGCACGCGGACGGTGCTGCCTGCTTCGGCGCGGCCGCTGACAACGGTACCGTCGCCACTGATTGCCAGATCGCTTGGCGCCGCAGGCGCGGTGATGTCTGGTGCGGCGACCTGCACCGGCAACGACGAGGTGCCGTTGTTGTCGATCGCCACAACGTCCAGCAACTCGCCATTGGCCTGGGCCGGTGTAAGCACCACGGTGAAGGTGCCCTCGGCACCCACCACGATGCTACCGACCAGCGTGCCGTTGGCATCATGCACTTCCACGCGGCTACCAGCAGGAGCAGAACCGCTGATGCTGCTGCCATCGGCGGCGACGACCAGTTCGCTCGGGCTGGTCGGGGTGACCACCAGTGGCACGTCGTAGGTCAGCGCTTCAGAGGCGTTGCCGCTCTGGTCGGTCTGTACCAGGCTCAGGCGTTCACCCGGCAGTGCAGCCGGATCGAGGTCTATCAGGAAAGTACCGTTCGCGGTCACTGTGCCGGTGCCGATCAGCGTGCCATTGGCATCGCGCACCTCGACGGTAGCACCGGCTTCGCCGCGACCGCCCAAGGTCAGGCCGTCGGCGCCGACGACAATGTTGCTGACTACGGCAGGCACGGTGATGTCCGGAGCCTCGAACTGCAGGGGTGAAGAGACATTGCCGGCGGCATCGATCAGACGGATATCGAGGATTTCGCCATTGGCCTGGGCCGGCGACAGGGTGATGCTGAAACTGCCGGTTTCAGTGACCAGGCCAGTGCCGAGCAAGTTGCCCAAGGCATCGCGTACCTGCACGGTCGCGCCTGGCTCGCCGTTGCCGCTCAGGGTCACGCCGTCGGCCAAGGCTACACCGGTCGGTTGAGCCGGGGCCTGCAAGTCCGGGGTAACCACCGACGCCGGGGCAGAAGCATTGCCGCTGGCATCGGTCAGCACCACTTGCAGGTTACTGCCATCTTTCACCGGTGGGTCGAGGGTGATCTGGAAGGTGCCGTCCGGGTTGACCGAGCCGTTGGCCAGTACATTGCCCTGGGCATCGCGCACCTGCACGCTGGCCCCGGCTTCGCCGCGGCCATTGAGCTGGGCGCCGGCCAGGCCGACTACCAGGTTGGTTGCGGCATCCGGCGGTGTGGTGTCGCCACCGTCGATGTCCGGCGCGGTGATGTCGCCGGCCGTGGAGATGTTGCCAGCGGCGTCGGTGGCGGTGACTTGCAGTACCTCGCCGTTTACCTGTGGCGGGTCGAGGGTGATGCTGAAACTGCCAGTGGCGTCGACCACCACACTACCCAGCACGGTGGTGCCATCGGCGGCCACCACACGCACGGTGCTGCCCACTTCGGCGCGGCCGGTGACCTCGCTGCCGTTGGCACTGATCGCCAGCTCGCTTGGGGTGACCGGTGGGGTGATATCCGGTGCGGTGACCTGCGCGGGTAGCGAAGTAGCACCGCTGCCGTCGATAGCCACCACGTCCAGCAGTTCGCCATTGGCCTGGGCCGGGTTGAGGATGACGGTGAAGGTGCCATCGGCACCTACCACCACACTGCCGACCAGTGTGCCGTTGGCATCGTGTACTTCCACACGGCTGCCCGTCGGGGCTGTACCGGTGATGCTGGCGCCGTTCGCAGCCACCACCAGGTCGCTGGGGCTGGCGGGCGCGGTGGTTACCGGAACTTCATATTGCAGGACCTCGGAGGCGTTGCCGCTCGCATCGGTTTGCACCAGGCTCAACTCAGCACCCGGTTGGGCAGCCGGGTCCAGGTCGACCACGAAGGTGCCGTTGGCGCCGACGGTGCCGGTACCGATGACAATGCCGTTGGCATCACGTACCTGTACGGTAGCACCCGCTTCGCCACGGCCACTGAGCACTAGGCCATCGGCGCCGACCACGATGTTGCTGACAGTAGCTGGCGGCGTGATGTCCGGTGCAGTGAACGCTAGCGGCGTCGAACTGTTGCCGGCGGTGTCCACCACGCGAATGTCCAGGGCCTCACCATTGGCCTGGGCGGGGAACAGCGTGACGCTGAAGGTGCCGTCTTCGTTGACCAGCCCAGTGCCGATCAGGCTGCCGGTGGCATTACGCACTTGTACGGTGGCACCGGGCTCGCCGCGGCCGGTGAAGGTCACACCATCGACCAAGGCCAGCTCGGTTGGCTGCGCTGGGGCCAGCAGGTCTGGCGCGGCGACCGAACCGGGTTGCGAGACATTGCCGGCAGCGTCGGTCAGGGTTACTTGCAGGGTACTGCCATCGGTGATGGCCGGGTTCAAGGTGATGGCGAAGGTACCATCCGGATTGACCGTGCCCGTGGCAATTACGGTGCCTGCGTCATCGCGCACCTGAACGCTGGTACCGGCTTCGCCACGACCGCTGAGCTGGCTGCCGGCAGCGCCGATCACCAGATTGGTCGGGGCCTCCGGTGGCGTTGTGTCGCCGCCGTCGATGTCCGGCGCGGTAACGTTATTGGCGGTGGAGGCGTTGCCTGCCGCATCGGTGGCCGTCACTTGCAGCACTTCGCCGTCTACCTGTGGCGGGTCGAGGGTGATGCTGAAGCTGCCGGTAGCGCCAACTACCACGCTACCCAGCACAGTGGTGCCGTCGGCGGCCAGCACGCGTACGGTGCTGCCCGGTTCGGCGCGGCCGGTGACCACGCTGCCGTCGGCATTGATCACCAACTCGGTCGGTGCGGCAGGGGCGGTGATGTCGGGCGCGGTGATCTGTGCGGGCAGCGAGGAAACGCCGCCGTCATCGATGGCGACCACGTCCAGCAGCTCGCCGTTGGCCTGGGCCGGGTCGAAGGTGACGGTGAAGCTGCCGTCGAGGCCCGCCACCACACTGCCAATCAGTGTGCCGTTGGCGTCATGCACTTCCACACGGGTGCCGGCCGTCGCGGTACCGCTGATGCTGCTGCCGTCTTCGGCGAACACCAGGTCGCTGGGGCTGGCAGGCGCAGTGGTGACCGGGACTTCGAATTGCACCGCCGAGGAAGCGTTGCCGCTTGGGTCGGTCTGTACCAGGCTCAATTGCTCGCCCGGCTGTGCGGCTGGGGCGAGGTCGATCAGGAAGGTGCCGTTGGCACCGACCACACCTGTGCCGATCACGGTGCCACTGGCATCGCGCACTTCGACAGTGGCACCCGGTTCGCCGCGACCGCTCAGGGCCAGGCCGTCAGCGCCAACTGTAATATTGGTTACTGCCTCAGGTGGGGTGATGTCCGGTGCATCGAATTGCAATGGGGCAGAGCTGTTACCGGCGGCATCCACCAGACGCACATCGAGTGCTTCACCATTGGCCTGGGCAGGCGACAGGGTGAGGCTGAACAGGCCGTCGGCCCCTACGACACCAGTACCGATGACAGTACCGCCGGCATCGCGCACCTGCACGGTAGCGCCGGGCTCGCCGCGACCGGTGAAGGTGACGCCATCGGCCAGGGCCAAGTCAGTCGGTTGCGTTGGCGGCAGCAAGTCGGCCGAGGTGACCGAGCCCGGTTGCGATACGTTGCCGGCGGCGTCGGTGAGGGTGACTTGCAAGGTGCTGCCGTCGTTCACGGCAGGGTCCAGGGTGATGGTGAAGGTGCCATCCTCGGCGACAGTGCCAGTCGCAAGGATGTTGCCGGCCGCGTCACGCACCTGCACGGTGGTGCCCACTTCGCCTCGACCACTGAGCTGGCTGCCGGCGAGGCCGATCACCAAGTTGGTCGGGGCTTCAGGCGGGGTGGTGTCGCCGCCATCGATGTCCGGGGCGGTGACCGAGCTGGTTGGCGATGTGTTGCCAGCGGCATCGGTCGCGGTGGCCTGTAGCACTTCGCCGTCAACTTGTGGCGGGTCGAGGGTGATGCTGAAGCTGCCGGTAGCGCCAACTACCACGCTACCCAGCACAGTGGTGCCGTCGGCGGCCAGCACGCGTACGGTGCTGCCCGGTTCGGCGCGGCCGGTGACCACGCTGCCGTCGGCATTGATCACCAGTTCGCTCGGTGCGGCAGGGGCGGTGATGTCGGGCGCGGTGATCTGTGCGGGCAGCGAGGAAACGCCGCCGTCATCGATGGCGACCACGTCCAGCAGTTCGCCGTTGGCTTGTGCGGGATTCAGTTCGATGCTGAAGCTGCCATCGGCGTTGGCAATGGCACTGCCAATCAACGTGCCGTTGGCATCATGCACTTCCACACGGCTGCCAGCAGGCGCGGTACCGGTGAGGGTGGTGCCATCAGCATCGGTGGCCAGATTGCTCGGGCTGTCGGGCGCGGTGGTCAATGGTACGTCGTACTCGGTAGCCACCGAAGCATTGCCGCTTGGGTCGGTCTGCACCAGGCTCAACTGCTCGCCCGGCTGTGTGGCTGGGGCGAGGTCGATCAGGAAGGTGCCGTTGGCACCGACCACACCCGTGCCGATCACGGTGCCACTGGCATCGCGCACTTCGACAGTGGCACCTGGCTCGCCGCGACCGCTCAGGGCTGTGCCACCTGGGCCGACCAGGATATCGGTGACCGCATCGGGCGGTGTGATGTCCGGCGCATCGAACTGCAGCGGCGCCGAGGCGTTGCCGGCGGCATCCACCAAGCGCACGTCGAGTGCTTCGCCGTTGGCTTGGGCAGGCGAGAGGGTGAGGCTGAACAGGCCGTCGGCACCGACGACACCAGTACCGATGACAGTACCGCCGGCATCGCGCACCTGCACGGTGGCGCCGGACTCGCCGCGACCGGTGAAGGTGACGCCATCGGCCAAGGCCAGGTCAGTCGGTTGCGCGGGCGGCAGCAGGTCAGCCGAGGTGACCGAGCCTGGTTGGGATACGTTGCCGGCGGCGTCGGTGAGGGTGACTTGCAAGGTGCTGCCGTCGTTCACGGCAGGGTCCAGGGTGATGGTGAAGGTGCCATCTGCAGCGACGGTGCCGGTCGCGAGGATGTTGCCTGCCGCGTCACGCACCTGCACGGTAGAGCCGGCTTCGCCTCGACCGCTGAGCTGGCTGCCGGCAGCGCCGATCACCAGATTGGTCGGGGCCTCCGGTGGCGTTGTGTCGCCGCCGTCGATGTCCGGCGCGGTAAGGTTATTGGCGGTGGAGGCGTTGCCTGCCGCATCGGTGGCCGTCACTTGCAGCACTTCGCCGTCTACCTGTGGCGGGTCGAGGGTGATGCTGAAGCTGCCGGTAGCGCCAACTACCACGCTACCCAGCACAGTGGTGCCGTCGGCGGCCAGCACGCGTACGGTGCTGCCCGGTTCGGCACGGCCGGTGACCACGCTGCCGTCGGCATTGATCACCAGTTCGCTCGGTGCGGCAGGGGCGGTGATGTCGGGCGCGGTGATCTGTGCGGGCAGCGAGGAAACGCCGCCGTCATCGATGGCGACCACGTCCAGCAGCTCGCCGTTGGCCTGAGGCGGGTCGAGGGTGACGGTGAAGCTGCCGTCGGGGCCTGCCACCACACTGCCAATCAGCGTGCCGTTGGCATCATGCACTTCCACACGGCTGCCAGCAGGCGCGGTACCGGTGAGGGTGGTGCCATCAGCATCGATGGCCAGATTGCTCGGGCTGTCGGGCGCGGTGGTCAATGGTACGTCGTACTCGGTAGCCACCGAAGCGTTGCCGCTTGGGTCGGTCTGCACCAGGCTCAACTGCTCGCCTGGCTGAGCGGCCGGATCCAGA
>NZ_JBICJR010000074.1:0-370 GCF_043103245.1 Pseudomonas sp. YQ_6
TCGGCAAGTTTGAGCAACTGAACCTCGACAAAACCCCGGTCAGCACTACCGTGACCGACGAGCCTGGCACCCCAGGCAACCCGGGCGGCAGCAACGAAGGCGACCTGGTCAAGGTCACCATCACCGCCGACCAGACCTCGGTGGCCGAGAACGTCAAGCCAACCTTCACCGTGCACGTCAACCAGCCGCTGGCCCACGACCTGGTCGTGACCCTGAGCAACAACGCCCAGGTCACCATCAAGGCTGGCGAGACCAGCGCGCCATACACCCATGACGCGCAGGGCGATGACGTCTACAACGATGCTGGCCAGATCAGCCTTGGTATCAATTCGGCGGTAGACGCCACCGGCGCAACGTTCGAGAACCTGCA
>NZ_JBICJR010000075.1:0-317 GCF_043103245.1 Pseudomonas sp. YQ_6
TCTGTAAGCCTGTGAAGGTGAGTTGAGAAGCTTGCTGGAGGTATCAGAAGTGCGAATGCTGACATGAGTAACGACAATGCGAGTGAAAAACTCGCACGCCGAAAGACCAAGGTTTCCTGCGCAACGTTAATCGACGCAGGGTTAGTCGGTCCCTAAGGCGAGGCTGAAAAGCGTAGTCGATGGAAAACAGGTTAATATTCCTGTACTTCCAGTTATTGCGATGGAGGGACGGAGAAGGTTAGGCCAGCCTGGCGTTGGTTGTCCAGGTTTAAGGTGGTAGGCTGAAATCTTAGGCAAATCCGGGATTTCAAGGCCGA
>NZ_JBICJR010000007.1:0-102899 GCF_043103245.1 Pseudomonas sp. YQ_6
AAGCGAAAAGCGAAAAGCGCTTAGCGCCGCACCTGCTTGAGGGTTTCGGCAATCAGGAATGCCAACTCCAGCGACTGATCGGCATTCATCCGCGGATCACAATGGGTGTGATACCGGTCAGACAACGCATCCTCGGTGATCGGCCGGGCACCGCCGATGCATTCGGTGACGTTCTGCCCAGTCATCTCGATATGGATACCGCCGGCATGGCTGCCCTCGGCCTGGTGTACCTGGAAGAACTGCTTCACCTCATCCAGAATCTGCGCAAAATCGCGGGTCTTGTAACCGCTGCTGGCCTTGATGGTGTTGCCGTGCATCGGATCGGAACTCCACAGCACCTTGCGCCCCTCGCGCTCGACAGTGCGGATCAGCCCCGGCAAGTGGTCGCCAACCTTGCCCGCGCCCATGCGCACGATCAGGTTCAAACGCCCCGGGTCGTTGGCCGGGTTGAGCGTGTCGATCAGGCGGATCAGCTCTTCGGGGTTCATGCTCGGGCCAACCTTGACCCCGATCGGGTTGTGCACGCCACGCAGGAACTCCACATGAGCGCCATCGAGCTGGCGGGTGCGGTCGCCGATCCACAGCATGTGCGCCGAGCAGTCGTAGTAGTCGCCAGTCAGGCTGTCCTGGCGCACGAAGGCTTCTTCATAGTTCAGCAGCAGCGCTTCGTGGGCCGTGAAGAAGCTGGTTTCGCGCAGTTGCGGCGCACTGTCCAGGCCACAGGCACGCATGAACGCCAGGGTTTCATCGATGCGATTGGCCAACTGGTGGTACTTGTCGGCCAGCGCCGAGTTGGCAATGAAGTCCAGGTTCCACTTGTGCACCTGGTGCAGGTCGGCAAACCCGCCTTGGGCGAACGCGCGCAGCAAGTTGAGGCTGGCGGTGGCCTGGTGGTAGGCCTGCAGCAGGCGTTCCGGGTCCGGAATGCGGCTTTTGGCGTCGAAACCGATGCCGTTGACGATGTCGCCACGGTAGGCGGGGAGGGTGACGTCGCCGATGGTTTCATCGCCAGATGAGCGCGGTTTGGCGAACTGCCCGGCCATACGCCCCACTTTCACCACCGGGCAGCCGGCGGCAAAGGTCATGACAATGGCCATTTGCAGCAACACCTTGAAGGTGTCGCGGATTTTTGCAGCCGAGAACTCGGCGAAGCTCTCGGCGCAATCGCCGCCCTGAAGCAGAAAGGCACGGCCTTCGGTGACCTCGGCGAACTGCCGGCGCAGCTCGCGCGCCTCACCCGCGAACACCAGCGGCGGGTAGCTGGCCAGGGTCTGTTCAACCTTCAGCAGGTGCGCGGCATCGGGGTAGGTCGGTTGCTGCTGGATCGGCAGGGCGCGCCAGCTGTCGGGGCTCCACGGTTGGTTCATCTTGGGCTCGGTCTTGTCGGTTGTAGGCTATGGGCCATGGTAACAGTTGGCGCTGCGCTTGTTGCATCAAGGGTGTTGGCGGACAATGCGCGTTTTTGCGCAGGTGGGTGGTGGACATGACGGCGGAACGGCAAGAGCGGCTGCTGGCACGGGTAGAAGATGCTTTTGGCGTCATCAGCGTGTACGAAGTAGACGACTACCGGTTTCTGGAATTCGGCGATGCGATCGAGCAAAGCTGCGTGTTCACGGCCGACCCCAGCTGGCTGGAGTACGACTACACCCGCGCCATGCTGGTGGGGGCGCTGTGTCACGAACTGCCGGAGAGTGCGCTGTTTCTGGGCCTGGGCGCCGGCACGCTGACCCAGGCCTGCATGAAGTTCCTGCCGCTGGAAGACATCGAGGCCATCGAGCTGCGCCCGGATGTGCCGCGCCTGGCCATGGATTACCTGGGCCTGGACGACGACCCGCGGCTGTATGTGCGCATCGGCGATGCCCTGGAGCTGTTGCCCACGGCAGAGAAGGCCGACCTGCTGTTCGTTGACTTGTACACCGACCATGGTCCTGGGGTCGGGCACCTGGCGTGGAACTTTCTGGAGAACTGCCAGCAGCACCTGAACCCGGGCGGCTGGCTGGTGATCAACCAATGGGCCACTGATGATGGCAGGCCGCTGGGCGCGGCATTGCTGCGCGGGTTGTACCACCGGCATTACTGGGAACTGCCTGTGAAGGAGGGCAATGTGATTCTGCTGGTGCCGGCAGACCTGGAGCAGTCGCTGGACCTGGACGGTTTGAGAGCCCGGGCCGAGGCGCTGGCGCCGCGTTTGGGGTACAGCCTCGAGGGGCTGATCCGCGAGATTCGGCCGGCTACCTGAAAGGCTCAACCGCTCCGACACCGAGCGCGTAAGGCTTAAAGGGATTATCGATTCAGCCTGTTGCGCGCGATGGCCCGATACTGGCCCTGCCTCCATGAAAATTTTCCTCACGTACGCGACTATTTCAGGTATAGTACGCGCCGGTCTTTTAGCGGACCTCAAAATCAGGTGGTGCAAATCCTCCGAGTCCAGCTTCGGCTGCGCGTCCGCTAGGCGGACCTTCCCAAGTTTTCTTTTTCAATCGTTTTCGCAAATCCCCGCCGCCAAAGCTGCCTGGGTGACCTGACGGTCTTTCAAGGCATGTGCAGCTTTGGAGCATGGGTCTTTGCGGATGCACCTAGAGGCAGACCCATGACCCAGGAAACCGGCGGCTTCGCCGCTCTCGATCTTAACCCGAACATTGTTGCTGCCGTTGTGGCTACCGGCTACGAAGAGCCGTCCGCCATTCAGCAACAATCGATCCCGATCATCCTCGCCGGTCACGACATGATCGGCCAGGCGCAGACTGGCACCGGCAAAACCGCTGCCTTCGCCCTGCCGATCCTGAACAAGATCGATGTGAGCAAGCGCGAACCGCAAGCCCTGATCCTGGCGCCAACCCGTGAGTTGGCGCTGCAAGTTGCTACCGCTTTCGAAACCTACGCCAAGCAGATGCCGGGTGTGAACGTTGTCGCCGTCTACGGTGGTGCCCCGATGGGCCCACAGCTGCGTGCGATCCGCAACGGCGCGCAAATCGTCGTGGCCACCCCGGGCCGTCTGTGCGACCACCTGCGTCGTGACGAAAAAGTCTTGTCGACCGTACAGTACCTGGTACTGGACGAAGCCGACGAGATGCTGAAGCTGGGCTTCATGGACGACCTCGAAGTGATCTTCGACGCAATCCCGGCTACCCGTCAGACCGTACTGTTCTCCGCAACCCTGCCGTCGTCGATCCGTTCGATCGCCGAGCGTCACCTGCGTGAACCCAAACACGTCAAGATCCAGACCAAGACCCAGACCGTTACCGCGATCGAGCAGGCCCACCTGATGGTCCACGCGGACCAGAAGATCCCGGCTGTGCTGCGTCTGCTGGAAGTGGAAGAGTTCGACGCGCTGATCGCCTTCGTGCGTACCAAGCAAGCCACCCTGGACCTGGCCGCCGCGCTGGAAGCCAAAGGCTACAAGGCTGCTGCACTGAACGGCGATATCGCCCAGAACCAGCGTGAGCGCGTGATCGACTCGCTCAAGGATGGCCGCCTGGACATCGTCGTCGCCACCGACGTCGCTGCCCGTGGCCTGGACGTACCGCGCATCACTCACGTATTCAACGTTGACATGCCGTACGACCCGGAGTCCTACGTACACCGTATCGGCCGTACTGGCCGTGCCGGTCGCGATGGCCGTGCACTGTTGCTGGTTACCCCGCGTGAGCGCCGCATGCTGCAGGTGATCGAGCGTGTTACCGGGCAGAAGGTTGCCGAAGCGCGCCTGCCGAATGCCCAGGCCGTGCTGGATGCCCGCATCAAGAAGCTGACCTCGAGCCTGGCGCCGCTGGTAGCCGAAGCAGAAGCCACCCATGGCGAGCTGTTCGACCGCCTGACCACCGACCTCGGTTGCAGCGCGCGCGCCCTGGCGTCGGCCCTGCTGCGCAAGGCCACCAATGGCCAGGCGCTGGACCTGGCGGCGGTAGAGCGTGAGCAGCCGCTGGTGCCGAGCTTCGCCCCGCGTGGTGAGCGTACCGAGCGCGGTGAGCGTGGCGAGCGTCCTGATCGTGGTGACCGTGAGCGCCGTGCACCGCTGCCGTTGGCCGAAGGCCGCGTGCGTTGCCGTACCGCCCTGGGTGCCCGTGATGGTATCGCTGCCAAGAACCTGCTGGGTGCGATCCTCAACGAAGGTGGCCTGGCGCGTGACGCTATCGGCCGCATCCAGGTGCGCGACAGCTTCAGCCTGGTCGAGCTGCCGGAAGACGGCCTCGAGAAGCTGCTGTCCAAGCTCAAGGACACCCGCGTGGCTGGCAAGCAGCTGAAGCTGCGTCGCTACCGCGAGGATTGATCCTGGCGTAATGAAAAAATCCCCGGCTTAGGTCGGGGATTTTTTTTGCCTGTACCGGCCCTTTCGCGGGCAAGCCCGCTCCTACAGGTACCCCACAGATTTCAGTACCTGTTTAGTACCTGTAGGAGCGGGCTTGCCCGCGAAGCGGCCCTTCAGTCGAACCGATAGATGTCCATCCCCAGCGCGCCCAGGGTAAATCCCTGATGCACCACGCCGAACTTGCTCCCGGCCCCAAGGGCAAAGAACAGCGGCAGCAAATGCTCATCACTGGGATGGTTGCGCACCGCAAACGGCGCCTGCTGCCGGTAATCCAGCAACGCCGCCTGGTCATCCTCCTGCAGCCGGTCTACCACCCAATCCCTGAACGCCAGCGCCCACGGCTCGATCACATCCGGCCCTGCATGCCAGTCCAGCTCACCCAGGTTGTGGGTAATGCTGCCCGAACCTATCAGCAGTACATCCTCGGCACGCAACCCCGCCAGTGCCTGGCCCACCTTCAGCTGCAGCGCCGGCCCCATGTGGCTGGGCAGGGAAACCTGCACCACGGGAATGCTCGCATCCGGGTACATCAGCGACAGCGGCACCCAGGCGCCATGGTCGAATGGGCGTTGCATGTCCAGCCGCGCGGGTAACCCCGCAGCCTTCAACTGCTCACTGACCTGGCCAGCAAGCCCGGGCTCGCCCGGCGCCGGGTACTGCACCGCATACAGGGCCGGTGGGAAGCCGTAGAAGTCATGCCAGGTTTCGGGCTGTGCGCTGCCGGTGACCAGCAGCTCGCGGCTTTCCCAGTGTGCCGACACCACCACGATCGCTTTCGGCCGAGGCAGCGCGTTGGCCAACCCGGACAGTGCCGGCCCGCTGGCGCCGGGTTGCAGGGCAAGCATGGGGGAACCATGGGAAATGAACAGGCTGGGCAGCATGGCGGGGTCCTGAAGGTTAAGATGCAACCATCTTCGATTAAGTACAGATCGAAATCCAAACCAAGTTTTACCGACAAATCATCAAAAAATCGGGAGTGATCATGGAACCAGCGTTCTGGCAGCAACGGTGGGCCGACAACCAGATCGGCTTTCACCAAGCGCAGGTGAACCCCTATCTGCAGACGTATTGGCCACAGTTGCAGTTGGCGCCCGGCAGCCGTGTGCTGGTGCCGTTGTGTGGCAAGAGCCTGGACTTGGCCTGGTTGGCAGGGCAGGGCCATCGCGTATTGGGTGTGGAGCTGTCGCGGCGGGCGGTGGAGGATTTTTTCCGTGAGCACGGGCTTGAGGCCGAAGTGCGGCAGCAGGGCGCATTTGAGGTTTGGCGCAGTGGAGATGTGCAGCTGTGGTGTGGCGACTTCTTTGCCTTGCGGGCAGAGGATGTGGCTGACTGCGTGGGGCTGTATGACCGGGCGGCGGTGATTGCGCTGCCGGTGCAGATGCGTGCGCGGTATATGCAGCTGTTGTCGGGTTTGCTGCCGGCGAATTGCCGTGGGTTGGTGGTGACGCTGGAGTATGACCAGTCATTGTTGGCCGGGCCGCCGTTTTCGGTCAGGGATGAAGAGCTGAGGCAGGGGTTTGCGGGGTGGCAGGTGGAGCAACTGGAGGCTGTGGAGGTGATTGAGGAGAGCCCGAAGTTTGTGCAGGCCGGGGCGTCGAGTTTGTTGGAGCGGGTGTACCGGCTCAGCCGGTAAGCAGATAGGGCAGGCTGCGCCGGCCCATGTGGGAGCGGGCGTGCCCGCGAAACAGGCGACGCGGTAGATGGCACCGGCTTTGCCGGTGTTCGCGGGCGCGCCCGCTCCCTCAGAAACTGCGTGAGGCCGGGTGAATAAAAAAGGGCGACCGAAGTCGCCCTTTGTTTTTATCAGGTGGATCAGCCGCGCTGGCGCAGGGCCTCGATGCGGTCTTCCAGCGGTGGGTGGCTCATCAGCAACCCAGCCAGGCCGTGCTTGAGGCCGCCATTGATGCCGAAGGCCTTCATGGTGTCCGGCATGTGCACTGGCAGGCCTTGTTCCACGCGCAGGCGCTGCAGGGCGCCGATCATTGCCGCGGTACCGGCCAGCTGCGCACCGGCTTCGTCGGCGCGGAATTCGCGGCGGCGCGAGAACCACATCACGATCATGCTGGCCAGGATGCCAAGGATCAGCTCGGCAACGATGGTCGCCACATAGTAGGCAATGCCTTGGCCCTCTTCGTTCTTGAAGATGACCTTGTCGACAAAGTTGCCGATGATGCGTGCAAAGAACATCACGAAGGTGTTCACCACGCCCTGCACCAGCGCCAGGGTGACCATGTCGCCGTTGGCAACGTGGCCGATTTCGTGGGCCAGTACCGCGCGCACTTCATCGGGCGAGAAGCGCTCCAGCAGGCCCTGGGACACCGCGACCAGCGCGTCGTTGCGGTTCCAGCCGGTGGCGAAGGCGTTGGCCTCGTAAGCCGGGAAGATACCCACCTCAGGCATTTTGATGCCCGCTTCGCGGGACAGCTCTTCGACCGTTTGCAGCAGCCATTGCTCGTGGCGGGTGCGCGGCTGGCTGATGATCTGGGTGCCGGTGGTCATCTTCGCCATCCACTTGGAGATGAACAGCGAGACGAGGGAGCCGGCAAAGCCGAACACGGCGCAGAACACCAGCAGGCTGCTGAGGTTCAGATCGACCCCGTTGGCGGCCATGAACCCGTTGAAACCGAACAGGCTCAGGGTAATGCTTGCAACCAGCACCACCGCGAGGTTGGTGGCTACAAACAACAGAATGCGCATCATGGTTGTTACGTTCTCCTGACGGATGAGTTGTCGCTTACTGCGGGGTATATAAGGGGCCTGCCGCGCCGATTCAATCGGGGGACTATTTCAAACTGTGTACGGCGGAGTATGGCAGAGGATGGCGTGTGGGCTGTGGGATAGAGCGTTGCAGGATGTAAGAAACATTCGGCTTGGGGTTGCGTCAAGGCCGCTGGGTGTTTGCCGCAAGTGGTGTGGCGCCTGTGAGATCGAGCGCCGCTCGCGCGGCGCTTCGCGGGTAAACCCGCTCCTACGTTTGTTTCGGGCCAATTATGCCTGTGGGATTTGCGCGCGAACGCCCTGGCGCATGGCTCGATATCGCGTCGTACGAACAAGGCGATCGCGCGCTCCTGGCACAGGATGGACTGGCCCGAAACAAACGTAGGAGCGGGTTTACCCGCGAAGCGCCGCGCGGGCGGCGCTCGATCTGCGCCCCACCACCACCACCTCGTCGAACCTCTCGTCGCCCCCACGGCGCTCCCATCAAATCCTACTGCGAATAACCCTTCAGGAAATTGCCGATCCGGCCAATTGCTGCTTCCAGGTCATCCACGCGCGGCAAGGTCACCACGCGGAAGTGGTCCGGCCACGGCCAGTTGAACGCCGTCCCTTGTACAATCAGCAGCTTCTCTGACAGCAGCAGGTCAAGGGCGAACTTCTCGTCGTTGAGGATCGGGCAAACCTTCGGATCGATCCGCGGGAACGCATACAGCGCCCCCATCGGCTTCACGCAGCTGACACCGGGGATATCGTTGAGCAGTTCGTAGGTGCGGTTACGCTGCTCCAGCAGGCGGCCTGGCGGTAGCACCAGGTCGTTGATGCTCTGGTAGCCGCCCAGCGCGGTCTGGATGGCGTGCTGGGCCGGCACGTTGGCGCACAGGCGCATGTTGGCCAGCATGTCGATGCCTTCGATGTAGCTTTGTGCGTGGTGCTTGGGCCCGGAGATGATCAGCCAGCCGGAGCGGAAACCCGCCACCCGGTACGACTTGGACAAGCCGTTGAATGTCAGGCACAGCAGGTCCGGGGCCAGCGAGGCGGTGCTGATGTGCACGGCTTCGTCGTACAGGATCTTGTCGTAGATCTCGTCGGAGAACACCACCAGGTTGTGCTGGCGCGCCAGCTCCAGCATGCCCAGCAGCAGCTCCTTGGAGTAGACGGCGCCGGTCGGGTTGTTCGGGTTGATGATCACCAGCGCTTTGGTGTTCGGGGTGATCTTGGCCTTGATGTCCTCAAGGTCAGGGAACCAGTCGGCCTGCTCGTCGCACAGGTAGTGCACCGGCTTGCCGCCGGCCAGGCTCACGGCGGCTGTCCACAGCGGGTAGTCGGGGGCCGGGATCAGTACTTCGTCGCCGTTGTTGAGCAGCGCCTGCATCGACATGACGATCAGCTCGGACACACCATTACCCAGGTAGATGTCCTCGATGGTGACGCCTTCGATTTCCTTCTGCTGGCAGTACTGCATCACGGCCTTGCGTGCGCTGAACAGGCCCTTGGAGTCGCTGTAGCCCTGTGCGGTGGGCAGGTTGCGGATCACATCCTGAAGGATTTCATCAGGCGCCTCGAAGCCAAACGGCGCCGGGTTGCCGATGTTCAGCTTGAGGATGCGGTGGCCTTCCTCCTCCAGGCGTTTGGCGTGCTTGAGCACTGGGCCGCGAATGTCGTAGCAGACATTGGCGAGCTTGTTCGATTTGCTGAACTGCATGATGGGATCCCGATTGAGAAAACGCGCTACGCCCCGCCGAAAGGTTTGAAAGGGCAGGAAGCGGGTGCCAGACTGAACGCCTGGCACACGAAGCCAACTAATATACGTGCCACCCGCGCCCCGGAAAAGACGGTGTGGGGTGAAATTCAGCCTGCCGAGGTTTCTACATGAAAAAGATCGAAAAAACCCTGGACGAATGGCGGTCGATGCTCGACCCCGAGCAGTACCAGGTCTGCCGCCTCAAGGGCACCGAACGGCCATTCAGCGGCAAGTACAACAGCGAGCGCCGCGACGGCATCTACCACTGTATCTGTTGCGGCCTGCCGCTGTTCGATGCGCAGACCAAGTTCGACGCCGGCTGCGGCTGGCCGAGCTTCTACGCGCCGATCGAGGACAGCGCGATGATCGAGATCCGCGACACGTCCCACGGCATGATCCGCACCGAGGTCACCTGTGCCCGTTGCGACGCGCACCTGGGGCATGTGTTCCCTGACGGCCCGCCACCGACCGGCCTGCGTTACTGCATCAACTCGGTGTGCATCGACCTTCGTCCGCGCGACTGACCGGAGCCCGATCATGGCTGCAACGATGCTGAACATCCCCTGCGTGACCCTGGGCGGCGAGCACAAGACGCTCGGCGACTTCCCGGGCAAGGTGCTGTTGGTGGTCAATACCGCCAGCCAGTGCGGATTTACCCCGCAGTACAAAGGCCTGGAGCAACTGTGGCAGGCCTACCGCGACCGTGGCCTGGTGGTACTGGGTTTCCCGTGCAATCAGTTCGGCAAGCAGGAACCTGGCGATGCGCGGGAAATTGCGCAGTTCTGCGAGCGTAATTTCGGCGTGAGTTTTCCGCTGTTTCGCAAGGTCGAGGTCAACGGCCCGGGCGCTCACCCTCTGTTCGTTGAACTCAAGCAACGCGCCCCGGGTATTTTGGGTAGCCAGAAGATCAAGTGGAACTTCACCAAGTTTCTGGTCGACCCGGCCAGTGGCCAGGTCAAGCGCTATGCCCCCACCACCAAGCCACAGGCCCTGGAGGCGGACATCGAGCGATTGCTCAGCCGCTGAAGGGCACCCAATGGTCGACCAGGGCCAGTAGCTCTTCGCGGCGGAAAGGCTTGGCCAGGTAGTCGTTCATGCCCGCCGCCCGGCAGCGTTCGCGCTCTTCGGGCATCGCGTTGGCGGTGAGGGCGACGATGGGCAACTCGGGCCAGCGGCCGCTTTGGCGGATACGCCGGCTGGCCTCGTAGCCGTCCATCACCGGCATGTTGCAGTCCATCAGCACCAGGTCGAATTCCTCACGCGCCAGCAGCTCAAGGGCTTCCGCACCCTGGGTGGCCAGTTGCACCTGGCAGCCGAGCTTGGCCAGCATGCCCTTGGCCACCAGCTGGTTCACCGGGTTGTCTTCTACCAGCAGTATCCTCGCACGGCCTTGCTCCTGGGTAAGGACCGGGATGGCCAGCGGGTGTTCGGGCTCATGGCCTTGCAACGTGCGGCGCAGGGTCTGGTACAGGGCGTTGCGTGCCAATGGTCGGGCCAGCTGGTGCAGCGGTGCCAAGGCCAAGGACTGCTCGTTGGGCAGGAAGTTGCCGTAGGCAGTCACCAGCAGAATCGGGGTTTTCAATGCCGGGCGCAGTTCGAACAGGTGCTCGACGTCGTCGGTGATCAACAGGTCGACCACTGCCGCATCCAGCGTGGCGTAACTGTCATGGCGCTGGTAGGTCAGGCCCCAGGCGGGCAGCAAGTCATGTAACAGTTCATTGAGCCCGCTGCCGGCTGCGCTCAGTGCGGCCACGCGGCCATGCAAGGGCGCTGGCGGGATGGCTTCGGTGTGCACGGTCAGCGGCAGCTCGGCGGTAAAACTGCTGCCAAAGCCCGGCTCGGAGCGAATGTGCAGGTGGCCTTGCATGGCCTTGCACAGGTTGCGCGTCAGCGCCAGGCCCAGGCCGGTGCCACCGTACTGGCGGGTGATGCCGGCGCCGGCCTGGGTGAAAGGCTGGAAGATGCGCGCCTGGGCGTCTTCGGGGATGCCGATGCCGGTATCCCGTACCTCAAGACGCACACCACCGACAATGGCCGCCAAGCGCACATCGACGCGGCCGAAGCGGGTGAATTTCAGCGCGTTGGACAGCAGGTTGCTGACGATCTGCCGCACACGCGTGGGGTCGCCGAGCACGCTGCTGGGGAAGTCGCTGGCGATCAGGCAGGTCAGCTCCACACTTTGCGCGGTGTTCTGCGACAGCAGGTTGGCAGTGTCTTCCACCATCGAGCCCATGTCGAACGCAATGCGTTCCAGTTCCAGCTGGCCGGCATCGAACTTGGACAAGTCGAGAATATCGTTCAGCAGCTCTACCAGCACCTTGCCCGAGTCGTGGGCGATAGCCAGTTGCTGGCGTTGTTCGCTGGGCAGCGGGTTGTCCAGCGCCAGGGCGATCATGCCCAGCATGCCGTTGAGCGGGGTGCGGATTTCGTGGCTCATGTTGGCCAGGAAGGCGGCGCGAGCCTGGGCCATGTCCAGCGCTCGGCTGCGGGCTTGTTCCAGCTCCTGGTTGGACAGGCTGAGGCTGCTGTTGCTGGCCTTGAGCTCGTTGGTGCGCGCCGACACGATGTCTTCCAGCTCGTTCAGGTACTGGGTCAGACGGTTTTCCGCAGTGCGCCGCTGTTCGATCTCGGTGGCCATGCTGACGAACTGCTGGTTGGCGACCTTCACCAGCACGCCGATTTCGTCGTGCTCATGTCCGTGTGGGCATTCCAGGCGCGTTTGCCGGGGTTTGCGCGGGTCGCTGCCGCTGAGTGCGCCAATCACCGTCACCAGCGGCTTGGTCAGCATCATGTAGAACAGCGCCAGCAGGAGGCCGGTGAGCACCAGGCTGCGGGCAAAACCATTGAGCAGGGTGATGCCGGCACGTTCGAGAAAGCGGCTGCCGAAGGCGAAGGTGTCGATGTCCAGGTACAGGGTGCCCAGGTATTGCTCCGGCATCTGGGTCAGGTACAGGCGCTCCTTGAACTGGCGTTGCTCGCCGAACAGGAAGTCGCTGAGTGGCCGGGAGCGGTCCTGCAGTTTTGGCCGCTCGACATCGGCCAGTACCGTTTCGTTGTTGTCGATCAGTCGTGCGCGGATGACGGCCGGCGACTGCAGCAGGCCGCGGGTCAGCTCCAGCGCCAGTTCCGAGTCGATGTTGTAGGCGATGCGCGAGGCCGGGTTGTGGCTGATTTGCAGCAACGCGTTCACTTCACGGTTGATGGACGCGTCTTCGCTGGCATAATCGATGCCGATCTGGATGAGACTGAGCAATGTTCCCAGGATGAAGCCGACCAGGACTGTCAACCGGGCTTGCTTGTATGACAGGCGATTGGTGAACTTGATATCCATGAGTCCCGAGCCGGTTTCCCGTTCCTTGCGCTGCGCAAGCATAGCCGAATAGCCCCGGCTGCTGGTGGGTCTGTCTGTTCATTTCAGTTGATCGCCAAGCGGGGGCCGCTTGGCGCCCCTTCGCGGGCTTGCCCGCTCTCACAGGTACAGCTTAGCCCCAGGCTGAAGGCAAGCCCTGTGGGAGCGGGCAAGCCCGCGAAGGGGCGCGCAGCGGCCTCCAAAAAACTGAAATTGTTAGGAGTCGTCATGGACGCTCGCTTGATCGCTTTTCTGGACCGCGCCGAATCGGTACTGGCGCGCCTTGAACCCCTGTTGCCGGCACAACGCCCGCACATCGACTGGGGCACCACACTGGCCGCGCGCTGGCAGCGTGATGGCCGCAGCGGCTACCTGCTGCCGCTGGACGTCAGCCTGGACATCCGCCTGACTGACCTGATCGGTATCGACAAACAGCGCGACCAGCTGGGCCGCAACACCCACCAGTTCATCAACGGCCTGCCAGCCAACCACGCGTTGCTGTGGGGCTCGCGTGGTACAGGCAAGTCGTCGCTGGTACGTGCCCTGCTGGCCGAGCACGCCAGCGCCGGCCTGCGCCTGATCGAAATCGAACGTGACCACCTGGCCGACCTGCCGCGGGTGGTCGAGCAACTGCAGAAGCTGCCGCAACGCTTCATCCTGTTCTGCGACGACCTGTCGTTCGAAGCCGGGGAGGGCGACTACCGGGTGCTCAAGAGCGTGCTCGACGGCTCGCTGGAGCAGGCCCCGGACAATGTGCTGCTGTACGCCACCTCCAACCGCCGCCACCTGGTGCCCGAGAAGGAAAGCGACAACGAGAACTGGAAGCGTGTCGACGGCGAGCTGCACCCCAGCGAAGCGGTGGAGGACAAGATTGCCCTGTCTGACCGTTTTGGCCTGTGGCTGTCGTTCTACCCGTTCACCCAGGACCATTTCCTGAATGTTGTGGAGCACTGGATTGGCCAGTTGGCGCAACCTGCAGGCCTTGCCTGGCAGCGCACCGAAGAACTCGACATCCTCGCCGTGCGCTGGGCCACCGGCCGCGGTAACCGTAATGGCCGTTGTGCCTATCAGTTCGCCCGCTACTGGGTCGGGCTGCAATTGCTGGAGCAAAAGTAAATGATCGACCTCAATGCCAGTGGCGCCGGCCTCGAAGGCTATAACCTGCTGGCGGCGCAAGTGCAGGCGCTGTTCGCCGACGAGCGTGACTTCATCGCCAACGCCGCGCAGTTTTCCGCGTTTCTGTATAACCAGGTGGACGACCTGAACTGGGCGGGGTTCTACCTCAACCGCAACGAAGAGCTGGTGCTGGGCCCGTTCCAGGGCCAGGTGGCGTGTGTTCGCATTCCGTTCAGTAAAGGTGTGTGCGGGGCCGCGGCGGCAACGCGGCAGACCCAGCGGGTCGAGGATGTACATGCATTCCCGGGCCACATTGCCTGTGACAGCGCCTCCAACAGCGAGCTGGTGATCCCGTTGGTGAAGGACGGCAGGTTGATTGGCGTGCTGGATCTGGATAGCCCGACGGTCGGGCGGTTCAGCGAGGCGGACCAAGTGGGGCTGGAGCGGTTGGCGGCGATCTTTCTGGCGTTGACTGACTGCTGATCGATGTTGCCTGTGCCGGCCTTTTCGCGGGCAAGCCCGCTCCTACAAGGGCCTGTGTCCGGCCGCCGATGTGTGTCCACCTTTGGTGTAGGAGCGGGTTTACCCGCGAATACGGTGGCGGCGACAGCGATGAATGACCAGGGATATTGGCCAGCAGCCCCGGCCCTTTCGCGGGTAAACCCGCTCCTACAACGGCCTGCGCCCAACACCCGAAGTGGGTACACCGCCGTGTAGGAGCGGGTTTACCCGCGAATACGGTGGCGGCGGCAGCGATGAATGACCAGGGATATTGGCCAGCAGCCCCGGCCCTTTCGCGGGTACAGGTTAACCAATCAGTCGTAGATCACCTTCTTCTTCCAGGTTTCTTCCTCATCGGTCTTGAGCCCATCGGTCAATTCGTTGTGCTCGTCCTCCGCCGGTGCCATGCGGTCCAGCACCTGGGCATTGGCCCGGGCCAACAGTTTCTCAAGATACGTCAGCTGCTCTTCATACACCTTAGGCTCGGGCTGCTTGCGCAAATACTGCACACCGCGCTCGAAGGCCAGGCGCGCCTGGCCGGGCTGGCCTTTTTGCAGGGCCTGTTGGCCGAGGTTGTTGAAGAACTCTATATGCAGCAGCACCAGGATATGGCGGATTTCCTTGACCCAATGCTTGGCCTCGACGGCGGGCAAGAAGCCCTCATGGGCAGCGCGGGTCACCTGATTGTGCAGCGCCTCCAGCAAGAAGCGTACGTCCTTGGCCTTGATCTCGGTGTGGATCGGGTTGGGTGGGTTGTTGACCGGGATCTTGTCACCCAGGGCAATCAGCCCTTCCAGTTCGGCGATGCGCGCCTTGTACTCGGCATTGCGCTTGTCCACCGCCAGCAGGCGCTGGTTGAGGTTCAGCTCCAGGCGGGTCAGCAGCAACTTGAGGGCCGGGGTCATGAACTGGCCGGGGAACGTCTCGGTAATCTCGCCACAGCGGCGCAGGCGGTCGGCGAGCTCGATCTTCATCCGGGCGCGCTCAAGCTTGCCATTCTCGACCACATTGTTGAGGTAGCCGATCACGATCAGCAAGGCGATGCCCGCCACGATGAGCAGGGTGATCAGAAGTGGTGTCACCGTTAATGCCTCATGAATAGGTTTGCATGATTGAGTGTAGGAGCGAGATTGCTCGCGAGAGGCCCTGACAGCCATTCTCTTTTTCTATCGGCAAACTGTGCCATGACTGGATGCTGGCACATTAATGCTGACTTGACGCCAGAAAATCAACGCCAAACCCTGGCAGGGGTACCAAAACAGCGCTGGGTGTACCCGGAAGTCATTGATTTAAATAAATTTCTACAAAGGGGTTGACGCCTTCCCGAACCATCCATAGAATGCGCGCCACTTGCAGCGTAAAGCACACAGCGAAACGCGGCAGGGAGTGAAAGCAGGCAGTAATGCCAGCAGCGTGTCCCCTTCGTCTAGTGGCCTAGGACACCGCCCTTTCACGGCGGTAACAGGGGTTCGAGTCCCCTAGGGGACGCCAATGCGGGAATAGCTCAGTTGGTAGAGCACGACCTTGCCAAGGTCGGGGTCGCGAGTTCGAGTCTCGTTTCCCGCTCCAGTTTCTCCGGCACTGCTTAACGGCGGGGCAGGAAAAGAAAATCCAGGCTGAATCGTGAGGTTCATGTTCTGGTGCACTGAAAAGTGTTGTGTGTCCCCTTCGTCTAGTGGCCTAGGACACCGCCCTTTCACGGCGGTAACAGGGGTTCGAGTCCCCTAGGGGACGCCAAATGCGGGAATAGCTCAGTTGGTAGAGCACGACCTTGCCAAGGTCGGGGTCGCGAGTTCGAGTCTCGTTTCCCGCTCCAGTTTAAATACTGTGGCGTCTATGCGGTGCAGTGGTGGTGAAGGCTGTAAAGGCGCTTCACGCCGAACGTGGTAAAGCTTCAAATTGCGGGAATAGCTCAGTTGGTAGAGCACGACCTTGCCAAGGTCGGGGTCGCGAGTTCGAGTCTCGTTTCCCGCTCCAAATCAAGATCTACAGAGTTCCATGAGATTCTGTAAATCCTCGAAAACAGACGCTTCGGCGTCTTTTTTCGTTTCAGCGCAGTTCGCCCGAATCCATCATCAGCCTTGAAATTCAATGTGCCACTGCTAGGCGCCCTTCGCACAGACGACAGTGCAAAGCCTGCGGGGGCTTTGAGGGCGTGGTTCCTTGTCGAAGCCGGTTTCCTTGATCAGCAGAGGGAGTGGTTTTTGTCAACCCACCAGTGTCACGGGTACGTAAGGGAACGGGATCCAGGTGAGTTTGTTGTCCACGCTGAAATAGCACAGGATGTCGATCTGATAAGAGACCGTGAACACGCTCAGCGCTGCCGGGGTTACCGAACCTACCGTCATGATCCCTGTTGCCGACGTTACCGGGGTCGCGTCTGTGACCACGACAGGAGCGTCGCCTCCATCGTTACGCTTGCCGGTGATGTGCAGCCTGACGAACTGACTGGTATCCCTGAGTGGCCACGTGTTGAGGGTAAAGGTGGCTTGGTCTCCCATCCCACTCAGGCTCAGCTCACCACTCTGGATCGCCTCACACTGAGGCGCGGGCAGATTGGTGGGGGTTCGTACCGTCAGCGTGTGAAGCCCGGATGTATGAGTTGTGCCGCGACGGGTTACCGTGTAATACAGCGCAAGGCTACTGCCCATGCGTGCCGCAACGTTGGTTCTGGGGATGGGGCAGGCAATGTCGCCGGTAGCCACCTCGACGGGGGCGTCATAGGCGCCGTGTTCCCCTGGGTTTGCCCAGTATACCCTCACGCTGTCAGCGGGCTCGAAGGGGTTACCCGCTTTTATGATGATGGTTGCGCCATTCGAGGCCCGAACCGGGTCCAGCGTGCTGCTGCTTCCCGTACTGCCCGTTTCCTTCAGGTAGGGTGTGGAGAAGTTCACGGGTAACGGAGTGGGTTTGGCGTCCAGCAGCACAATTTGCGACTGTAGTTCTGGCGTGCCCAAATAATCCTGAACCGTGTACCGCGCATAGCGTAGGCCGTCAGCCATATCACGGATGTGCTTGCCTGGGATGATCACCTTCAGCGGTTTGTTGATGTCTCCCTGTGTTACGGGCCTGCTCCCCGCCTGGTGCATGCCGGAGGGGGAGGTGGACCAATACCAGGTCAGCACATCACCCACACGGATACCTGAATAAAGGGGCACAGTGGCCTCCAGTTCTTCATTGTGCTCCACCAGATAGGCGTCGGTGACACCGTTTTGGACTACCTCAGGGTCGAACACCAGCATGTTGTCCGCCGGTAGTTGAGGGGGCGTTCGGTCGATGGTGATGTGAAAGGGTAGTGAAGACGAAGGGTTGCCGCTGTAGAGCTTTACATGATGAAACAGGGTATGTCTCCCCTCGCTGAGCAACAGGTGTTGCGGTACGTGGAGGAACAGGTCGTCCTCGGGCACCGGCGCTGTCCATGACTTTTGAGCGACTGCTGTATCGTCCCAGTACAGCGTCAGCGTTTCCTCACCCATTGCGGGATTGGAGTTCTTCCACATCTTGAACCTGACTTCAAGCGGCTGATGCGTTGCGCTGAAACGCAGTAAATGGGTTTCGCCACCCTCAAGGTCTGGTAGCAGCGCCGCGATCTCGGGTGGATCGAGTGGGTCTGCCTGAGTGGTCCGCCCCTTGAGCGAGGACCAGAGTGAACGGATCAGGGTAATCAATGGCATGGCTTGGTCTCCTGTCAAGGACAAGCATTGAGTGCTGATTTGTGCCCTGCGTGCGCCGGACTGCGCCGCAGGGTGCTGCAATCACCAGTTGTAACGGACGCCCACGCTCACCCCCCAAGGCTGTTCGAGCTGCTCGCCGTTGGCATAGTCGAACTCCGCATGTACCTGCCATTGCTGGTCCCAGGCTGCCACCACACCGGCGCCCAGTTCGGCGCGCGAGCCCGCCAGGTCATTGTCGAGGCTGTTGCCGTTCACCTTCACGCGGTTGTTGTTGACGAACTCGTGAGCCCCGGCAACCCGTACATAAGGCTGAATCATGCGGCCCTGGCCGTAGTCGAAGGTGCGCCCGGCAGTTGTACCCAGCTTGCCCTGCAGCGAGCGGGTGTCGTCACCGCTGGCCTGCAAGCCATTGGCCAGGTGATACGACTGACCTTCGATGGCCATGGCTGCCAGTTGGGCATAAGGCTCGATGAAGTAACCATCCTCCAGCTTGATATGCCGACCGGCCTCCAGTGACACCCCGATGCCGTGATTGCTGTAGTCGCCTTTGGTCTTGCTGCCATCACTCAACTGCACATCGGCACGGTTCTGGTAGCGGTTGACTTTTACAACGCCATCGAAGTAGTAGCCGTTTTGCGAGTCGAGCCAAGTGGTGTAGGCCCCCATGTGGTAACTGTCGACCTTGCCCGAGCTGCCGCCCTGCAAGTTGAGGTCTGAGTTGCTGTAGCCCGCTGTGACCCCGATCAGCCAGTTGCCATCGCCGATTGGCAGGCGACCGTCGGCACCGAACGACAGCCCTTGTTGCTGCTGCTTGTAGCCGAAGCCGGAGGTAGAAGCGTTGAACTGGTTGCCATAGCTGCGCATCCAGCCACCCGATGCGCCGTCGTTACGGCGTACCTCACCCATGCGGCTGCGCAAGGTGGTAAGTTCGCCATACCAGACGGTAGGGGCGGTATTGGCCAGTGCCAGGATGGTCTTGGTGCCATTGCTGAGCGAGCGCATCGAGGCGTCCAGGTACCAGTCATTACCGCGCTGGGTCAGGCCATAGGCGAAGGTGCCCAGGTCAACCGGGCCGCCCGCCAGCGAGAAGCTCGCATCGCCTGCGGCGGTATGCACCAGATGCAGTTCGGTGTCGGCCAGCGGGTCTTTGCCTGTGCTGGTCACGCGGATCTCATGGTTGCCGGTGGCGGCACCCGTCACCTCGAGCAGGTCGCTTTTGCCGTCGGCAAAGTCGGCGTTCATGATGAAGGTGCCGCTACCTTCCAGGTTGGCCACCTGCAAGGTGTAGAACTCGCCATCATCACCAAACGCCACTGCGCCGCCGTCCAGCGCCAAGTCCTTGAGCTGTGCGTCGCCAGTCATGGTCCATTGGCCACCGCTGTTCAAGGCCAGCAGGTCAAGGTTGTGCAGGCGGCCTTTGAGGGTTGCCTGGTTGGCCAAGGTCAGCTTGCCGCTGCCGCCTTCGGCGACGACGATATCGCCCTCCAGGGCGCTGGCGCTGACCAGGATATCGGCGGTGCCGACGGCGCCGACTTCCACCAGTGTGCCATTACCGGCCTTGAGGGTGGAGCCGTTCAATACCTCGATCCTGGCACTCGCCGGTGCGTTCCCCGCCGTAGCGACGGCAATGGCAGAACCGTTCAGGCCCTCTACGTGGCTGGCATCCAGTACCACTGTGCTGGTTCCGGCGGGCTGGCCGCTGTCGCCACGCACGCGGAGGCCATCCTGGTCGCCGACGATGCGGCTGCCTGCAGTGGCCTGCAGGTTGCCATCGAACAGGTTGATCCCGGCACTGTTGGTGTTGGTGCCAGTGACTTGGCTGGCTGACAGCGTCAACAGGCTATTGTTGATGACCGCGCCCACCGCGCCGCCGCTGATGGTGCTGTCAAACGCGTCAACCCGTGCGTCGCTGCCTATGGACAGGCCCTGGAAGGCAGATGTCACGCGGCTGTTGCTGATAGTGGCCCCGGCCGCGCTGATGCGCAGGCCTGCGGCGTTGCCAGTGGCGTTTACCTGGCTACCATTGAGCACCAGCCTTGAGCCCTCCAGCACCCTGATGTCACGAGTAATGGCGCCGTTGGCCGTGAGGGTGGCGCCGTCCATTACCGTGTAGTTGTCAAGTGCTGCGCTGCCATCGATCGTTGTGTCATTCTTGATCGGTGTCTGGGCCCAGCTGTCCGGGCTGAGCAGGAGCGCAGGGGCCAATGTGGCTGCGCGCAGAACCTGGCGTAGGGGCAAGGGGGAGAATGCTGACATACGAATACCTGTGTCTTGTCCAAGTCGGAACCGGCCAGCGCCTGTTGCAGGCTGGCCATTGGCGCCGAAGTCTATGGATTTAGCGGATATTTCCTGTAGGAAAAGCCTGATTAAGCTCGCGGCTTTTCCTATCTATGAGCGCGGGCTACCTTGCCAGCCCGTCCTTGGGCGCCCCGTTCATGGAACCGCACAGGTGCCTGTTCCAGCAGTGCCCAGGCTGACCACAGCTTCGGCTGTTTTCGATGTGACGGTTTCTCCCCCGTGCTGGAAGCTGTACTGCACGCGGCCGCGACCATCCGCGCCAAAACCAGTGGGGTCATAGATACTGAGGATGTGGGGATTGTAGGGTTTGACTTCCCAATAAAAGCCCGCAGCCGCTTCTGCTGCGTTGATTGTGCGGGGCTCGGTCAATCTGGCTGCCGGGATCTCATTATCCCCGGTGTAGCCACCCCATCCAGTCCATGTCAGGGTTACCTCAACGCCATTGGGCAGGTACTGGTTCAGTGGTGGCACGAACACCTTGAACGCAGGGTCGCCAGTTGGGTTCAGTGGATCTTCCCAAAGGGATTCACAGTTGAGGAATCTATTATTGTACAGACGTTGAAACTCGGGAGCGTCCGGCTCGATGACAACGGCGTTGGCATTGACCACTGCAGTAGGCGAATTTTGCTCGTTACCTACCCCGGTCGCTTTGCGGATGGTGTAGTGCACCGGTAGCGTGGGGTTATTGCTGGCATTAAGTATGTAGGTCCAGGGAAGCGGCCGCTCGATATCTGCAGGGTGGCTTAAATCGACATCATACCTAGCCTCGGTGACCAGCGTGCCGGCCCAATAGAATTCCATGATGTCAGTATCTTTGGCATCGTCATGACGTTTGACCTTGAACGTTGCCGCCTCGCCGGTATCACTCCGATCCAGCACGTTTTCCTGTTGAGAGTTCTTGCCCCAGACCGCAGGGGCGTCGAGTTTGCTGTTGATGGGGTCTGGCCAAGTGGGGTCGGGGTCGGGGCGGTCGGGGCCTGCGACAGAGAAATCAACCTTCAGTGTGGTGCTTTCTGGGCCATAGGGAACACCATGGCGCAGTACACGATAACTGACGTCGGTCTCTAGTTCGGTATCTGCGGCGCCATAGGCTTCACGCAGGCGATCGGGCGGTACACTGATGTAAAACGGCAGATTACGCGAGCCAATCTCTTCGGTGAAAGGTTTGGAGGCGCCCCAGGTGACCTCGACAATGTCGCTTCTCCGGTAGTTGGTATAGTCGACTTCAACCGTGACGCCTGCCTGCGCATCGGCCAGGTCGATCATGCCATCACCTTGGGCGAGGGGTACTACCGGCGCTTGCAGCGCGGTGGGTAATGACCCAAGGTTTACATAAACCTCTGCGATCTTGGAGATGCGGCTGCGGTTGGTAGCTTTATCCAACAGGATATAAACAATGTAGAAGTGACCGTCACTCAGGCTTTCTATGTCGGTCTTGGTTATCAGCAGTTCCCGGTTCGCGGGTAGTGTGCCATGACCAATGGGGGGCGGTATTTGCCCCTCAACCGGAACGGTGTCAGAGTAATAAAGTGCGTAAGTATCCTTTTCGTCCTGATCAGTATAAGGCGGTAATGTTACTGTCAGGCCGTTTGGGTTGGTGCTGAAAAAAGCGTCTGTCACCACGTTTCCATTGAGTGCCGCTGGTTCAGGTTCAACAGCATCCCACGGTGGTGTTTTATCGAAAATCAGATCGATTGCGGGAGAGTATTCTGGCGTAGGTGTATTGTACCTGTCGATTCTATAGCGCAGTTGGCGCTTGCCATCACGGGGGTAATCAGCTTTGGGGATCTGCAGCGTCGTAGGGAATACACTGTCCTTATCGTATTGGGCGCTGGCGCCAACTTCCAGAAAGTCACCGACACCTGGCCCGTCAACGATAGCCATTTCCAGTTGCAATGTGTCCTTGTCACCCAGGATTGGGTCGGGCAGGTTTAGCCATGCCTGTATGAGCACATCAAGGTCTGCATCGAGGACGTCCTTGTTCAAGGTCCCGTCCGCTAGGTCGACTATCCCTTGGACTTCAGGGGGCGCCAGGGCATCGACCTGCTGCGTCGCCAACCTGGCAATACGCTGTTTTTGATAGTCAAGACGTGCTTTTGCTGCAAGTAGACGTGCCGAGTCATTGCTCATGCGAAGTGCTCCCATACACATCACGATAAGGAGGGGCCGGGTTGGCCTGCTACCGGTTGTTGGTGAGAGAAGGCTAGCGTGGAGTGGAAGTTGTGGATACTGGTAAAAATGCTAGGTGGGTCGATAATAAGTAAATAAAAAGCCGGCTCAGTTTATATGCTGCAGCCCAGGGGCGGGCTGCAGGCACTTGTTGAGCGGGCTTTTAGGTGGTATCTGCCAGTGGTTTGACAATGAGCTGTTTCAGCTTTAAACAAGTACGAGTGGATTGTATTGCTCAGTCAAAAGAGACCACTAAAAATAAAGCGATCGTAGCCAAAGTTTCTTCCCATGAAACTCCTTAATAAAAAACTTGGCCCTTCGCCGCTGCCAGCAGCTGCACCACTAATGTCCTCCGCATTGTTAACTACTTCCGACACTGCACCCGTTGGCGTTGTACTAACCGCTTTGCTGCCAGAGAAAGCCAACTTGCCCACAGAGAATGCTACTTTGCCAACTGCTACAGAGGCAGCTGTTATACCCAGAATCATTGCCGCCGTTCCCGCCGCCTCATCGTTGTTGATGACTGAAACTGCCTGCGCTGCGGTACCGCCAAGGGACAGCCCTGCAAAGAGGGTGTTCGTGAGCGTTCCTTTAATGGTGGTAGCTGCAACCTTGACCAATAATCTTTGCACGAAACCGGCGGTACCTGCTCTGACGGCCATGGTCGCAGCGCTCATCCCGGCTTCCGCGGCAGGGCCGAGTGCCCCTACCGCAGCCAGTGACGCACCTGCGGTAAATACTGCTGCAACGGTAAGCGCTACCCCAAGGCCCAACATGATCCAGTTCAATGTGCCGCCACCAGGCTTCCTGCGCCCCAGCCAGTTAGGGTCATCTTCGTCAGGGCGCCGCGGTCTGCCACCGTCGCCCGTGGCAGTCAAGCCGCTGGGGTCGCGCAGGGCAATCGGGTTGTTCAGGCAGTAGGTGTAGGGGTTCAGTTCACCGGTGTCGAACACGCTGCGCGGATCGGGGCTGTTGAAGCGCCTAAGCCCCGGATTATAGGCACGCATGCCCCGCCCCAGCAGGTACCAGTCACTGCCTTCATCCAGTGCCTCACCGTTGAAGCCCAAGTTACTGTGGACAGGCACCGTGACGTGCCGCTGACCATAGGCGCTGTAGCGTATGTCGCGAACCGCGCCAGCTTCGCATTCGGCGATGACACTGTGGCTGGAATCGGTTTGCAGCAACAATGTTCTGGCGGGGGCATCGCTTTGCTGGGCCAGTGGTATATCGGCATGGAAGCTAAATCGTGTGTAGTTGCCGTCCTGGATGGCCAGACTCAGTCGGTTCTCGTCGAACCACAGTTGCCTTGGCGAGCCACTGGCTGTCTGGCTGGTCAGTAGTTGCCCTTCACCGTCGTATTGATATTGGCTTTGGCCTCTGATTTGCAACAACTGGCTTTCTTCGTCGTACTCCAGCACGCGGCCATGCTGGTCGACCGTCAGGTTACCATTGGCATCATGGAAGAATGTGACGGTTTCTGGCGTACTGCCGCTCGTGGAGAGCGTCAACGATTTCAGCAGGAAACGGTCGTCTTTGTTGTATTCATACGTCGCACTCTCACTGGTGCCGTCATCAAAGCGGGTGAAGCAAACACGAATATTGTCAATGCTGTCGTAATCGAACGCCTGTTGGCGGGGGGTGCGGCCTGCCTCGTCTTTGGGGATCTCGCGGCCGCTGTATTCGACCATGCTCAGTCGCCCCAGCCGGTCGTAGCGGAATGCTTCCCCGAGCACAACATCATCATCAGGCCCGGGCCCGTCGTGCAATACGCGGCTTTGGAGCAAATTGTCCTTGCCCCACACCTGAGTCAACGTAGGCAAAGGCCTTGTGTCTAGCTGCTGGGTGCGCTTGTTTTCACGCCCATGGTCGTCGTACTCAAGAGATGTGGTCAGTGTGCTGTTGTTAACTGTGTCGGTGCTGGTTACGGATATCAGCCTGCCCAGGCCGTTGTAGCCGAAGCATGCCAGCAGGTTGCCTTGGCGTGTCGCCGTGATGAGCCCTTTCTCGTCGTATTCATGGACGGCAGTCATGCCCCCGGCATCTTTGCTCGATGTCAGGCGGTTGTGGAAGGTGCGGACATACTCGGCCGTGCGCGGCACATCGCCTGCCGTTTCGAGGGTTTCGCCGGTCAACTGATCATGCGCATTGTAGTGATAGACCCGTTTGCCGTTGGCACCGCGCGACTCCTTCATCCTGGCTGTGATCGGGTCATAGATGTACTCGTCGCCTTTTTCGTCAGCATTCACGCGCATATGGGTAGGAAGAGGGGAGAGCGCCAGGTTGTACTCGTAGCTGATGGTATCGCGCGCGCCGGTGATCATGGCCGCTGGTTTCGATTGGCCGGGTTTGTACCGCAACTCCTCGGTGCGCTTGCCAATGGTGCGCGAAGTCACCTTGCCCACCCCGTTATAGCACTGGCTGCCCACCTCGAAGGGAGGGTCGGACTCGCGGTTGGAAAAGGCGGTGATACTGGTCGACCATTCGGCGTCCGTGTGGTGGGCATAACGATGCTCGATACGCGTTTCGGTTGGCCGCGTGCTGGCACTCAAGCGGCCGAACGGGTCGTATTCGAATGTTGTCTCATACTGGCGTTCATCGATTTTGCTCACGCACCGGCCAAGGCCGTCGTAGTGCATCACCTGTTCCGCCTCGATCACATCGACAGGGCTCAGGCGTTCTATCCGTACCGCCTTCTCGAACGCGTTGCTCCAGGTCCTGACCTTCTCGCTTTTCTCCGTTTGCTGCGCCACCTGCAACCATGTGGTCTTGCACACATTCCTGTTTTCATCTTCCACGGTGGGGTCGAAAAGCGTGTGTTCCTGAACGTTGTCGTGGCGGATCACCACACTGCGCCCTTCCCAGTTGTCGTACAGGTATCGCTGGGCCAGGTACGGCACGTCGGCAGGGAAGGGTTTGCCCTCCAGCCAGTCGTACTGCCTGTCTTCAATTTCGCGTCCCCAGGCGTCGTGCACCAGTTCCTGGACCTGGAACAAAGCGTTGGGCCTTGTCGGGTCTATATGGCTCGCCAGCACCTGGTGCACGCGGCCCAAACCATCGAACCGCGTTTCAGTGATCACGGATGTAGGTGAGGTATAGCGCTGGCTCGCCTGCTCACCCTCTTCGGCACAAAGCGCATACTCATTACTGCGCACCGCTTCGCTGGCGCCACCCCCTGCCACGACTTCAAAGATCTTGCGGTGCAGTTTGTCGGTGACGATGCGTCTCTCTACCCTGTCCTCGTCGTTGCTCAGCACCAGTTCGCCAGAGAACAGTGAGTGCCCTTCGCTGGTCTGCATGCTGGCCTGGTCATGCCCCACGGTGTCATGCACCGTTTTCAGCACGGTAATTGGAGCCAAATCATGCAAGCGCTCGTCGTGCATCTTGTCCCAATCGAGCGTCTCGAACTGGTAGGCATAGTCAACAGTGCTTTCCAGCATTTCAGGCTGGCCCGGCTCGCCAAAGGCGGGGTTCGGGAAGCCCGTGGTGCGTTTTTGCAGGCGACCATGTTGCAATGGCTCTGCCAGTTGCACTTCTTCATTTTCCTGCTCGTGATAGTCATAGGCCGTGACTTTCAGTGTGCGATCGTTGTGGCTCAGTGTTTCGCTATGAAGGGCACACCAGCTTTCCTGCCCGGTCGCTTCGCTGCTGCTGGCCAGTACTTTGATTTGTTTGTACGTATGCGTCGTGACCAGTGTCTGGGCGTTTCCACCGTGCCCAGCCGCCGGTGTCACGGTTTTGGTGTGTAGGTCGCACACAAAGTTTTCAGCATTGCCTGGGTAACCCGCATCCCCATTTCGGTACCAACGGTTTGTCTCCACGACGCCGGTCGCTGCTTGCTGCATCAACACATTTCCGTGATCGTCGTACTCGACCCTGATGGTTTCCACGCGTTGACGGCCGCTATCGCGCAGCCGCCAACGGGTTTCGATTTTGATCGGGTACTGACAGGCGTTCACTTGCTCCTCGAAGCGCCCGGGCTTCAGGTTATATGTCGTGATTTTCTCTTCAATGAAATTGCCGATGACTTCAGTGTTGTCGGCGTTCAGCTTGGTGCCCCGATACACAGCTTCACGGGTGTTCAGGTGAAACTTGTTGAACTCTCGGACGGTGCTGCGTACGGGCCTTTCATCCACCCAGAGTGTCTCTGTGGTGGCATAGTCATAGTCGATTTCCTTGCGGAACAGGTTGTCCAGGCCATCGTCTATCCACTCCAGTGGTGCATTGCCACCCAGGAAGTTGTGACCGTTGCTGGAATAGGTGTAACGCGTGTCGATCGGAGGTTGCTTATTGCCTGGGTGCTGCACATGCTGTGTAACCCTTGGCAGCGGGTCCAGGCCCGAACCGATCGGGAACTGGTGGCCGTAATCATCGTATTTCAGTTCTTCGAAACCGCCCGCAGGGGTGTACACCGTGCTGATGCAATCGACATTCCTGACGCTGATATAGGAAAAACGCCAGCTCGCCTGGTTGTCGGTGGGCAGTTCGATGCGGGTTACCCGGTTGTTGGTGCCCAACACCATGGTATAGGTGGCGTTACCCGTGTCAGTTGGCATCCTCAGCTGCACATCACCGTTACGAACGGCCTCCAGCAGCGTGACGCCGCGCATGTCGGTGATCTTGGTCAACATCGGGAAGCCGTTATGGGTGCCGTATTCCAGGTTCAGCCAATGCCCCTGGCGGCTGAAGATGCGGGTCGGCACCGCCCTGCCATTCGTGCTTGAACCTTTTCGCTCGAGCACTTCCACCATGCCGGAGCGGTGCACCACCCGCCAGCGGTCTTCAGCGTCCTCATACAGGTGGAACGTGTCGATCTTTTTCTCCGACATCGTCAACTGGTTGGTAGCGCCAACACGGCCGTCGGCTTTGAACGTTTCGCCATTGGCCAGGGAAATGATCCTGCGTTTCTGGGCAGGGTCGAACTCGGTGGTGGGCAGGCTCCAGCCCCTGCCAAAGCCGCGGTCCTGTGTGTTCAGTTGGCTGTAGCGTAGGTTCAATTCGATTTCAGGCGCCAACAGGTCACTGCCGTAAAACGCGGAGAGGGCGATTTGAAAGGAATAAAGGCCCGTTCGCGAGTCAACACCGCTCTGCATGTGATTGAAAAAATTGAAGGCATTGGAATTGATACTGGATTCAGTGGCCATGATGAAGAGCGCTCCAGGGGTGAGGTACGGGATGCATAAGCACGGACACTAGCAAACGGCATAACAGTTGCCACCTGTTAAAAGTGCTAGTTTCGGCAAGGCGGGCCAAGGTGTAAAAAATCCCCATCGAGATCAGCAGTTAAAATCAGTGCTGATCAAAGCAATTAATAGGGTGGGGATTAGCGAATGAAACTTCGCAAGCGGCATGGCGAGCAATCCGAGGGCTTAATGGCTTCAACTGCGGCGCTGCCGCGCCCCGAGATTCCGTTATTGAAGGGTGATTCGCTGAGTCTTGATGACTTAGGGGCTGAAGCGCTGAAAACGTACATCAAGTACCCAGGAATAGACCTGGGGCATTTCGTCGCTCCGCGCTTTTTCGGGTGTGGTGCACTGGGGGAAATTCACGACCGTGACCCAAACCCGCTAGAAGTGACTGATCTGGAGCCTGATGGCAGTTTCTTGATTGAAATAGATAATAGCCTGCTGCAAGGCCTGGACAAGGGCTATGCGTTCTATTCATACGCGCGAACCGATATTCGGGGTAACGTCATGCCAGGCCCGGCCCTGGAAGAGTCATCCGGCCGGCTGTTTTTTTATATCAACAAGCAAGTTGAGCCTGCTCTGATGTTGCCGCCGCCGCACTTTATGGACAGTGACGGTCTTGTAATTGACCTCGAACGCTTGAAGGGAGATGGCCGTGTTGTTACCACCCATTATCCCTTCATGACGGCGGGTGATAACGTTGTGCTTTCATGGAAAGACGAATTTGGTAATTCCGAAAATTACACCAAAGAGCTGGGTGAGGGCTCTGGCGAGCCATTGGTTTGGGTAATTGACGAAATCAAGTTTTTAATAGCCGGTGGGTGGTGCGAGCTGAGCTATACCGTCAACTATAAAAACGGTGGAATAAGCCAGTCTCCGGTCCAGCGCTTCACCATCAAGCTAAACGCGGGGCAGTCGCCAAGTTTGCCCCCCCCGGTAATACCGGGGCACAGTGGCGGCTGGCTCGACCCGGCCAAGTATGGGGACGGCTTACCGGTTGAAGTGGATGATTACGGCATTCGACACGGTGATGAACTGCTGCTTACGGCTGTGAGCAAGAAGGTTAGCCGACACATGCTGCGTATAGACCGTTCAATTCTGGATAGCAAGCGCTTGCGTTTTCTTGTGCCGGCGCAATGGTTGCAAGAACACATCGGTGAAGCGGTAAAGCTGACTTGGCAATGGGCCAGGGTGGGCGGGGCAGCCGACTCCACACCCTTGGATTTTGTCTTGAAGAAGCCGTTGGTTCTTAAGCCTCCGTTCAACCCGGATGCTACACAGCAAGAACCTGAGCCGGGCGAGGAAGTTGATCCAGAGATGGTTTCATTCGCTTTCATCAGCCCGAGTCTTTTGACGTTGGGGACAAAAATCCGAGTGCCGCAGGAGTCGGAAACCAATGATGGCAAGATAACCATGTACTGGGAGGGGTTTGGTACTACAGGTAAGTACCAAACCGATAAACCCACTGTCGGTAATCCCTGGGAGTTCCAGATTCCCCGTGCTGTGATACCTGCCAATTTTGGCAAGCGGGTCAAAGTGTTTTATACCGTTAAAGATGCTGATGATGGCGAGCAACGCTCACCTGCCTATGGCTTGAAAATTCAACCACTGACATCCGATGCTTTTCGAGCGGTTCAGTGCCCGGACTTTGCGACCTCGGACATTCCAGTGTCGCAGGTTATCGATAGTGTAACGTTTACGTTGAACAGTAATAGCTGGCTTTTCTTCGCGCAGGGCCAGATTGTACGCGTTTATGTTACGGGGAAGTCAAAGCCGGGCGAGCCCTCCTTGCCAGAAGAAGTGATACGCGATGACAAGCCGGTCTCTGCGGATGAATGGAATGAGGGTTGGTTGCGAATGAGCCTGAGCAAGGAGTATCTGTTGAAGCTCGAGGAGAATACTCATTTCCATGTGTACGTAAAAGTCAGTTTCGATGAGGGTACAAGCTTTGTTCAAGGCCGGACTGCCGAGTTCAAGGTAGTGCCTTGAATTCCAGGTCTTGCGGCAAGTGTTGGTTAGATGACTCGTGATCGGTGAATGTCACTGATTTGTTATTTTTGTGAGGATAGAACCATGGCTGAATATAGCTTTGAACAATTGTATGCGTGGCTGCTAGAGGAAAAGCGCAGCCTGAAGTGGGGCATGATTTCTTTCATGGACAGGGAAAAGCTGAATCGTCTGCTGCTGCAGGTTTACATTCGTCGGTTCAAAACAGACTCTTACCTCAAGCCCTTGACCGGGAGTATCGAGAATGGCCCGGACCGGCGTTTTGCACTAAACCAATTTACCCTGGATTGGCCGCGATTGGGCTTCCTGGGCGGGGACGCCAACGATTCCACCGCGCGCTTGACCACACAGGTCATGTCGGGAACACAGTTGGGTTTGCGTAACGCAGCCGGGGAGTGGGAAGTTCGGGAAATACGCGAAACCAGTCCGCTGCTGGGGCCGGAACTTAACCTGAAACTGCTACTGGCCAACGTGCCCGGCGTGGTAGGTGAAGAGGGGCGCGTGCGACTTGACTTGAAAGAAAGCTCCGACTTCAGCATTAACGTATCAGACGACCCCGGTGAGCAACGGCTGGTGGGTGAGTGGTTCAAGCAAAAGTTTGACGGGCTGGAGGCCCCAGAACGTGTGTTTACGCTTGGCCAGATAGAAGCAGGTGGTGATCCGTTACTGCGCGCCAAATCGTTTGCCTTGCGCACGCAGGCACGCAAGCGCGACCCAGACGATGACGAAGGCGCGGTACTGGCCATGGTGCGCTTTGAAGGGGATGAAGAAGGGAACATCCCTGGAAATGATTTTCGCTACCTCCTTCCCAATGACATGTCCTATGACGCGACGGTGTTGGTTGAACCCTCGCGAATCATGTTGGCACAGTTGGTCGAATCCCTGAAAACGGTCGTGCGTGGCGTCGAGTTTGACGTTGTTCACGACGAAGAGGGCAGGTTAGTAGGGGCTGTGGCTAAAAGTGGAGAGATGAGCATTGCAGCGCAGACGCTAGAGCATAAATTCACCACAGACCCAGATATGCTCGGGCGAACACTGAACGTGACCTTTAAGGTCTTCATGGATGAGGTTGTAATTAAGCTTGATAAGGTTTTTAAAGTTTCGATCAATGATGATGAGGTAGAGATCGAGTGGCACGTTACAGGTGTAATGGCCATTGAGCCGATATCTCTTGATGATGACACAGGGATGATTGGCAGGACGTTGGATAAAGATTGGGTAGATACTTCTGAGTTTTACCGGCGCACTCAGGATGATTTCAGCTATAAGTTTATTTGTTCATATGAGCTTGATAGTTCAGGTGTTGCCTTGAAGTTTGTTGCTTTGAATCTGGAGGAGATTCATGCGCCGGCGCCTGTGATTGGAAATATTAAATTTCCCGAGGTGCCACCAGTTGATCAAGATTACTGGATTATTGTTAATCTCATGATGTTTTATCTTTCGTTCATGATTGTTCAGATTCACAGTTTTCTGCACGCTGTATTCAGCGCGGTTGAGGGTGTAGAAACCCCAAGTGTTGAGGTGCTCCTGCGTGAAGCGTTTGAGACAAATTTTGAATTTACCAGCCCCCTCCGTGAATTGGTCGATAACACCATCAAGCTTAATTTTGGCAATGCCCTTATCAGCCAGTCTCTTTACGCTCCTGGTGATCTCGTCTTCTTTGGCGCTGTCAATCCGACCGTAACCGCGTTCGCCATCGATCCCATGCAACATACCCTGGTGGCGGGAAGCGCGCCCTTGCAGTTCAACACGGTCCCGGCGCACCCCGGCCTGATTCGCTGGACGTGCGAGCCTGTACTGGATTCTGTTTCCAACGGGCAGATTGGTTCGATCGATGAACATACCGGCTTGTACACACCGCCGGCTGCCTCGGATTTCGATGGCGACTTTGTACGGCTGCGTGTCAATGCGCGGCACATAGACACCGACTTCAGCAGTTCGGCACTGATGACTGTCTTGAGGTCGGGTTTGCACATCAGTCCGCTCCTCTATGTGACACAGGTCAACAGCACGCCCCCCACGGTCAACTTGCGAGCCGGCTACCTGGGTGATGTAACGAACTTGAAGTGGGAGCCGCCTCAATATGGCCAGTTGGCCGCCGACGGTAAGACTGCAGTTTATACCCCCCCTGCAGTGATGCCCCCCCTGGATGGCTACCCTGACGAGCTTGCCTCTTTCGCGCTCGATAAAATTACGCTGAGTGATTCCACTGATGGGGAGACCGCGCGCGTCGCATTGGTAATCACCGAAGGCAATGCGGGGCTGCCAATGAAAATTACGCGTGAAGTGGATGTTGCGGCTGGCACTGTGCAATTGAAAGCCAAGGTGGGTAACGTTGAATTAACTCCGGCTCAAGCCCAATGGAAAGTAGTGTACGGCTCAGGTGTCATCGACCCCAATACCGGTATCTATACCCATGATGCGTCCAGCAGTGATCCATTTGCTGTGATATCAGCAACGCATGATACGGTTTATTACGGCGTTTCTCACCAGTATGTAGTGCAAACTTTGCCCCCGGCGAGGCTGGAGGATGCTGTGCGCGGCGTAGGTGCTTTCCAACTGCCCAAAGTATAAAGGAAGATTCGTCATGAGCATGAACAAACCGTCATTGCTGGGTGATTGGTTGGTCGATAACCCGGACCTGATGAAATGGGACAGTATTACGGGCGTGTGCCTGACCGCAGGCAATACCGCGCTTCGGCAAACCCATGCCACCCATCTAAGCCAGGGACACGAAATTACAGATTTATCTGGCCAGCTTGAAATCGACATGAGCGATATCGTTTACCACTTTGCAGGGTACCAGTTGTCAGGGCCACAAGTGGGCATTAATCGCGCGAGTTACGAGAGCACCCGGTTGGAAATGGTGGCCAACTTGCATGGTGGAACCCTGGTCATGACCGAAGGCGGCAATAAAGTCCTCAGCCTATCCGAGCATGATGCGCTACAAGGCCTTGAGCTTAAACAACAAGCCAGCGCAGATTTCAAGAATGGCGCATTGGTGCTGGATGTGTCCAAAGGCGAAGACATGCGCCTTGCAGTGAGTGAGCACGACAGCGAACAACTGTTGGCGGGTGACTGGTTGCGTCAGCAATTGCCAGTAGAAGCCGAAAAACTTGAGTACCCGCTGGTCAAGGGGTTGCAGGGGCAACCGGAGCTTGAATTGAGGGTTGCCCAGCTTGCCACACAGGCGGATGCCCAGGACAAGGGCGACACCTTGGTCGTGTTTGCGTCTTCGCAGTATGGCAGTGCGGGGGACTTGCCCAATATCAATGGCGATTTCCCACGTCTGCTGCCAGACCCGCCTGAGCCAGAAGATGCGGTGCAGTTGCTCAGTGCACGTGTGCTACACCGTAATGCCTTCCTCGCTGGTTTCACCCAGCTGTTGGACGGGGGGCGTTTCAGCTACCGCAGTGAAGACGGGCGGCTTGTCGAGGTGGTTGCTGAAGCGGGCACCTTGCAGATACCGCCTACGAATTATGAGTCCCAAGGATATATCTTTGCCGCCAAGCCCTTCCAGATAGGCGCGGCAGGTGGGGTTACAGCCACTTTCGAGCTGGACCTGATCACCTTGCAGTGGCATGGCGAGGCCACGATTGACTTCAGCTGCCTAGCCAAGGGTGAAGAGGTACCTTCGGAGTTCAATGCGGATTTTGCCCTGTCGCTGCGACACCGTTTTTATTTGCTACCCAACATTGAAAACGATCAGGGCTTGCTGGAAGGGCAGTTTTTCTCCCCCTGGCCGGAAGCACTGGAAGCCCATGCCCGGCGCGGCCTTCCCGAGGGTGATGAATACGAGGAACTGCGCTTGCAGGCAGGGGACTTTGCGGCCTACGCGGTGAAGCGGGCAATCCTGCTGGCGATTGCAAAAAAACTCAACCCTGCAGCCCCGGAGCAGTGGATGGAAGCGCTGACAATCGGGGGTGGCCATACCATAAAGTTCAACCCTGCCGACCTGGCGTTTCCCGGTGCGCTGTTGGCTTCGGGTTCGCTGAGCCACGATGCTGCGTTTCGCATTCGCGATGACGATGTGAATGTGCTCGCGGGCGGCTTCCATGAATTCATAGTGGATAACCCGCACAACGAGGCGCTGACCTGGACATTGGAAACCCTCCCTGGCGGGCCTTCCGACCCTGGCAGCTTCGTCGATGGCAAATTCCGGGCACCTCCTGCGCACACCTTGCAGAGGCGCTCGGGGCAAGTGCTGGTGATCGCCTCCAACGAGGCGGGCCAGAGAAGCGTTGCCGTCGTTACGGTGCTGCGCCAGCCACTGACGGTCAACCCATTCATCACCGTGATGCAAGCCGGCACACAGCGCCTTTTGAATGCAGGGGTGCTGGACGAAGCGTCCCTCGAAACCAAACCGCTGAAATGGACGATGGTCAATCCTGACCCTGAGTACAGCGGCGAGAAGTTGGAAGAAGACCAGGGGCGTCGTTGCCGCTACATGGCCAAGGCAGCCGATTCGAACGAAGAACAAACCTATTGGGTGGAATCGTTTGAGGTGGAGCTCGAAGAGCCCGCCGGCAAGCAGGCCGTACATGTGCTGGTCACCCTGCGGCAGCCCATGCTCAGGGTGAAGTTGGCCACTGCACCAAAGCGCGATGGCAGCATGCAATTTGAAGCTTACGTAGGTTCGAACAAAGACCCGGTGGCCGCACAGTGGCGCCTGGCAGTGGGGACGGGGCAAATCGACCCTGACACCGGCCTGTACGTGCCCGCGCAGAGTGGGCCGCAATCCCCCGGCATTGTGGTGATTGCCTCCCATGAATCAGAGGGGTACGGGCGCTTTGAAGGGCACCTGATCATGCCCTCGCAGCCCGACCGCTTTACTGCCTTGTGCCAACAGATGCTGGCATCGAAGACGCGCTCGGTATGACCCACTCGCGTTCACTGACAGGAGAATGACATGTCAAACCCCATTTCCTATGTGTTGCAGCGGATGGACAAGCGTCCCATTACCGAAGGTTGGGGGGCCGTTGCGGCGTTCAGCCGCGCGCGCCTTAACGAGGTGCTGCTCGAGCAATACAAACAGCGTTTTAGTGCGTTGAGTTTCGTTCCGCTGTTCAATGCAGACGTCGACCATGAAGACCATATCCGCACACAAAGCGTGTTGCGCGGGATCGAATTTGGCCCGCCGCTGCTTTCATTTGCCAATGCGTCGCTGGAGAACTCCACAGCACAGCTGACCTTCCCTATCCTGGCCGGGGTCTACAGGCGTCAATCGCCATTGGCAGAAAACCTGCAGACGCGCTTCATCATCGATGCGTCCATGGGTTATTCGCTGATGATGAACGTCGACCTCAAGCTGGTGACCGGCGAGATCGACCGGCGCGGGAGGGTCACGCTGGACCTGGCGGAGGCGTCCAGTTTCAGCTGCAACCTGGGGGGTGAAGACGAGCACCTCAATGGCCTGATCACTGCCGCCATGCTGGATTGGTTCAAACGGTTACCCGCGCACCAAGGCCAGTTCGAATTGGGCATGATTGACTTCTCAGGCTACTCGGCTTTGTCGCCCGTCAACTTCACTATCCTGACCCAGCCGGCGCCAGGCGCCAAAGTCTTGGGGGCGGACAATTATGGCGACGGTGCGGTACTCACCTTCATTCAGTTGCGGGCAAATACGCAGCCAGGCCAGATACCAAAGTCGTTTCCCTACCTGATTCCCGATGACCTGGACGAAGACGGAAGCGAGCTTTATTCGGCGACCATCGTTGTGGACAAAGCCCTGCTAGGCCATGTGAGTGACGACAATCTGGATGTTCTGGCATCGATACTGTTCGGGACGTTGCACAAGTTCGAGGAGCGCGAACGGCATACCCCGCACGACCTCGCAGTGTTTGGCAGCATTGTCGCTGTACCCCCGTTATATACCATCGACTCGCCCACCACTACCGTGCCTGCGGGCGGATCAGTCAAGTTTACCCTGCGCGATCAGGCAGGGGAGGAGGTGCAAGCCAGCCAATGGTATGCCCGCAGCCGCCAGAGCCATTTGGCGGTGGGCGATGGTGAAATCGGCCCTGATGGTCTTTACCAGGCTGTTGGGCTTGAGGATATTGGCCATCACAGCCTGACAATCTTTATTACAGCCGAGCTTGATTCTGACGATGGTAAAGAAACGCATCGCGTGACCACCCAACTGATCGTGCAGTTCGAGCAGGTTCAGATCGCGCCGCGGGTGGGTGTGTTTGCCGCGCGCACGCCGATTGCACTGAGCGCGGCCATGCCGGGGGGCAATATCGAGTGGTCGCTGCTCGGAGATCCGCGCGGTCAGCTTGCGCAGACCCACGGCCACCGAAATTCCTATACCGCCGAAAAGGCGGCCAGCCGGCGCCAGCTGACTGTCCAGCAAGTGCAAGCCACAGGCAGCCAGCAGCGTATGTCGACACTGGTCATGCTCAATGGTTTGCAATCGATGGTCATCGACCCTGTACGTGCAACCGGCCTGAAGCCAGGTGAGGTCGTGCCGCTGATAGAGCGAGACCCGGAATTACTGCCAGACGCACGTCGGCGCTGGAAACTGATCGGCCCGGGTACCCTGGATGGCGAAGGTAACTATATCGCCCCTTCAGGTGAAGAACAGGGCGCCAGTGTCGTGACCTGCGAGTTGGTGGAGAATGGCGTGGTGCTGGCGTCAGGCTACAGCTTGCTCGAATTTGGCGAAGCGCAATTGGTGGAAGAGGGCACCTGGATCAGGTTGAAGAGCTATACCATCACCGTACCGGGAGGGACCGAGCAAGGTGCCAAGGGCGAACTGCTGAGGAACGGGTTCCAGTCTTTACGGCTGCAGGTAGTTATCGAAACCGAGCCTGTGGATGGCCAGTACTATAAATTGACTGCAGACGAACGCGCCACCATCGGCTTGACCATCAAGCAAGATAAACAGGAAGTGGCTTCGCTGCCTGATCACAACAACCCCAGTGGCGGCTTGGATGCAGCCGACAAGAGAGTTTGGGGTATCCGTCGTGTGGCTAACCGTTTTGATTTGGTGTATTCGCAATTGGCCGAGGCGCTTCCTGCCAGAAACGAAGAAGCGATAACCCGGCAGGATCTCTACCTTCATACCAAGGCGCGGGCAGGGCAGGCGACCACCTTCTACAGTATGTTCTTAGCCGACGCGGGGGGGCCCTATCAATCCGATGATAACAGCGGCAACGTGGGGGCCACGATTGAAATAACGCCCAAATCACCTCCTGTCTTCGGGGAACAAAACTATTCCTGGACGCGCGTGCGTGTAGAAGGTAGTACGGGTCTCCCGAACGAACCCGGTGACCCGGCGTTCGATTATAATTTGGTAACGCAGGATTACTGGATACTCAAGTTGATTAACAGCAGCTTCGAAACCATCGAGTTTCTGGCGCGGAACGCATCGGACCCCCATATCAGCACTTCCATGATTCGTTGGGAGTCCGAAAACAAAAACGAGGTAATGTTCAGTTTTACCGGTTCTATCTTCCGGGACAGCGAAGCCAAGGACGCCGCTAAATGGAATTCAGGGGAGGCTAATAGCGTCCCTATCGACTTTGATGAGAACTTGTCAAAGCTCATGGCCAACCGAGAGGAACTGAAAAAAACAGTATTTGACGATGTTTTTGAACAGGGTACCTTGGTAATCACTAATCATCGGGTGATGGATTTCGACTACGTCGGGGGAGAAAACGCTACGCGTGATCAACTTTCGAGATCCCTGGTGGTTTTGCTACGGGATCGACAGGGTAATGCCCATTATCGGCGCTTCGCCTACAGAGGCCCCACTACGCTCGGTCATCGAAACTACATCGACCATACTTTGTTCACGCCAGTTTAAGCGGATGGGCCGCCTGCTGCGCGGGCGGCCTGTTAAATATATTGAAAGGAGTGTAATCATGAAACTCTGCCAGTCTGCGTGGTGCGTTGGTATGCTCTCGGCTTTGTTGTCAGTGGTGACAGGTGTTTATGCACTTGACAATCCTTCCGAGGCGAAAAGCACGGCACAAGTGTATTTTGCGGGTGGTAAGGATGAGCCTGATGCTGGAAACACCTGCTCAATTGAAATAGAACCGAATGGACCTCATAAATTTAATTTTCCGAATAATGGTTGTAAAAACGACGATATGTATTGGTATCGAGTCGAGAACGCCCCGTCGGGTACATTGATCACAATGTACTCCGAGGCTCACTGTCCCGATGGCGAAAGTTGGTGGTTCACAATTAGAACATATATACAGCCGACAACAACCGGCTGGCGAAAGATCGCAGATTTAGGGCCGGCCGCACTGAAATCTATTGTTACGGGAGGTGTTCTTCTTGATCAAAAGAAATATTCAGAGGGTTCCCAAGTGGGCGGTAAACTCTCTTGCGTGAAAATTGACCTCTAATCCCGAGCTACTCCAAGGAGAACGATGATGTCCGATGAACGTTCGGTGCATTCCAACGCCTTCAACTTCATGAGCCACTTGACGGGCGGCGTCGATTCACGCACGGGCTTGTACACTTTCACCGCCAAGCTTCGCAGCATTTCGGGCAACGACCAGTCGGGGCCCGAGTTTGACGTGACGTTGCGCTATAGCCCGCTCAGCCTTGCCGACAGTGGTTTTGGTACAGGCTGGAACCTGCGCACCACCGAATTCGACCCTGCCCAGAACCGCCGGATCATTTCCCTGGCCAATGGCGAAACGTTCAAAGCCGACGGCCGTGCCGGCGCTACCAACCAGTTGACGATGTCGGAGAAAAAGATCGACACGTTCCACCTTTATGAGGACGCTGAAGACCGCTGGCGGGTGGTGCACCGCTCCGGCGTGGTGGAAGTGCTCGAGCGAAAAGGTTCGAGCCCGTACGTCAGGGCAGTGCCGACCCGCATCTTCAGTCGCCAGGGCCATTGGCTGAACCTGGAATACGGCACCCATAACGGCTTTCCGATGTTGACCAAGATTACCGACATGCGCGATGTCACCTTGTTGGAAGTCGTTCGCAATGACAATGTGCAGTTGACGATGCCGACAGACACGGGTATCGCCACCTATACCCTGGTGTTGGGTACCGGCAACCGGGTGGACCGCATCGAACTGCCCATCGACAACCCGGTGGACCGCGCCGGGCTGCGCATCGAAAAACCGCCGAGGTGGGGCTTTACGTATAGCCGCATCAGAGATATCTATTGCATCAGCACGGTCTACACCCCTTCGGACGGTAAGGATGAACTCACCTATGGTGATGGCGGCCACCAGTTCCCGATCGGTTCGGGCCTGGACCCCCTGCCAAGGGTTACACGGCATGTGCAGCACCCAGGCCATGAGCAACCTTCGATCGACACGCGTTATACCTATTCCAGCAACGGTTACAACTTCCTGGGTGGCAATGCACCGCTGACCTGGGTAAACGATGGCCTGGACAATCTGTTCCGCCAGGTTATCGACTATGACTATGCCACCACAGAGACACTCTGGGTTGATGAAAAGCCCGTACGCAGCACCGTCCGCGAGTTCAACAAGTTCCACCTGCTTACCAGGGAAACGACCTATGTAGGTGAGGCGCTGAATGCCGACGAAACCGAAGTTATCGGCAACCAGATCAAGGAAGTCCAGACGGGGTATAACCTCAAGCCTGGCGCCCTGTTCAAGGAGCAGCCAAAGTATTGTCAATTGGTCCACAGCATCGATACGTCCTGGTGGTTGAAGGACGACCCGTCCGCCAGGTTCACGTTGGCGGAAGCCAGCACCTACGACGATCACGGCAACCTGAAGACGCATAGGGCCGTCACTGGTATTGAAGAGACTTACACTTGGTATGAGGCAGAAGAGCCGGGCTTCCCAGGCCATGCAGAAGGCTTCGTTACCTACCTGAAGGAAAAAATCCAGAAGCCGGCAGCCGGCTATCCCGGCAGTGCTGCGGTTCGCACCACGCATTACACCTATCAGCAGTTGCCAACGCTGACCAGTGCCCAACCGCATACCCAGCAACAGAACTGGCTGGAAGTGCAGGTCGAAACCTATACCAGTGGCAATGAAACAAAAGCTACACACCATGCTTTTGAGCAGGCTAAGGATGAAACGGGCAATGAGGCTGATAAACCATTGCAACATGGTCGCCTCAAGAGCCAGCAAACGCGCTACCCGAACCCGAAAAAGGGTGAACCGAACGAACCGGACACGCTCGACACCCTGATGGCGCATACTTACACCTTCGAAACACTCAGCTGGGATGCTGCCGAGGGTCGGGGCCCCTTGGTCAAGGGCACCATGAAAGTGCTGCAGGACAAGCAGCTACTGACTGGCTACGACGGCACCAACAAGGAAATCAGAGTGCAGCGCTCCCTGGCATCGGGAGAAACGGTGCTCAGCCGTGATGAAACCAATACGGAAATCATGACCGTATGGGACGCACTGCTGCGCGTCGAGCGGGAGATTGTCAGCCCGGGCAAGGAAGAAGAGGCGTTTAAACGCTACGAATATCAACTGAGCAACGACGAGGGCGTTCAGGCCACCCAGACACAATACGATGTGAAGGGTGTGATGACTGTGGCCTATTTCGATGGTGCCCATCGCACGATCAGGGAAGAACGGGAAGACCCGGACAATGGTCTGCCCAAAGGGGGTACCAAACCCATCTACACGGCCCGGTTCGACGCATGGGGCAGGTTGCTGGAAGAGACTGAAATTGACTGGCTCAAGGGCCGTGACCTGCCTTTGAAAAGCGGCTACAAGTACGATGCCTGGGGTGAGCAACTATGTGTCGTCGGCCCTGATGGCGTAGGCGAGTTCGCGCAAACCAACCCGATCGGCGATGGAGAAACCGGCCCGATCAAACGCGAGTGGCGGCAGAAGGTGCTGGACGCTGAGGGGAACGAACTGGAAAACGGCGCCAAGACCGGGGTCACTGAAACCCAGCTGAACCGCTTTGAGTTGCCTGTGCAGGTTCGACGGTGGGTGCAGGAGAAGCCGACTGATGAACAGGAAACCGTACTCAAGAGCGAGACGCTGACCCAATACGATGGATTGGGTCGCAAACATCAGGAAGAGTCAGGGCTGGGTAACGCGGAGCAAAAGCAGAGAGAAAAATTCACCTACGATGGTCTCGATCGCCTGCTGGCTCATGAACTACGTAAGGATGAGGTTGTTTACAGAACCTTTGCGGCACACACCGACAAGGACTTACCCATCACCATTCGGGTGAATGACCTTGAGCTGCTGGGTGAGCAACACTTCAACGGCCTGGACCTGATGGATTGGTCGAAAACCGGTGGCCGTTTACAGGAATATGAATACAAGACGGGTGAGCTCAAACCCAACAAGGTAAGCACGCCATTGGGTGTTATCGAATACGATTATCGTCCCTACCTGACAGAAGAACCTGTGCTACGAAAACTGGGGGGCAAAGAAGCCAATTATGTGTTCGACAAGCAGAACGCACGCCTGGAAAGCTGTGTCGAGGCCCAAGGGCAATCGATTTCGCGCACGTACTACAGCACGGGTGAAGTACGCGTTGAAACGCGTGGTGAATACGACATGGAGTATGGCTATAGCTACAGGGGGCGAATGGAGTCGTACCGGGATGTGCTGAACCAGACCCAGATCAATGAATACGACAATGTGGGTCGGCTTGATACCACCACACTGGGAGACCTGTCGAGCCAATTCGCATACGACGACCTGGGGCGTACAGCGAGCTATGCAACCACTGATGCATCAAGCGACCCGGTCAATACGCTTAAAACGACGTTGGAATATGATGACCTGGAGCGCGAGCGTTCGCGAACGTTCACCTTCAGCCAAGGGCCCGAGCAAGTACTTACCCAGGAATATGACGAATTTGACCGCATCATTGAACGCGTTCTTGCAGAAGGCCCTGCGACACCGCCCACCGTGCTGCGTAAAGAAACGTACAGGTATGATTTGCGCGGTCGGCTGGTCGATTATACCTGCGAGGGCGACCTGTGCCCAATTGACCCTCATGGCAAGAAGATAGCCCGCCAGGTGTTTGGCTTTGACGCGGTGGATAACATTCGTCAGGTTGTGACGCAATATGACGGCGGTGGGCGTAATCTGGCGATCTACCATTTCACAAACCCTGCGGATCCTGCTCAGCTTTCAGGCATTGAAAACAAAGTCGACGATCTTGAGCCCACTCATACAGAGCTTTTTTACGATGAAAATGGCAACCTGACACACGACGAAGCTGGTCGTATTCTGGAATATGATGCGCTCAACCGTCTGATCAAGGTGACAGACCCTGAAAAAGGGGAGTGCCTGTACGGTTATGACCCGCAGAATATTCTGAGTTCGACCGAGAGTGAGGCTTGATACTGCAACCTGAACCTGGATCAATCCGGCGCCCAAGTCCTTAATGGACGTTGGGCGCCTTTTTGTCCGCTCGGTTCAACGGTAGCGAAGGGTGAAGTTCAAAGCGCCGAACGCGTCGCCGGCAACGACTGCGCTGGCCTCGTCAGTCTGGTAGAAGCGTGCGCCAAAATTCAGCACGGTGGTGTTTTCCTGGATCGGTTGGAGGTGCTCTTCCCGTTGCAGCGGTAGGGGGGTACCGTCATCTTTCAGCACCTGGATGCCAACCCCTTCCGCTGTGGAGTCAGTGGTGAGCGTGAATACGCCGTCCAGCCCCGGTACGGGGGTCGACCCCTTGGTGGGTTCGAGTTCGATGGTTGCCATGGTCAGTCCCCCCGGGTCTGTCTTGCAGTTGCTCAGGGTAATTGAAAACGGCACGGTCGCTGTTGTGGTGCCTTTGCCGACGAAATGTGATTTGTCCCATGTCTGCAGCTCTACGGGGGTGTCGCTTATCGGGTCGCCGATGAGGGCGCATTGGGTTTGCAACACCTGGGCCTGTAACCGATAGCGCAGTACCAGGCCCAAGCCTGTGGCATCGAAATGCCCGGTGAACAGTTCGGTGTCTATCGTATGCTGGCCGGGGGCAATATCCCCCGTTTTGACCAGGGTGACCTCGCTCGTGATACCGCTGAGCTTGAAGCCCCCAAGCTGGTTGTTGGCCTGCATGGTCGACCGCATCGGGATGAAAGGGTTGTGTGGGCCACCCTCTGGCATGAAGAAAGTGGGGACTGCGCCGTTGAAAGGTGCCCGTAGCCGGATGCGCGCGCCGACCCCGTCGATGTTGGTTTTCAGGATATAGCCATCGGAGGGCTCACCTTCAACGGGGGGGAGCGGGTCGGGAAATACATCCCTGGCGTTCATGTCGAAACGCCAGAGTACGTCGCCATCGTTGAAGCAGAGCAGTTCCGAGCGTGGCATGGACTGGGTATACGAGGACAGGTTGGGTGTGCCGATGGCGCTGCCTGGCTCGGCGTTCGCAGGGACATGCATCACGCCGCTGAGTATGCGCGTTATGGTCATTGGCTGGCTGCCGACGGTCCAATTGCAGCGGTCGGCGGCGTGGGCTTGATAGCTGCTGAGCAGCGCTATGGGCAGCGCCCAAGGCATGAGGCGTTTCATTCGCAGTTCCTGGTGTTGAGCGGCCGTTCTGGGCACGAGTTGCATGGCGAGAAGGGCGCGGGTGAAGTCATTCACATGTCAGCGATAGCACGCGATAGCCTTGCTGTTGAGCAATGGTCTGCGGGTCCAGCGCGAAGCTGCAGCGGTTTTCGGACGCTTCGCCCCAGCGCGCTTCAAGGCGCTGCAGGCCGTCGGCAACAGACACCATCACGCGGCCTGCCGGGCCGATCATGCCCAACACGTTTTCATTGGCGTCGTGGAGCTGGCTGCCAAAGGGCAAAGGCTGCTGGTCTTTGGTGGCAAGGGTCAGCACCACACGGTTGGCGCGACGGGCCTGGAACTGGGTTTTGATGACTGCGCCGCGGCGAGGTATGGCATTGGCGATGCCGTTGCTGATCTCGACCTCCGGGTTCAGCCGGTCGGTGTCGAGCACGAGCTGGTTCAGCCGGTAGGGACGCAAATGGGGAACCAGGGCATAGCCTTTGGTGTTGGTGCGCACGGCGCCGTGGCTCTGTAACCCCACGTCAGCGGTATCGGGGACATGCAGCAGACCAATGGTTTCGCCCAGGTAGGGCCCGAATTCCAAACCATCAGCGTGCAGCAATGCCGCGCCACTCATATTCAGCGACAGGCTGCTGTAGTCATCCGATACCGAGAGGCCGGCGCCGAGGGTTGCCTGAGGTGCCTGGTAGGCCACGGAAAGGCCGGCGCTTTGTTGCCGCTGTTCGCTGGATGCGACTGTGGCATTGTAGCTTACGCGGTCCACTTGGCCGTTCAACGCTGCCCGCTGCGAAGTACCGTGGGCAGAGTTTTGCAAGTCAAGGCTTAAACTGCTGCTGCGGCCGAACTCCAGCGGCAGGGATACGCTCAGGCCAAACTGACGGTCACTGCCCGAACTGTTTTGCGTCAGTGATTGCGACCCGTAGAGGTTGTAGCTGACGCCGTTGTGCGAGGTGTTGAAATTGAGTTGGAACTGACGCTGGCTATCGCTGCGTTGCCAGTAATCCTGCTGCGAAAGCGTAAGGCTGAGTGTGCTGCGCTCGCCCACACGCTGGTTGATCGAGCCCTCTATTCGGCTACGCCGGCTGCCCAGGAACAATCGGTCGCTGCTGCGCTGGCTGACCCACTCGTCGAAGTCTCGATAGCCTTGGGTGGAATAGCGATACCCGGCAAAGCGCAAGTGTGTGCCGTTGTTGAAGGCTTTGCTGTATCTGGCGCCATAGCTCATGCCTTGCAGGGAATGATGTTCCATGGGGGCGATATCGCTGCGTGCATGGGTGATATCGAAGGAAAGCGCCCCAATTGTCCCCAGGTCCCGTGCGATGCCGATGGCGCCGGCGGTGTAGCCTTGGCTGGCCATCAAGCCGCCATACAGGGTGGCATTCCAGACCATGCCCAAGGCCATTGTTCCTTGCCACAGCAGCGGGTCATCTTGGCTTTGGGCCGGGTTGTAGCGGCCCAGCGTGGTGCTGTAGCGCCAGACCCCGGGACGAAGCAGGTTGGTAATGCTGGCATAGGGCTGGATGAACCGCCGCACCTGGCCATCGGCTTCGGTCAGTACCACCTCCAGCTCGCCCGTGGCGCCCACGTTCAGGTCGTCGATAGCGTACGGGCCAGGGCTGACATACGTTGAGTAGATCGGGTAGCCGTTCTGCCACACTTCGAGTTTGGCGCGCGATTGCGCCACGCCGCGCAGGGTGGGGGCATAACTGCGCATCGCGTCAGGCAGCATGTCGAAATCGGAGGCAAGACGCACGCCGGTGACTGGCACGCTGCGGAATATGTCGCTGCTGGTGAAGGTTTCGCCCAGCGTGATGTTGCCCCAACTGCCTGGCAGGTCGTGCTGGGCGTAGGTGTAGGAACGGTCCCAGGTTTGCCGGCCCTGCTCGTCGCGGCGCCAGGACTGGTTGCTGCGCAAACGCCAGCCGGCGAGGTTGATGCCGCTGTTCAGGAACAAATCCTGGCTGTTCTGGCTGCCGCGTCCGCGGCTTTGGCTTTGCTGCGTGGCCGCCTGGTAACTGACGAAGGCGGCCGGTATGCCATCTTCCCAGCGCGCCGGGTCTACCTGGCCTGCCATATCGCGCTGCAGTGCGATTTGCGGTATGGAAATAGCCAGTTGCAATAGGCTGGCATCGAAGTCGACGCGTGCGCCCGGCACCAGCCTGGGCAGGTCGAGGCAGGCGTTTTCAAGTGTGGTGGGGTCAGAAATGGCATCCAGTCGCAGCCCCAGTTCGGCCATCAGGCCGGGGGGCAGGCACGGCTGCAATTGCCCATCCCCGGCTGGCGGCTCGAACGCAAGTTCATGCACGCCGGCGGGGCTCAGGTTGACCAGCACTTGCACGGGATAGCGCCCGGGCGGCAACTCTTGCTGTTCGGACAGCGCGTGCAGGGCCTGAGCGGCGTTCGTCCTGGGCTGCCCAGGGGACAGGTACAGAAAGCTTGCCTCGAACTCGGCGCCTACCGGTGGTGTGGGTGTTGCCAGCACCTTGCCGGACGCCAGGCAGAGAACCATTGGGCAAACGTGGCGCAGGCGAATACGCCTGCACCCGTGGGGTTGCAGGATCATTGTGGTTCCTTCAGGAGTGGCCGGAGGTCAGGGGGTGTCGTGCACCGGAAGCGTCAGCGGTTTGCTGATGCCGCCGTAGTCATTGATCACCGCTACGATGGCCTGCAAGCCGGGGCCTTCCAGGCTGGGGGGCAGCAGGTAGCTGAGCTCGGACATGGGGGGCACCATGTCTACACCCGGCAGGGCTTCCTGTTGCTTGCCCTTGACCAGGTCCAGCCGGTTGAAGGTGTAGTGATAGGGCGTGGGGTTGTGCAAAGTCAGGTGTGGGCGGCCGTCGCGCAGGGTTCTGACCAGGCGTAGCTCCTTGAGCCTGTGCTCCGGATTACCTTGAACCTGCGTCGGGCGGTAGAACAATTTAATCCGCGTGCGCAGGGCAATGTTCAGGGTGTTCTGTTTACCGTCGATGGCCTGGGGAATTTCTTGCAGGTTGAAAAAGAACAACGATTCGCGGTCCTGGGGCAGGTCGTTTGGCAGGCCGCTGATCTGAACCGACTGGTCCTTGCCTGCAGCCAGCCTGAACAAGGCCGGGGCGGTCATGAGCGGTACGGCCGTGGTGGTGTCATCGGCCTGGGTATTGACCCAGGTCTGGGCGGCGAAGGGGCGCTGGCTGGGGTTGGCAACTACCACCGAAGCGCTGCGCTGACTGCTTTCGTAGATGATGCGCGTGCTGCTGATGGTAAGGGCGGCCTGGGCGCTGTTCAGCAAGCTGGCCAGAAGCAGCAGGCAACCGCCCAGCATCGTCGAAGTGCGGGTGACGGGGAGCATGGAAAATGACCGATTTTGAGTGACAGTGGGATCCAGGTGCGCGAAGGCACCTGGCAGGGCATCAAGGCAGCGTGATACTGAAGTTCACATCTGCGTTGGCATCACCATCGGTCACTGTGCCGGTCTTCAAGTACGAAGCGTAGAACTTGAGGTCTGTTACGCCTGTGGATGCAATGTCGTACTCCTTGGATGGCGTTCGCGGAGCGACATTTCCCAACATATCATCCTTGATGGCCAACGCCAGGCCCTGCGCTAATCCACCGCCGCTGCGAATGGCATAGTAAGCATTTCCAGGGCCTGCATCGCCGTGGTGAGAGTTGAATGTGACTTGGGTTTTGTAAGGACTTGGAATATTGCAGGTGCCTACATCTGCATCAACGCGTAACGCGAATGGGATGTCGGGGGTGACGGTGTTGGTGTCGAAGTATTTGACCGCGTAGTTTCCAAGCTCAACGGCGCCAATTGCGCCCGAGCCCGGTATGACAATCTCGATCGGGCAAGTACCGCCGCCGTTGATATGCCCTTTGAAAAGGATCTGGCCTCTTTCATCGGCAAAAGCCGTGGTACTTGCCAGGCCCAAGGCTAGCGTCATGAAGATCTTGTTCATGGTTCAATCCATACGTTGATAGGTTGGCTGGCTGCGTGAAGGCACGCAGCGTTTCAGGGTTGCCAGGGCATCCTTGAAACGAGCGACAGCGTACGGGCGGGGGGGCGAAGCGGATGTAGGGCGGAGTGCGACCAGCGTGTTGAAATGTCGACAACCACCCGGCTAGAGCGCCGGGTGCATGGAAAGATCAGTGACGGGAGGCTGGGCCGGTTGGGCTCAATAGCTGTTTTTCAGCATGCCAGTCGAAGGGTTCGTCATTCTGCTCTGCCTCGTAGCGGCGCTCCTCCAGTTGCTGGTAAACGGACAGTTCTTCATCGGGCATGTAGTGCAGGCAGTCGCCGCCGAAGAACCACAGCAGGTCCCGTGGCACCAGGTGGGCGATTTGCGGGTAGCGCTGAATCACCTGGCATGTCAGGTCCTGGCCCAGGTATTGGCTTTCCAGTGGGTTTTGCGGCAGTAGGGTCAGCAGTTCGTCGAAGCGTTCGAGGAACAGGGCGTGGCTTTCCTCCGGCACCTGCTCGGCTTCACCCAGGGCCACCAATATGGTGCGCAGGTGGTTCAGCAGTTGCAGGTGATATTCCAGGTGGGGGTTAGCCATTGGGGTGGTCCTCGAGGTGGTTGAAACGGGGCGCGGAGTATACGCCGGTTGGGGAAGGGGCCGCAAAACGGCCCCTGTCTCAGCGTACCTTGCCTTGCTCCGGTAGCAGCTGTGCCTTGTCGAAGGCATCCACGTCGATCACCGCACGGCGCGCCTGCTCGGCAGCATGCAGGTGTTGCGCCTGATCAGGCTGAAGTACACCACTGTCGACTGCCGCATCGATCACCGACTGCCCGGGCGCTGGCTGTACCTTGCCTTCCTTGATTGCCCGATGCAGCGTGTTGTGCAGCGGCGTCGCCTCCTCCAGCAGGTCGCAGGCCCGTTGCAGGGCTGCCACCGGGTCGCCGTCGGCTTGCGGCCTGAAGCAACCGGCAAGCAGCTCTTCCAGCGCAGGGTCGCCTTTGCTGCGCCCGATCAGCGCTGCCACCTCGGCGTCCAGTTCATCGCTCGGCCCGGTGTGCCGGCGGCCGAAGGGGAATACCAGCACCCGTAGCGCGCAGCCGACGAAGCGGTTGGGGAAGTTGTCGAGCAACCGGTCCAGCGCGTGCTCCGCCTGGCCCAGGCTTTCTTCCATCGCCCAGCGCAGCAGGGGCTGCATGTGCTCGGGCGAACCGAGATCGTGGTAGCGCTTGAGCGCGGCACTTGACAGGTACAGGTAACTGAGTACATCGCCCAGCCGGGCACTCAGGCGTTCCCGGCGCTTTAGCGCGCCGCCGAGCAGCATCATCGACAGGTCCGCCAGCAGGGCAAAGGCGGCGGCCTGGCGGTTGAGGGCCCGGAAGTAGCCTTGGCTCAGCGTGTCCCCCGGTACTTTCTCGAAAAGCCCCAGCCCCAGGTTGAACACCAAAGTGCTGGCCGCATTGCCGGCGGCGAACAGGATGTGTTTCATCAGCAGGTCATCGAATTCCTGAAGCGCCTGATCGTGGTCTTCACGCCCGGCCAATGCCATTTCCTTGAGCACGAACGGATGGCAGCGAATGGCGCCCTGGCCGAAGATCATCAGGTTGCGCGAAAGGATGTTGGCGCCTTCGACCGTGATGAAGATCGGCGCCCCTTGCCAATTACGGCCCAGGTAGTTGTTCGGGCCCATGATGATGCCCTTGCCACCGTGCACGTCCATGGCGTGCTGGATGCATTCGCGGCCACGCTCGGTCAGGTGGTACTTGAGGATCGCCGACAGCACCGAGGGTTTCTCGCCCAGGTCCACGGCCTTGGCGGTCAGCAGGCGGGCACTGTCCATCAGCCAAGCGTTGCCACCGATGCGTGCCAGTGATTCCTGGATGCCTTCGAAGGCCGCCAGTGGCACGTTGAACTGCTCGCGGATATTGGCGTACTGGCCGGTCACCAGGCTGGTGTACTTGGCGGCACCGGTGCCCACGGCTGGCAGGGAGATGGAGCGGCCCACCGACAGGCAGTTCATCAGCATCATCCAGCCTTTGCCAAGCATCGCTTGGCCGCCAATGAGGAAGTCCAGCGGGACGAACACGTCCTTGCCGCTGTTGGGGCCGTTCATGAACGCAGCGCCCAGTGGCAGGTGGCGTTTACCGATTTCCACCCCGGGGGTATCGGTGGGGATCAGCGCCAGGCTGATGCCCAGTGCTTCCTCATCGCCCAGCAGGTGGTCCGGGTCGTAGGCCTTGAATGCCAGGCCCAGCAGGGTGGCGACCGGGCCGAGGGTGATGTAGCGCTTTTCCCAGTTCAGGCGCAGGCCGATCACTTCTTCGCCTTGCCACTGGCCTTTGCAGATGATGCCGGTGTCGGGCATGGCGCCAGCGTCGGAGCCGGCCAGTGGGCCGGTGAGTGCGAAACAGGGGATTTCCTCGCCACGGGCCAGGCGCGGCAGGTAGTGGTTGCGTTGTTCGTCGGTGCCGTAGTGCAGCAGCAGTTCGGCAGGGCCGAGGGAGTTGGGCACCATTACCGTGGAGGCCAGGTCACCGCTGCGGGTGGCCAGTTTCATCGCCACCTGGGAGTGGGCGTAGGCGGAGAAGCCCTTGCCGCCGTATTCCTTGGGGATGATCAGGGCGAAAAAGCCATGTTGCTTGATATGTGCCCAGGCTTCGGGCGGAAGGTCCAGGTCCTGGCCAATCTGCCAGTCGCTGACCATGGCGCACAGCGCTTCGGTAGGGCCATCGATGAAGGCCTGCTCTTCTTCAGTCAGCTTCGGTGCGGGGTAGGCCAGCAAGGTGCGCCAGTCGGGGCGGCCACTGAACAGTTCGCCGTCCCACCACACGGTGCCGGCGTCGATGGCTTCGCGCTCAGTCTGCGACATGGGCGGCAGGGTGCGCTGGAACCAGCGGAATACCGGGGCGGTAAATACTTTGCGTCGCCACTGCGGGAGCGCAACCAGGGCGATCTTCAGGGCCAGCACCACCCAGATCAGGGCCAGCAGCCAGCCCGGGGCACTGCTGAAAATACCCATCAGCAGCACATAGGCCGCCATGATGCCGAGAATCTGCAAAGGCGCCAGGCGCCGATGCGTGAGGTACGCCGCGCCGATCACCAGCACCACCAACCACAACAGCAACATAATCGGTCCTCCTTGGAACCAAGGGCTTGAGCCGTCCCAGACAGCTTAGACGCAATGCTGTGAACGGCATGTTCAGAACAGTGACAGAGTGTGGCGGTGGGAGTTTCAGTTCATTTATTCGCCTGTACCGGCCCATTCGCGGGTAAACCCGCTCCTACAACGGCAGGTGTCGATCCGATCAATGTAGGAGCGGGCTTGCCCGCGAATGCGGTGGCGGCTGCGACGGTGAATGACCGGGGATATTGGCCGGCAGGTCTGGCCCATTCGCGGGTAAACCCGCTCCTACAACGGCAAATGTCGACCCAGATCAATGTAGGAGCGGGCTTGCCCGCGAATGCGGTGGCGGCTGCGACGGTGAATGACCGGGGATATTGGCCGGCAGGTCTGGCCTCTTCGCGGGTAAACCCGCTCCTACAACGGCAAATGTCGACCCCCGATCAATGCAGGAGCGGGCTTGCCCGCGAATGCGGTGGCGGCTGCGACGGTGAATGACCGGGGATATTGGCCGGCAGGTCTGGCCCATTCGCGGGTAAACCCGCTCCTACAACGGTACGTGACGACACCACCGATGGATGTAGGCGCGGGCTTGCCCGCGAAGAGGCCAGTACAGGCGGCGAAGGTCTGGAGTAGACTGTGCCACCTCCGCATTCAAAAGGATGTTGCCATGCTGAAGATCTGGGGCCGCAAGAATTCGAGCAATGTGCGCAAGGCGCTGTGGATCGCCCACGAGTTGGGCCTGGACTTCGAATCCATCGACGCCGGCGGCGCCTTCGGCGTGGTCAACGAGCCGCACTACCGCGCCCGCAACCCCAACGGCCTGGTGCCGATGCTCGAAGACGGCGACCTGACTTTGTGGGAGTCCAACACCATCGTTCGCTACCTGTGCGCGGAGTATGGCACGGAGCAGGGCTGGTATCTGGCAGACCCACGCCAGCGCGCCCTGGCCGACAAGTGGATGGACTGGACCACATCGTCCTTCGCCGCACCCTTCCGCCCGCTGTTCTGGGGCCTGCTGCGCACGCCGGAAGACCAGCGCGACTGGGTGGCAATCAACGCCGCGCACAAGCAGTGCGCGCAATTACTGGCTATTGCCGACGAAACCCTGGCCAATCAGCCGTACCTGTCCGGTGACCAGATCGGCATGGGCGACATCCCACTGGGTAGCTTCATTTATGCCTGGTTCGAACTGCCCATCGAGCGCCCGGCCATGTACCACCTTCAAGCCTGGTATGAACGCCTGAAGCAACGCCCGGCCTACCAGGCCGCAGTGATGACCGCGCTCACTTGAACCCGCTTCGATAGTCATTATCAATAGATGTGACTGTACTTGTGCAGCCTGGCCTAGCACCATGGCTGCACTCACTGCGCCAGTGACTTTACCTGGCGTGTCCTGCACCTTTTTCTTCGGTAAGTGACCCGCTATGAGTTCCGCCCTGTCCATCCGACAGCTGACCAAGACCTACGGCAATGGCTTTCAGGCCCTCAAAGGCATCGACCTCGATGTTGCCGAAGGCGACTTCTTCGCCTTGCTCGGCCCCAACGGCGCCGGTAAATCCACCACCATCGGCATTCTCTCGACCCTGGTGAACAAGACCAGCGGCACAGTGAACGTGTTCGGTCACGACCTGGACCGCGAGCCCTCCGCGCTCAAGCGTTGCCTGGGCGTGGTGCCGCAAGAGTTCAACTTCAACCAGTTCGAAAAGACCTTCGACATCGTCGTCACCCAGGCCGGGTACTACGGCATCCCGCCCAAGCTGGCCAAGGAGCGCGCCGAGCAGTACCTGACCCAGCTGGGCTTGTGGGACAAACGTGATGTGCAGTCGCGTTCGTTGTCCGGCGGCATGAAGCGGCGTCTGATGATTGCCCGTGCATTGATCCACGAACCGCGGCTGCTGATCCTGGACGAACCTACCGCCGGGGTGGATATCGAGCTGCGCCGCTCGATGTGGAGCTTCCTCACCGAGCTGAACCAGAAGGGCATCACCATCATCCTCACCACCCACTACCTGGAAGAGGCTGAACAGCTGTGCCGTAACATCGGCATCATCGACCATGGCACCATCGTCGAGAACACCAGCATGCGCCAGTTGCTGGGCAAGCTGCATGTCGAAACCTTCGTGCTCGACCTCAAGCAGGACCTGGCCGCGGCGCCGGTACTGCAGGGCTACCCGTGCCGGCTGCTGACCCCGCATACCCTGGAAGTGCAGGTGGAGAAGGACATCGGCATCACCGCGCTGTTCGGCCAGCTGGCGCTGCAGAACATCGAAGTGCAGAGCCTGCGCAACAAGACCAACCGACTCGAGGAGCTGTTCGTGTCCCTGGTGGAAAAAAACCTGTCGAAGGTGGCCGTATGAGTGTGGAACTGCGCACCAACTGGGTCGCCCTGAACACCATCGTCTACCGCGAAGTGCGGCGCTTTCTGCGCATCTGGCCGCAAACGTTGCTGCCGCCAGCGATCACCATGGTCCTGTACTTCGTCATCTTCGGTAACCTGATTGGCCGGCAGATCGGCGACATGGGTGGCTTCACCTACATGCAGTACATCGTGCCGGGGCTGATCATGATGTCGGTGATCACCAACTCCTACGGCAACGTGGTGTCGAGCTTTTTCGGCAGCAAGTTCCAGCGCTCGATCGAAGAACTGATGGTGTCGCCGGTGTCGCCGCACACCATTCTCGTCGGCTATGTGCTGGGTGGGGTGCTGCGTGGTTTGGCGGTGGGTGTGATCGTGACCATCCTGTCGATGTTCTTCACCGACCTGCAGGTGCACCACCTGGGCGTGACCGTGGTGGTTGTGCTGCTGACGGCCACCATCTTTTCGCTGCTTGGGTTCGTCAACGCAGTGTTTGCGCGCAACTTCGACGACATCTCGATCATCCCGACCTTCGTGCTGACGCCGCTGACCTACCTGGGCGGGGTGTTCTACTCGATCAACCTGCTGCCGCCGTTTTGGCAGACCGTGTCGTTGGCCAACCCGGTGCTGCACATGGTCAACTCGTTCCGCTACGGCATTCTAGGGGTGTCGGATATCAGCATTGGCACGGCGATCACCTTCATGCTGGTGGCTACTGCGGTGCTCTACGTTGTTTGCGTTCGCTTGCTGGTCAGCGGCCGCGGCATGCGGGCCTGAAGCCTTGCACCGGCATTGGCGACGACGCCACTGCCGGCCCACCCACCAGCGCCAGTAGAACATGGTGGAGAAGTAGGCAAGGATGCCCAGCACCACGCCGCACACCACCGAGCCGAGCAGGAAGGGTTGCCACAGCGTCGACAGCTGGTCGGTGATCCACTGGAAGGTCAGTTCGTCGGGCAGGGTGCGCGGCGGTACCTGCATCAGCCAGGCACCGGTCATGTAGGTGACGAAGAACACCGGCGGCATCGTCAACGGGTTGGTCAGCCACACCAGGCTGACGGCGACCGGCAGGTTGCCGCGCACCGGGATCGCCAAGGCCGCCGCCAGCAGCATTTGCATCGGGATGGGAATAAGCGCCGCGAACAGGCCCACACCCATGGCTCTGGCCACCGAATGGCGGTTCAGGTGCCAGAGGTTGGGATCGTGCAGCAACTTGCCGAAAAAGCGTAAGGACTTGTGTTCCCGAATGCTGGTCGGGTCCGGCATGTAGCGTTTGAAAAGTCGGCGCGGCATGTAGGCTCCCGGAGCGTTGACCCTGGCAGTATGCCCTTAATCCTGCTCCGACTCGTTTAGAGTTTGTGACAATTGTTGAGCAAGCGTTGCCGGCAATTGGGCTATGCCTCAGGAGGTGATTCGCCTTCTGGAGCTCTACCTCATGCGCACAGGGATGTTTGCGCTCGCGCTCGGGCTGTTGTGCCTGGGCTTTCTTCCTGCATTGCCATCGGTCGGATGGTTGATAACCCTGGCAGCCTGCGCTGTCGGCAGCCTGTTTACCCGCGTCTGGCCACTGGGTTGGTTTCTGCTGGGCTTGTGTTGGGCGTGCGGGTCTGCTCAGCAGGCCCTTGATGATCGTCTGGCTGCCGGCCTGGAGGGGCGCACCTTGTGGCTGGAAGGGCGGGTGGCGGGTTTGCCGGCCCGCACAGCACAAGGCGTGCGTTTCGAACTGGAAGCGCCACGCTCGCGGCGGGCCGAACTGCCTCAGCGCTTGCAACTGCGCTGGTTCGACGGGCCGCCGCTGCGGGCGGGCGAGCAGTGGCGGCTGGCGGTGACCTTGCAGCGCCCGGACGGGCTGCTGAACCCGCATGGGCCCGACCGTGAAGCGCAGTTGCTGGCGCGACGGGTGGGCGCTACGGGTACGGTCAAGGCGGGGCAGTTGCTGGCGCCAGTCGCCGGTGGTTGGCGCGATGCGCTGCGTCAGCGCTTGCTGATGGTCGAAGCCAATGGCCGACAGGCAGCGCTGGTGGCCCTGGTGCTTGGCGATGGTGCGGGCCTGGCCCGGGAGGACTGGCAGACGTTGCAGGCCACCGGCACGGTGCACCTGCTGGTGATTTCCGGCCAGCACATCGGCCTGGTCGCCGGTTTGCTCTATGGCCTGGTTGCCGGGCTGGCGCGTTGGGGGCTATGGCCGGCAAGGCTACCGTGGTTACCCTGGGCCTGCGGCCTGGCCATGGCCGCAGCGCTGGCCTACGGGTGGCTGGCTGGCGGTGGGGTGCCAGTGCAGCGGGCCTGCCTGATGCTGGCCGTGGTGCTGCTCTGGCGTCTGCGCTTTCGCCACCTTGGCGTTTTTTTTCCGTTGCTGGTTGCACTGGTCGCTGTGCTTGTCTTCGAGCCACTGGCGGCGTTGCTGCCTGGGTTCTGGCTGTCGTTCGCCGCCGTGGCCACGCTCATCTACTGCTTCAGTGCCCGGTTGGGTGGTTGGCGGCCCTGGCAGGCCTGGACGCGTGCGCAATGGGTGATCGCCGTCGGCTTGCTGCCGGTGTTGCTGGCCACCGGCTTGCCGGTGAGCCTCAGTGCGCCGCTGGCCAACCTTGTGGCGGTGCCGTGGGTCAGCCTGGCGGTCTTGCCGTTGGCGTTGCTGGGCACGCTGATGTTGCCGCTGGCGGGCGTTGGCGAGGCGTTGCTCTGGCTGGCAGGTGGCCTGCTGGATGTGCTGTTCCGCGGGCTGGCGCTGGTGGCGCAGCAGCGCCCGGCATGGGTGCCGCCGGCCCTGCCGTTGTGGGCCTGGCTGCTGGTATGTCTGGGTGCGCTGTTGATTTTGCTGCCCCGTGGTGTGCCGCTGCGCGGGTTGGGAGGGGTGATGCTGCTGGCGCTGTGGGTGCCCAGGGAGCCGGTGCCGTTTGGCCAGGTCGAGGTCTGGCAGCTGGATGTTGGCCAGGGGCTGGCGGTGTTTTTGCGTACGCGGCATCACAGCCTCCTCTACGATGCCGGGCCGGCCAGGGGGGAAAGCGACTTGGGGGAACGCGTGGTGCTGCCAACCTTGCGCAAGCTGGGGGTGGGCGGCCTTGACGTGATGGTGATCAGCCATGCGCATGCCGATCATTCGGGCGGGGCCGGAGCCATCCAGCGTGGTTTGCCGATCAAGCGGATAATCGGTGGGGAAGCGCTGGTTGATGTTCCGTTGCAGCCTTGTGTCAGTGGCGAGCAATGGGATTGGGATGGCGTGCGCTTTTCGCTGTGGCGCTGGGTGGACGGGCAGAGCAGTAATGACCGTTCCTGTGTCTTGTTGGTCGAAGCGCAGGGTGAGCGCTTGCTGCTGGCAGGGGATATCGAGGCTGCTGCCGAAAGGGCCTGGCTGGCGGACACTGAAGTGCCGCGTATCGACTGGCTGCAGGCGCCGCATCATGGCAGCCGCAGTTCGTCCACCGAGGCGTTCGTCCGGGCTACCGCACCGCGCGGGGTATTGATTTCGCGGGGGCGCAACAACAGCTTCGGGCATCCGCACGTGCAGGTGGTCGAGCGGTATGGGCGGCATGGAGTGGTGATGCATGATACGGCAGTGGAGGGGGCATTGCGGTTGGTGCTGGGGCGGCACGGGGAGGTTGAGGATGTGCGCCGACAGCGGCGATTCTGGCGTGATGTTGGTGGTGGCTGATCTGGCCCTTTCGCAGGTAAACCCGCACAGTTACTGCACGACCCAGAGGCCCGACCCGGTCGCCTGACAGCCGAATTCCCTGACCTCCGGCAGATGAGCCCTCGGCGCGCCTATGGTAGAGTGGCGACCTTTTTCCGAAGGGGCGTTTATTGTGTGGGAATTGGTCAAGTCCGGTGGTTGGATGATGCTGCCGATCATTCTGAGCTCCATCGCTGCCATGGCTATCGTCGTCGAACGCCTGTGGACCTTGCGCGCCAGTCGCGTCACCCCGCCGCACCTGCTGGGCCAGGTATGGATGTGGATCAAGGACAAGCAACTGACCAGTGACAAGCTCAAGGCCCTGCGTGCCGATTCGCCACTGGGTGAAATCCTCGCGGCGGGCCTGGCCAATTCGCGTCACGGTCGGGAGATCATGAAAGAGTGCATCGAGGAGGCCGCCTCGCGCGTCATCCATGAACTGGAGCGCTACATCAGCACCCTCGGCACCATCGCCGCCATGGCGCCTCTGCTCGGCCTGCTGGGCACCGTGCTGGGCATGATCGACATTTTTAGCGCCTTCATGGGCTCGCAGATGACCGCCAACGCCGCCGTGCTGGCCAGTGGCATCTCCAAGGCCCTGGTCACCACTGCGGCTGGCCTGATGGTCGGTATCCCGGCGGTGTTCTTCCACCGCTTCCTGCTGCGCCGCATCGATGAACTGGTGATCGGCATGGAGCAGGAGGCGATCAAGTTGGTGGAAGTGATCCAGGGTGACCGTGAAGTGGAAGTGGCCGGAGGCAAGGCGTGAAGTTCCGGCGCAATCGCCAGCGGGAGAACGTCGACATCAACCTGGCGTCGCTGATCGACGTGGTGTTCGTCCTGCTTCTGTTCTTCGTGGTTACCACTACCTTCACCCGCGAAACGCAACTTCGCGTCGAGCTGCCCGAAGCCACCAGCGCCGAGCCGGCGCCGGCCGACCCGGGCAAGCTGGTAGAAATCACCATCAGCGCCGAAGGCGTGTATTCGGTGAACAACCACCTGCTGCCCAAAAGCGACCTGGCCACCCTGAGCGAGGCCATAGAGCGCGAGTCGGGCGGCGACAACACGCTGCCGCTGGCCATCAGCGCCGACGGCAAGACCCCGCACCAGGCTGTGGTCACCGCAATGGATGCTGCCGGCAAGCTCGGTTTCAGCCAGTTGCGCATGACCACCGTCGAGGCGGCCCAGGGCACGCCTTGATGGCGTTCGCCGACCGCTTGCTCGCTGCCTGGTACGCCGGGCATCCGGCGCTGGCGCTGCTGCGTCCGCTGGAGGCCTTGTATCGCCGCGTGGTCACGCGCAAGCGGGCACGTTTTCTAAGGGGTGACAGTGCCAGCTACCGGGCACCGGTACCGGTCATTGTGGTGGGCAACATCACCGTCGGTGGCACCGGCAAGACGCCGATGATCCTCTGGCTGATCGAACACTGCCGCCAGCAGGGGCTGAAGGTGGGTGTGGTCAGCCGCGGTTATGGTGCCAAGCCTCCACAGCTGCCCTGGCGGGTGCAGGCCGATCAGGCGGCCGATCAGGCGGGCGATGAGCCGCTGCTGATCGTGCAACGCACCGGCGTGCCACTGATGATCGACCCCGATCGCTCCCGTGCCGTGCAGGCACTGCTGGCAAGCGAACCCCTCGACCTGATCCTGTGCGACGACGGTATGCAGCATTACCGCCTGGCCCGTGACCTGGAACTGGTGCTGATCGACGCTACCCGCGGCCTGGGCAATGGCCGCTGCCTGCCGGCGGGGCCCTTGCGTGAGCCGGCCGACCGCTTGCGTGAGGCTGACGCGGTGCTGTTCAACGGCGCCAGCGAAGACCGCACCGATGGTTTCGGTTTCCGCCTGCAGCCGTCCGCCCTGGTCAACGTGCGCAGTGGCGAGCGCCGTGCGCTCGACCATTTCCCCGCCGGCCAGCGCCTGCATGCGGTGGCCGGTATCGGCAACCCGCAACGTTTCTTCAACACCCTGCTGGGGCTAAACTGGCAGCCGGTGCCGCATCCCTTCGCCGACCATGCGCAGTTCAGTGCCCGGAGCCTGGCTTTCAGCCCGCCACTGCCGCTGGTCATGACCGAAAAGGACGCGGTGAAATGCCGGGCCTTTGCCGCTGACGACTGGTGGTACCTGGCCGTCGAAGCGCAGCCTACGCCGGCTTTCAGCGCCTGGTTCGACAACCAGTTGCAACGCTTGTTGCGCAAACCCTGAGCCCGTTTTCAATTTCCGGCCACCTGGCCTAAAGGAAGCCTCCAATGGACACCAAACTGCTCGATATCCTGGCCTGCCCGATCACCAAGGGCCCGCTCAAGCTGAGCGCCGACAAGACCGAGCTGATCAGCAAGGGCGCTGGCCTGGCCTACCCGATTCGCGACGGTATCCCGGTCATGCTGGAAAGCGAGGCACGCACCCTGACCGACGACGAGCGTCTTGACAAATGAGCCTTGAATTTACGGTTGTAATCCCCGCCCGGCTGCGCTCCACCCGCCTGCCAGGCAAACCGCTGCTGCTGATTGCCGGCAAGCCGATGGTGCAACATGTGTGGGAGCAGGCCCGCAAGAGCGGTGCCAGCCGTGTGGTCATCGCCACCGACGACACCAGCATCCTCGAAGCCTGCCAGGCCTTCGGCGCCGAAGTGCTGATGACCCGTGCCGATCATGAATCGGGCACTGACCGTCTGGCCGAAGTGGCCGCGTATCTCGGTTTGCCGGCTGACGCCATCGTGGTCAACGTGCAGGGCGACGAGCCGCTGATCCCGCCGGTGATCATCGATCAGGTGGCGGCCAACCTGGCTGCGCATCCGGAAGCGGGCATCGCCACCTTGGCCGAGCCGATCCATGAGCCGGAAACCGTGTTCAACCCTAACGCGGTCAAGGTGGTGAGTGACAAGAACGGCCTGGCCCTGACGTTCAGCCGAGCGCCGCTGCCCTGGGCCCGCGATACCTTTGCCAAGGCCCGCGACGTGCTGCCGGAAGGGGTGCCATATCGCCGCCATATTGGCATGTACGCCTACCGTGTCGGCTTCCTGCACGACTTCGTCAGCTGGGGCCCATGCTGGCTTGAGCAGGCTGAAGCGCTGGAGCAGCTGCGTGCCCTGTGGCACGGCGTGCGCATTCACATCGAGGACGCCATCGAGGCACCTGCCGTGGGTGTCGATACCCCTGAGGATCTGGAGCGCGTACGGCGCTTGCTGGAGGCCTGATGCGCGTCCTGTTCGTGTGCCTGGGCAATATCTGCCGCTCGCCCACTGCCGAAGGCGTGCTGCGCTATCAATTGCAGGCCGCCGGGCTCGCCGACAAGGTGCAGGTGGCTTCTGCCGGCACCGGCGATTGGCATGTCGGCAAGGCCCCAGACAGCCGCACCTGCAAGGCGGCGCTGGCGCGTGGTTATGATCTGTCGCAGCAACGCGCCCAACAGGTCAAGGCATCGCACTTCGCCGAATACGACCTGGTGTTGGCCATGGATGAGCACAACCTGCGCGATCTGCGGGCCCTGCGCCCGTCCACGGCAGAGGGTGAACTCGACCTGTTCCTGCGCCGCTACGGTGCAGCACTGGATGAAGTGCCAGACCCTTACTACGGTGGCGCCGATGGCTTCGAGCAGGTGCTGGATCTGGTGGAAGCGGCTTGCCAGGCGCTGGTACTGGAAATCAAGGGGCGTCTATGACAGTGCAGTGGCAGGAGCAGGTATCGCTCAAGCCTTACAATACCTTCGGCATCGACGTGAAGGCGCGCTATTTCAGCCAGGTGCAGGACGACCAGCAGGTGCGTCAGGCGCTGGGCCAGGCACAGCAAAGAGGCTTGCCGGTACTGGTGATCGGGGGTGGCAGCAACCTGCTGCTGACCCGTGATATCGATGCACTGGTGCTGCACATGGCCAGCCGCGGTCGGCGTGTGCTCAGTGACGATGGCGAGTGTATCGTGGTCGAAGCCGAGGCCGGTGAGCCGTGGCACGCGTTTGTGCAGTGGGCGCTGGCGCAGGGCTATTGCGGGCTGGAGAACCTCAGCCTGATCCCCGGCACCGTCGGTGCTGCGCCGATGCAGAACGTGGGCGCATACGGGGTGGAGATCAAGGACGTATTCGCCGGGTTGACAGCCCTGGACCGTGAGACGGGCGAGCTGCGTGACTTCGGTTTGGCAGAATGTGCTTTCGCCTATCGCGACAGCCTTTTCAAGCGCAACCCCGGCCGCTGGTTGATCCTGCGTGTGCGCTTTGCCTTGACCCGCACCCTGCACGCTCATCTGGATTACGGCCCGGTGCGCCAACGCCTGTCTGAGCAGGGGGTGATCGAGCTGACCGCGCAAGCGATCAGTGATGCAATCTGCAGCATTCGCCGCGAGAAGCTGCCAGATCCGGTAGAGCTTGGCAATGCCGGGAGCTTCTTCAAGAACCCGGTGGTAACGGCTGATCTGGTCGAGCGAATTCGTGCGCAGTATCCCGCGGTTGTGGCTTACCCCCAAGCGGATGGCCAGGTGAAACTGGCGGCGGGCTGGTTGATTGAGCAGGCGGGCTGGAAGGGTCATCGTGAGGGTGATGCTGGCGTGCATCGCTTGCAGTCGCTGGTGCTGGTCAACTATGGCCAGGCGAGCGGGGCGCAGATGCATGCGCTGGCGCGCAAGATTCAGGCGGATATCTTCGAGCGGTTTGGGGTTGAGTTGGAGATGGAGCCTAATCTTTACTGATTTGCCGGCTGTGAACCTCCCGTAGGAGCGGGTTTACCCGCGAAGAGGCCAGTCAGGCAAACCAAAAAAAGCCCCGCCAGTTCGCACTGGCGGGGCTTTTTCATTCAGCTTTGGCTATCAGCCGTGATGAGGTTTGTGCTCATCGGCGGTTTCCAAGGCTGGTTCCTGGGAAGCTGCAGCAGCTTCCTGTGCCGCTTTGGCAGCAGCCTCGGCCTCGCGCTTGCGGCGACGCACTTCACGTGGGTCGTTCGGTGCGCGGCCGTTGGCCAGCATGACAGTGGCAGGTTCGACCACTGCAGGTGCCGGTGCAGGCTCGGCCACCACTTCTGGCTGGGCTTCGACAACCGGGGCAGGCTGTACGGCAACCGGAGTGACTTCGGCCACGGCCGGGGCCTGTTCGATTTCACCGGCTTCTACCGCTGGGGCTTCTGCTGGGGTTTCAGTGACCACGGTTTCTGCAACCACGACCGGCTCAACAGCAGGTGCATTTTCAGCGACAGGCTGCGGGGCCATTTCGACCACAGGCTCGGCAGTTGCCGCGGCTGCGGCCACTGGCTCGGTGACCGGCTGCTCGACCGCTGGGGCCACGGACGCTTCTTCAGCTTTGGTGACCGCTTCGACCTGCTCGACCGGTTGGGCGGCTTCGCTGTTGTCGGTTTCTGCAACGGCGGCGACTTCAGCGGTGGCGCGCTCGGCCTGCTGGTTGGCCTGGGCTTCTGCGTCGGAGCTGATGTTGCTGCTTGCGACAGCAGCCGTCACGGCAAGGCCGGCAGCCAGTTCGGCACCCAGCTCGGTGGCCTGGTGCTGTTGTGGCTGCTCTTCGCTGCCTTCTTCTTCACTGCCGTCGATCAGCTCGCCATTGGCATTGCGCTGACGCTCACGACGGTTGCTGCGACGACGCTGGCCACGGGAGCGGCGGCGCGGGCGCTCGCCATCGGTGCCTTCCTGCTCGTCTTGCAGCAGCTCTTCGCCTGGCAGTTGCTCTTCGGCCAGTTCGGCTGCCTGTTCGGTTGCTTCTTCGGCAGCGCGTGGTTGGCGCTCTTCGCGTGGTGGGCGCGGGGCGCGTTCTTCGCGTGGAGCACGTTCTTCGCGTGGAGCACGTTCTTCGCGAGGGGCGCGTTCTTCACGTGGGGCACGTTCTTCGCGAGGGGCGCGTTCTTCACGCGGTGCCCGTTCTTCACGTGGGGCACGCTCTTCGCGCGGTGCGCGTTCTTCACGTGGAGCACGCTCTTCACGCGGTGCGCGCTCTTCACGTGGCGCTCGCTCTTCGCGGGCTACACGTTCTTCACGCGGCTGGCGCTCTTCGCGTTCGGTTGGCGGGGTAGCGTCCAGCGGCTCGCGCAGTTCGCGAACGCGCTCTTCGCCGCGGTTGCTACGGCGGTCTTCGCGTGGCTGGCGCGGAGCACGTTCTTCACGCGGTGCACGCTCTTCACGTGGGGCACGTTCCTCACGCGGTGCACGCTCTTCGCGCGGGGCGCGTTCCTCGCGCGGGGCACGCTCTTCACGCGGTGCGCGCTCGGCACGCTCTTCACGCGGTTTGCGTTCTTCGTCGCGGCGGCCGTTGCGGTTGCGGCTTTGCTGGCGGCCGTTGCGGCGTTCTTCGTTGCGCGGGCTGCGCTCGGCAGCCGGTTTTTCGGCGGCGGGAACCACTGGCGCGGCGGCAGGCTCGTCCTTGCCGGCGAACAGGCTCACCAGTGACTTCACCAGGCCTTTGAACAGGCTTGGCTCCGGAGCGCTCGGGGCAGGGGCGACTGGAGCGGCAGCCTGGGGCTCTTCAGCGGCGGCCGGTACCGGTGCGTTGGCGCGGGCCGGGGCCGTCTTCACTGCGGCTTCCTGGCGTACCAGGGTGCGGGTGGCGGTCGGTTGCGGCGCTTCTTCGGCTTCGGCGGCAGCGATTTCGTAGCTGGACTGGTTGTTCAGCACTTCAGGGTTGTCGTCGCGCAGGCGCTGGACTTCGAAGTGCGGGGTTTCCAGGTGGTCGTTCGGCAGGATGATGATGCGCGCACGGGTGCGCAGCTCGATCTTGGTAATCGAATTACGCTTTTCGTTCAGCAGGAAAGCGGCTACCGGGATCGGCACTTGAGCACGTACTTCGGCGGTGCGGTCCTTCAGGGCTTCTTCTTCGATCAAGCGCAGGATGGCCAGCGACAGCGATTCGACGTCACGGATGATGCCGGTGCCGGAGCAGCGTGGGCAGACGATGCCGCTGCTTTCGCCCAGCGATGGGCGCAGGCGCTGACGGGACATTTCCAGCAGGCCGAAGCGCGAGATGCGGCCTACCTGCACGCGGGCGCGGTCGGCTTCCAGGCATTCACGAACGCGCTCTTCAACGGCGCGCTGGTTCTTCGCCGGGGTCATGTCGATGAAGTCGATGACGATCAGGCCGCCGATGTCACGCAGGCGCAGCTGGCGGGCGATTTCCTCGGCCGCTTCCAGGTTGGTCTGCAGGGCGGTTTCTTCGATGTCGCTGCCTTTGGTGGCGCGCGCCGAGTTGATGTCGATCGACACCAGGGCTTCGGTCGGGTCGATCACGATCGAACCGCCGGACGGCAGGTCGACCACGCGCTGGAAGGCCGTCTCGATCTGGCTTTCGATCTGGAAGCGGTTGAACAGCGGTACGCTGTCTTCGTACAGCTTGACCTTGCTGGCGTACTGCGGCATCACCTGGCGGATGAAGGTCAGCGCTTCTTCCTGGGCGTCGATGCTGTCGATCAGCACTTCGCCGATGTCCTGGCGCAGGTAGTCGCGGATGGCGCGGATGATGACGTTGCTTTCCTGGTAGATCAGGAATGGCGCGGCGCGGTCCAGGGACGCTTCCTTGATGGCGGTCCACAGCTGCAGCAGGTAATCCAGGTCCCACTGCATTTCTTCGCTGCTGCGGCCAAGGCCGGCAGTGCGCACGATCAGGCCCATATCGCCCGGTACGGTCAGGCCGTTCAGGGCTTCGCGCAGTTCGTTGCGCTCTTCGCCTTCGATGCGGCGCGAGATGCCACCGGCGCGCGGGTTGTTGGGCATCAGCACCAGGTAGCGGCCGGCCAGGCTGATGAAGGTGGTGAGGGCGGCGCCTTTGTTGCCGCGCTCTTCCTTCTCGACCTGAACGATGACTTCCTGGCCTTCGCTGAGCACTTCCTTGATGTTGACCCGGCCTTCTGGGGCCTTCTTGAAGTACTCGCGGGAGATTTCTTTCAGCGGCAGGAAGCCGTGACGTTCGGAACCGAAGTCGACGAAGGCGGCTTCGAGGCTGGGTTCGATGCGGGTGATCTTGCCTTTGTAGATGTTGGCCTTTTTCTGCTCGCGCGCGCCGGACTCGATGTCCAGGTCGTAGAGACGTTGGCCGTCCACCAGGGCTACACGCAACTCTTCGGGTTGAGTCGCGTTAATCAGCATTCTTTTCATGTTGTACCGTCGGTTTCCGGGCTGCCGGAAACGGCGTTCGGCACACACGACGTCTCATGGTCGGTGCCAAGGTGCGCAAAGGGTGGCCGGGCCACCCCCGTGTCGAGCGACGTTCGGCACCAGCCGGTTGCCCAGCCTGCCGTTGTCGCGACGACGCGTCCTGTTTGCTGCGGTGCCAACAAGGCCCCGGTGGCTTCGAATAGGTATCCGAATCAACCAAGCGGGCCTTGTGCACTCAGTCAGGAGGAGGAATCAACCGTCAGCCGTGGACGCCCGGAGGGCATCTGTTCAGGACCTTATCCGCTCACCAGCCGTCAGTGGGCTGGTGGCCGGACGCGGTGCTACACGGTCCGAGGGCTGTGCATCTCCACCCTGCACGTATCCCTGATAATTCGGGTGCTGCCGCGCGCTGAATCCGCAACGGGTTGCATTTTTCGCCAGCGCTGGTTCTGCGCTGGCGCCATTCATGTCCAAGGCAGGTATTTCCGAAGCATTCGCCGGGCGATGCGTGGAAGCGACTCGCGGGCAGAGGTGCAGCGAAAAGAATCGGGTAAGCAGGTGAAACACCGCACTTGTCGTTTTTTTTCGGTCTTCTCTACACGGCGCTGGTGGCGATTCCAGGCATTTCGGTAAACTGGCGAAAACCCCGTAGGACGGCCTCGCGTCCTGGAGAATTGCGAAGGTCAGGGACCGGCAAAGAGCCTGGTGCCGCTGGCCTGCCGCTTTTGGCGGCGTTCGCGACTATAGCAGCAATGATTAAGTGCTTCAATTCCATAAAAAATTGTTATGATCCCGCAATGACGACCAATACCCCTCCGACTTCCGGCGTTCAGCTGATCGAAGTCGCGCCGGAGCTTGCCGGCCAACGCATCGATAATTTCCTCATCACGGCCCTCAAGGGCGTGCCCAAGACGCTGGTCTACCGCATCCTGCGCAAGGGTGAGGTGAGGGTCAACAAGGGCCGCGTCAAGCCGGAGTACAAGATCCAGGCCGGCGACATCGTGCGGGTTCCGCCCGTCCGCTTGCCGGAGCGAGACGAGCCGGCGCCGGTGGCCCAAGGCCTGCTGCAGCGCCTGGAAGCCGCCATTGTCTACGAAGACAAGGCGCTTATCGTGATGAACAAACCGGCCGGCATTGCCGTGCACGGCGGCAGTGGCCTGAGCTTCGGGGTGATCGAGGCGCTGCGCCAGTTGCGCCCGGATGCCAAGGAGCTGGAGCTGGTGCATCGCCTGGATCGCGACACGTCTGGCCTGTTGATGATCGCCAAGAAGCGCAGCATGCTGCGCCACCTGCATGCCGCCCTGCGCGGCGATGGTGTCGACAAGCGCTACATGGCGCTGGTGCGCGGCCACTGGCCCACCTCGAAAAAGCAGGTCAACGCGCCGTTGCTCAAGAGCAACCTGCGCTCCGGTGAGCGCATGGTCGAAGTGAACGATGAAGGCAAGGAGGCGCTGACCCTGTTTCGCGTGCTGCGCCGCTTTGGCGACTTTGCCACCATTGTCGAGGCGCGCCCGATCACCGGTCGTACCCATCAGATTCGCGTGCACACCTTGCATGCCGGGCACATGATCGCTGGCGACAGCAAATACGGCGACGAAGACTTCAGTCGCGAAATTCGCGAGTTGGGTGGCAAGCGCCTGTTCCTGCATGCCTACGCGTTGACTGTACCGCTGCCGGACGGCGGTGAATTGAAGCTCGAGGCGCCTGTGGATGAGGTCTGGGCGAAAACCGTTGAACGTCTGAGTGCGTCCTGACCCATGAAAAAAGGCTATGAGCTACTGATCTTCGACTGGGACGGCACCCTGGCCGATTCCATTGGGCGTATCGTCGAGGCCATGAATGTCGCCGCAGAACGTGCCGGCGAGGCGCAGAGCAGCGACAATGCGGTCAAGGGCATCATCGGCCTGGCCTTGGACGAGGCGATCCACACCCTGTACCCGCACCTGGCGCCTGCAGAGGTTGCCAGCTTCCGCCAGCACTATGCCGATGTCTATGTTGCGCTGGATCAGCAGCCTTCGCCGTTGTTCGATGGTGTGGTCGAGTCGCTGGATGCCTTTCGCGCCGAGGGTTACCGCCTGGCGGTGGCCACCGGCAAGGCCCGTCGTGGGCTGGATCGGGTGCTCAAGGCCAATGGCTGGGAGCGGTTCTTCGACATCACCCGCGCCGCTGACGAGACCCGTGGCAAGCCACACCCGCTGATGCTTGAGGAAATCCTCGGGCATTGTGGCGTCGAACCGTCGCGTGCGCTGATGGTCGGAGATTCGGCATTCGACCTGCAGATGGCCAGCAATGCCGGCATGCATTCGGTTGCGGTTGGCTATGGTGCCATGTCGCTGCAGGCGCTGGCCGAGTTTGGCCCGCAGGTATGCATCGATCACTTTTCCCAGTTGCGCGAGTGGCTGGGTGGTTCCGCAATTCCATTTCCAAGGTAGGTAAGCATGGCAGACGAATGGAAAGCCCCTGAGGCCGAGCCCGGGGAGCGCGAAGAGCGCAACAGCTGGAGGCTGCTGGAAAAGACCTTGCTGGCCAGCGTGCAGGAGCAGCGACGGTCGCGGCGCTGGGGGATCTTCTTCAAGCTGCTGACCTTCGTCTACCTGTTTGGCATTCTGGCGTTGTTCTCGCCGCTGATGGACATGGACAAGGCCGCTTCGCGCAGTGCCAGCCATACCGCGCTGGTCGAAGTGCGCGGGGTGATTGCCGATCAGGAGGCTGCCAGCGCCGATAACATCGTCAAGAGCCTGCGCGAAGCGTTCAAGGACGACAAGACCAAGGCGGTGGTGATGCGCATCAATAGCCCGGGTGGCAGCCCGGTGCAGGCGGGTTACGTGTATGACGAAATCCGTCGCCTGCGTGCCGAATATCCCGCCATCAAGCTGTATGCGGTGATCGCTGACCTTGGTGCTTCCGGTGCCTATTACATCGCCAGTGCGGCGGACGAGATCTATGCCGACAAGGCCAGCCTGGTGGGTTCCATTGGGGTGACGGCGGCGGGTTATGGCTTTGTTGGCACCATGGAGAAGCTAGGGGTCGAGCGGCGTGCCTATACATCGGGTGAGCACAAGGCGTTCCTTGATCCGTTTTCGCCGGAAAAACCAGAAGAAACCCGGTTCTGGCAGGGCGTGCTGGATACCACGCACCAGCAGTTCATCGCGATGGTCAAGCAGGGGCGGGGCGAGCGCCTGAAGGATAAACAGCACCCGGAGTTGTTCAGCGGCCTGATCTGGTCGGGTGAGCAGGCCAAGGCGCTGGGGCTGGTGGATGGCTTGGGCAGTGCCAGCTATGTGGCGCGTGAGATCGTGGGCGAGAAGGAGTTGGTTGACTTCACCGTTCAGGAGTCGCCTTTTGATCGCTTCTCAAAGCGCGTGGGTGCCAGTGTGGCAGAGCACCTGGCGATGTGGATGGGGTTCCAGGGGCCGCAGTTGCGTTGAGTTCGTCGCAGTTCTTGTGGTGCCTGGCAGGTCGAGCGCCGCCCGCGCGGCGCATTGCGCGCAGGCTCGCTCATCGATCGGGGTGCCCAGCGGTGCGTTGTAGGAGCGGGTTTACCCGCGAATAGGCCGGACCCGCGGTCCAATATCCCCGATCGTTCACCCTCCCGGGCGGCGCTCGAACTGTCGGGCGCCAAAATCTCCAGCCAGGTTACGGAACCATCACCCCTTCCTTGGTCAGCATATCCACCAGCCGAATCAGCGGCAGCCCGATCAGGCTGGTTGCATCGCACCCATGGGTGCTCTGGAACAGGCTCACCCCCAACCCCTCCGCCTTGAAGCTCCCTGCGCAATCCAGCGGCTGTTCCGTCGCGACGTAGCGCTCCACGCGCTCGCGGCTCAATTCGCGCATCGTGACAGTAAACGGCACGCAATCCACCTGGCATTGCCCGGTGGCGCTGTTCAGCAGTGCCAGCCCAGTCAGAAAGCTCACCTGCTGCCCGCTACACTCCAGCAGTTGCTCGCAAGCCCGTTCGAAGGTGTGCGGCTTACCCAGCACCTGTTCGCCCAGCACAGCTACCTGGTCCGACCCGATAATCAGGTGCCCGGGATGGCTGCCCGCCAAGGCCTCGGCTTTTTGCCTGGCAAGGCGGCGTACCAGTTCAACGGCTGGCTCGTCTTCCAGGCGCTGCTCGTCTATATCGGGGCTTGCCCAGGTGAAGGGCAGATGCAGGCGAGCGAGCAGTTCGCGGCGATAGGCAGAGCTGGAAGCCAGTAACAAAGGAAGCATGGTAGACTCCGGGTTCGGTTGAACCAATTCTATCACGCACGATGCCGCCTAATTTCCTTTGACAGGGGCGGGGGGCATCCCTAGAATGCTGCGCCTATGTTGAATGACCCGATTCCACCTCACGTTGACCCGCGCAAATTAGCCGATCGTGGCGTAACCCTTAACGGTTCGCTGCAACTCGCTGATTTGGAAAGACTCTGCGACCCGCTTTCCGACAATGTCGGTACGGTGCAGGCGAAGTTCGATTTTGAACGAGATGAACAGCACGTGGTGGTAATCCACAGCGAGCTGGACGTCGAAGTCAAGATGGTTTGCCAGCGTTGTCTTGAGCTGGTCACCCTACCGATCCACAGCGAATGTACATACGCCGTGGTGAAGGAGGGTGCGAATACCCAGTCGTTGCCGAAAGGCTATGACGTGCTGGAACTGGGCGAAGATCCTTTGGATCTGCAGGCATTGGTCGAGGAGGAGCTTTTGCTCGCCTTGCCAATCGTGCCTGCTCATCATCCGGAAGAATGCCAGCAGCCGGCGGGCGCAGACGAGCCCGAATCGAGCAAGGACGAGGTATCGCGGTCCAACCCGTTCAGTGTTTTGGCGCAGTTAAAGCGTGACCCAAACGTTTAGGAGTTAATCAATTATGGCTGTTCAGCAGAACAAAAAATCCCGCTCTGCCCGTGACATGCGCCGTTCGCACGACGCTCTGTCGGAAAACGCGCTGTCGGTAGAGAAAACCACCGGTGAAGTTCACCTGCGCCACCACGTTTCGCCAGAAGGCGTATACCGTGGTCGTAAAGTGGTCGACAAGGGCGCTGACGAGTAATCCTTGTCCGCTCAGGTCATCGCGATCGACGCAATGGGCGGGGACTTCGGTCCCCGCAGCATTGTCCAGGCTAGCATTGCCTGCCTTTCGGCTACCCCCTCGCTCCATCTGACCCTCGTCGGTCAACCCTCCCTCCTTGAAGATCTCGTCAGTGGCCTGCCAGCTGCGGATCGCGCGCGCCTGCAGATTGTCGCCGCCAGTGAGGTAGTCGGCATGGACGAGCGGCCATCCCAGGCGTTGCGCGGCAAGCCGGATTCGTCGATGCGCATCGCCCTCGAACTGGTGCGCGACGGAAAAGCCCAGGCCTGTGTCAGTGCCGGCAATACCGGGGCGCTGATGGCGTTGTCGCGCTTCGTGCTCAAGACCCTGCCGGGTATCGACCGGCCGGCCATGGTGGCGGCGATCCCGACCCAGACGGGTTACTGCCAACTGCTCGATCTGGGCGCGAATGTGGACTGCAGTGCCGAAAACCTCTACCAGTTCGCGGTAATGGGCTCGGTGGCCGCTCAGGCCCTGGGTGTGCATCGGCCACGCGTGGCGCTGTTGAATATCGGTACCGAGGACATCAAGGGTAACCAGCAGGTCAAGCTGGCTGCCACGTTGTTGCAGAACGCCCGCGGCCTCAACTATGTCGGTTTCGTCGAAGGGGATGGCCTGTACCGGGGCGAGGCAGACGTGGTGGTGTGCGACGGTTTTGTCGGCAACATACTGCTCAAGTCCAGCGAGGGCCTGGCGACGATGATCGGTGCGCGCATCGAAAAACTGTTCAAGGGCGGTGCTTTTGCCCGCATTGCCGGGGCCGTTGCCATGCCGCTGCTCAAGCGTCTGCAGGCCGACCTGGCGCCGGCGCGGCATAATGGGGCGAGCTTCCTGGGGCTGCAGGGCATCGTCATCAAGAGTCATGGCTCGGCGGGCGTGCAGGGGTTTCAGAGTGCCATCCAGCGGGCGCTGATCGAAATTCAGGAAAACCTGCCGCAGCGGCTGCATGGCCGCCTTGAAGACCTGTTGCCTTAGGCATTTCGCCGATGAAGTGCTTAAATGTGACCGCTTGGTCTGTGTTTCCATCCAAGTTTTCAGATTCCGCGCCTGGCCTCGGGCTTGGCGCACACTATCCGACGACAAGATCATAAGGGCTTGTTCAATGTCTGCATCCCTCGCATTCGTCTTTCCCGGTCAAGGTTCCCAGTCGCTGGGCATGCTCGCCGAGCTCGGCGCCGAGAAGCCAGTGATCATCGAAACCTTCAAGGAAGCGTCCGAAGCGCTCGGCTACGACCTGTGGAAGTTGGTCCAGGACGGCCCGGAAGAGCAACTTAATCAGACCGACAAGACCCAGCCGGCAATCCTTACTGCGTCCATCGCACTGTGGCGCCTGTGGCTGGAAGAGGGCGGCGCCAAGCCTGCCTTCGTTTCCGGGCACAGCCTGGGCGAATACAGCGCCCTGGTCGCCGCTGGCAGCATCAGCCTGAAAGAGGCTGTTCGCCTGGTCGAGCGCCGCGGTCAGCTGATGCAGGAAGCCGTACCGGCCGGTCATGGCGCCATGGCTGCCATTCTCGGCCTGGACGATGCTGTGGTCGTGGAACTCTGCGCCGAAGCCGCTGAGGATGAAGTGGTCAGCGCCGTGAATTTCAACTCGCCTGGCCAAGTGGTGATCGCCGGTAACAAGGCAGCGGTAGATCGCGCCATGGAGCTGTGCAAGGCCAAAGGTGCCAAGCGCGCCCTGCCGCTGGCGGTCAGCGTTCCGTCGCATTGCGCCCTGATGAAGCCCGCCGCTGAGCGCTTTGCCGATTCGGTCAATGCCATCGAATGGAAGGCCCCGCAGATTCCGGTGGTGCAGAACGTCACTGCCGCCGTCGCCGCCGACCTCGATGCCCTCAAGCACGACCTGCTGGCACAGCTGTACCAGCCGGTACGCTGGGTCGAGTGCGTGCAGACCCTGGCCGCCAACGGTGCGGTCAACCTGGTCGAGTGTGGCCCGGGCAAGGTCCTGGCTGGCCTTAACAAGCGTTGCGCCGACGGCGTGACCACCTACAACCTCAACACCCCTGACGCCGTTGCTGCCACCCGCGCGGCACTGGCCTGATTTGGAGAAGCTTGCATGAGCCTGCAAGGTAAAGTTGCACTGGTTACCGGCGCCAGCCGTGGCATTGGCCAGGCCATCGCCCTCGAGCTGGGGCGCCAGGGCGCGACCGTGATTGGTACCGCCACTTCGGCGTCCGGCGCCGAGCGCATCGCTGCCACCCTGAAAGAACACGGCATCACCGGCACCGGCATGGAGCTAAACGTGACCAGCGCCGAATCGGTTGAAGCAGTACTGGCCGCCATTGGCCAGCAGTTCGGCGCGCCGGCCATCCTGGTCAACAACGCTGGTATCACCCGCGACAACCTCATGCTGCGCATGAAAGACGACGAGTGGTTCGATGTCATCGACACCAACCTGAACAGCCTCTACCGTCTGTCCAAGGGCGTGCTGCGTGGCATGACCAAGGCACGTTGGGGTCGTATCATCAGCATCGGCTCGGTCGTCGGTGCCATGGGTAACGCGGGTCAGGCCAACTATGCGGCTGCCAAGGCCGGTCTGGAAGGCTTCAGTCGCGCCCTGGCGCGTGAGGTGGGGTCGCGTGGCATCACCGTCAACTCGGTGACCCCGGGCTTCATCGATACCGACATGACCCGCGAGCTGCCGGAAGCTCAGCGCGAAGCCCTGCAGACCCAGATTCCGCTGGGCCGCCTGGGCCAGGCTGACGAAATTGCCAAGGTGGTTTCGTTCCTGGCGTCCGACGGCGCCGCCTACGTGACCGGCGCTACCGTGCCGGTCAACGGCGGGATGTACATGTAATACTGCAACTCAATGTGACGGGTTTCGTAAAAAAAGAGTCATACTGCGAGCCTAAAATCCGTTATAAAGCTGCAACCAGATTCCAGGCAGCGGGTGTGGTGACTAGCCTGAAGGTGCGTTTAGCTTGAAAAGCGAACGTCTTTCTATAAAATTAGCCACCGGCCAGCTGCCTGACATATATCCATTAGGAGTGAAAACTAGGTATGAGCACCATCGAAGAACGCGTCAAGAAAATCGTCGCCGAGCAACTGGGCGTCAAGGAAGAAGAAGTGACTGAGACTAAGTCCTTCGTCGATGACCTGGGTGCCGATTCGCTTGACACCGTTGAACTGGTGATGGCTCTGGAAGAGGAATTCGAGACCGAAATCCCTGACGAAGAAGCCGAGAAGATCACTACCGTTCAAGCTGCCATCGACTACGTCAAAGCCCACCAGGCCTAAGACGCTACAGTCGACGTTTCTTGTCGGGGAAAACCGCACTGCCTTCGCCGGCGTGCGGTTTTTTCTTTGCGAGCGCCTCGCATTTTTCAGGCGGCTTCGTTCACCGCGCACCAAGAGCCTGTTGCCATTTCATTCCAGCACTTGAATGCAATGGCAAGAGACTCTGTTATTAGAAAAGGAGAGTACTGTGTCGCGTAGACGCGTCGTGGTCACCGGTATGGGTATGCTGTCGCCACTGGGTACCGATGTACCGAGCACCTGGCAGGGCATTCTGGCTGGCCGCAGTGGCATCGGTCCGATCGAACACACGGACCTGTCTGCCTACTCCACCCGTTTTGGCGGCTCGGTGAAAGGCTTCGAGGTTGAGCAGTACCTGTCGGCCAAAGAGGCCCGCAAGCTCGACCTGTTCATCCAGTACGGCCTGGCGGCTGGTTTCCAGGCCGTGCGTAATGCCGGCCTGGAGGTCACCGATGCCAACCGCGAGCGTATTGGCGTGGCCATGGGCTCGGGTATCGGTGGTCTGACCAACATCGAAGAAACCAGCCGCACCCTGCACGATTCAGGGCCGCGCCGCATTTCGCCGTTCTTCGTGCCGGGTTCGATCATCAACATGATCTCCGGTTTCCTGTCGATCCACCTGGGTCTGCAAGGGCCGAACTATGCCATCGCCACTGCGTGCACCACCGGCACTCATTGCATCGGCATGGCCGCGCGTAATATCGCCTACGGTGAAGCTGACGTGATGATCGCCGGTGGCGCCGAAATGGCTGCTTGTGGTCTGGGCATGGGCGGTTTTGGCGCTTCGCGCGCACTGTCTACCCGCAACGATGAACCAAGCCGGGCCAGCCGCCCGTGGGACAAGGGCCGTGACGGCTTTGTGTTGTCCGACGGTGCTGGAGCCCTGGTGCTCGAGGAGCTGGAGCACGCCAAGGCCCGCGGGGCGACTATCTATGCCGAGCTGGTTGGCTTTGGCATGAGCGGCGACGCCTACCACATGACTTCGCCGCCCGACTCTGGCGAAGGCGCTGCCCGCTGCATGGCCAACGCCTTGCGCGATGCCGGTATCCAGCCGGAAGAAGTCAGCTACATCAACGCCCACGGCACTTCTACCCCAGCGGGCGATGTGGCCGAAGTGGCGGCGATCAAGCGCGTGTTCGGCGAACATGCCTACAAGCTGGCGGTCAGCTCGACCAAGTCGATGACGGGCCACCTGCTGGGCGCCGCAGGCGCGGTGGAAGCGATCTTCAGCGTGCTGGCAATCAATAGCCAGATGGCCCCGCCGACCATCAACTTGGACGAGCCGGACGAAGGGTGTGACCTCGACTTCGTTCCCCACCAGGCGCGCAGCATGCCGATCGACGTGGTGCTGTCCAACTCGTTCGGCTTTGGCGGCACCAACGGCTCGCTGGTATTCCGCCGGTTTGCCGACTGATGCACAGCTGGATCGACGGCCAGCCGGCGACTGCACTCAACCTGCAGAACCGCGGCCTGGCCTACGGCGATGGCTTGTTCGAAACCATCGCCGTGCGAGGTGCCCGGCCCAGCTTGCTGGACGGCCACCTTGCACGCCTGGCACTGGGTTGCCAGCGCTTGGCGATCAACACCGATCTGGCGCTGGTGCGCGACGAGCTGCTGCGTTACGCCAGTCAGCTGGGTGAGGGTGTCGTCAAACTCATCCTTACCCGTGGCGATAGCCAGCGTGGCTATGCGCCAGCTGTCGATGCAGCGCCGCGGCGTATCCTGCAAGGCAGCCCATTACCCCGTTATCCTGTCGAGCATGCCGAGCATGGCGTGCGTTTGTTCCCTTGCCAGACCCGGCTTGGGGAACAACCACTGTTGGCCGGCCTCAAACACCTTAACCGCCTGGAGCAGGTGCTGGCCCGTGCCGAATGGCAGGACAGCGACCATGCCGAAGGCCTGATGCGTGACGCGCAGGGCAGGGTGATCGAAGGGGTTTATAGCAATCTGTTTCTGGTGCGTGATGGCGTGCTGCTTACCGCCGATCTTAGCCGTTGTGGCGTGGCGGGCGTGATGCGTGCCGCACTGCTGGAGCAGGCCCCGCTGCTGGGTATTGCGGTGCACGTCTGCGACCTGTCGTTCGAGGCGCTTGAGCAAGCGGATGAAGTATTTGTTTGCAATAGCGTTTACGGCATTTGGCCCGTGTGTGGCGTAGCCACGCTAAACTGGTCGCCGGGCCCGCTCACTCGTAAACTGCAGGCCGTTGCCCGTACGTTACTGGAAACCTGAATTCGTGAGACGTAAATTCCTGCTGTTGCTGGAAATGGGCTTGATCCTTGCCGGCCTGGCGTTTGGCTGGTCGGCCTGGAAGGTCAACTCGGTCCTGGAGCAGCCTCTGCACGTCACGCAGGAACGCCTGCTGGATGTGCCCAATGGCACTAACCCCAACCGCATGTTCTACAGCATGCAAAGGGAAGGTTTGCTTGACGATGCTGTCTGGTTGCGTTTGTACTGGCGCTTCAACATGGCCGGCACCCCCCTGCACACCGGCGAGTACCGTCTTACCCCTGGCATGACCGTCGAGCAGTTGTTCGACGCCTGGCGCCGTGCCGACGTGGTGCAGTACAACCTCACCCTGGTCGAAGGCTGGACCTTCCGCCAGGTGCGTGCGGCCGTGGCCAAGCATGAAAAGATCAAGCATACCCTGGACGGCTTGTCGGATGCCGAGGTCATGGACAAGCTTGGCCATACCGGTGTATTCCCCGAAGGCCGCTTCTTCCCCGACACCTACCGTTTCGTGCGGGGTATGAGCGATGTCGAGTTGCTGCAGCAGGCCTACATGCGTCTGGACGAAGTGCTGGCCAAGGAGTGGGCCGAGCGTTCCACCGACCTGCCGTATCGTGATCCGTACCAAGCGCTGATCATGGCCTCTCTGGTCGAAAAGGAAACCGGCATTCCGCAGGAGCGCGGGCAGATCGCCGGTGTGTTCGTGCGGCGCATGCGCCTGGGTATGATGCTGCAGACCGACCCGACGGTTATCTATGGCATGGGTGAACGCTACAACGGCAAGATCACCCGCGCCGACCTGCGCGAGCCAACGCCCTACAACACTTACACCATGACTGGGCTGCCACCGACCCCGATCGCCATGGTCGGCCGCGAGGCGATTCACGCGGCGCTGAACCCGTCCAATGGCACCAGCCTTTACTTCGTCGCCCGCGGCGATGGCAGCCATGTGTTTTCCGACGACCTCGACGACCACAATTCGGCAGTGCGCGAGTTTCAGCTCAAGCGCCGGTCGGACTACCGCTCCAGCCCTGCGCCGCAGCAAGAGACCAAGCCAGGTGCTGATGATGCCGAACAGGCATCGGGCGCCGACGATGCGCAGCGCCCTGAGCCCCCAGCAGCGGACCCGTCAGCAGCGGACGAGCCAACTGCGCAGCCAGCCCCCGATGAAGCGCCCGCGCAGGATGCCCCTGCCGGCGGTGCGCAAGCGGCCGAGCGGCCGACGCCTGACGAACAACATTAAGGACTGCCTGTGAGCGGCTTGTTTATTACTTTGGAAGGCCCCGAAGGCGCGGGCAAGAGCACCAATCGCGACTACCTGGCCGCGCGCCTGCGCGAGCACGGCCTGGACGTGGTGCTGACCCGTGAGCCAGGCGGTACGCCGCTGGCGGAAAAGGTGCGTGAACTGTTGCTGACGCCCAGCGACGAAGGCATGGCGGCCGACACCGAGCTGCTGCTGGTGTTCGCCGCTCGCGCCCAGCACCTGGCACAGGTGATCCGGCCGGCGCTGGCCCGCGGGGCTGTGGTGCTGTGTGACCGTTTCACGGACGCCACCTATGCCTATCAGGGCGGCGGTCGTGGTTTGTCGGTCGAGCGTATCGCGGTTCTGGAGCAATTCGTCCAGGGCGACCTGCGCCCAGACCTGACCCTGGTCTTTGACCTGCCGGTAGAAGTGGGCCTTGCCCGCGCCGCCGCCCGTGGCCGCCTGGACCGATTCGAGCAGGAAGGGCAGGCCTTCTTCGAAGCGGTGCGCCAGGCATACCTGCAGCGCGCGCAAAGCGCGCCACAGCGCTACAGCCTGCTTGATGCGGCACAATCCCTGGAGGCGGTGCAGCGTGACATCGACGCACTGCTGCCAGGCATTCTGGAGCGTTGCCGTGGCTGAGGCCTACCCTTGGCAGCAGGCGCTGTGGCAGCAACTGGCCGGTCGCAGCCGGCACGCCCACGCTTATCTGCTGCATGGGCCGCAGGGTATTGGCAAGCGGGCCATGGCCGAGCGCCTGATGGCGCGCCTGTTGTGCCAGCAGCCGCAGGGCCTTGACGCTTGTGGGGCGTGTAAGTCGTGCCTGTTGCTCAAGGCCGGCAGCCACCCGGACAACTTCGTCCTCGAGCCGGAGGAGGCTGACAAGCCGATCAAGGTCGACCAGGTACGTGAGCTGGTGGCCTTTGTGGTGCAGACCGCGCAGCTGGGCGGGCGCAAGGTGGTGTTGATCGAGCCGGTGGAGGCGATGAATGTCAACGCCTCCAACGCCCTGCTCAAAAGCCTTGAAGAACCTTCCGGTGACACCGTGTTGTTGCTGGTGACGCACCAGCCCAGCCGACTGTTGCCGACGATCAAGAGCCGCTGCCAGCAGGTAGCCTGTCCGCAGCCCAGCCTGGCCCAGAGCCAGGCATGGCTGGCTGGCGCTTTACCCGACTGCGACGAGGTCGAGCGCGATGAGCTGCTGACGCTGGCAGCAGGTTCGCCATTGATGGCGGTCAGCCTGCAGGCGCAGGGTGTTCGCGAGCAACGCGCGCTGGTAACCGACGGGGTGAAGAAGCTGCTCAAGCAGCAGCAATCGCCCAGCCAGCTGGCCGATGCCTGGAGCGGTGTGCCGTTGTTGCTGCTGTTCGACTGGTTCTGCGATTGGACGCACCTGATCCTGCGCTACCAGTTGACCCAGGACGAAGAAGGGTTAGGCTTGGCCGATATGCGCAAGGTCGTGCAATACCTGGCGCAGAAGAGCCGCCAGGCCAAGGTGCTGGAGGTGCAGGCATGGATCCTCGAACAGCGCCAGAAGGTACTGGGCAAGGCCAACCTCAACCGCGCCTTGTTGCTTGAATCGCTGCTGGCTCACTGGCTGCAACTGCCGGGTGCCCGCTGATTTTCCATTTTTCATGTGTGCCGTTATCCCATGCTCGTAGATTCCCATTGCCACCTCGACCGTCTTGACCTCACTGCCCACCAGGGCTCCCTCGACGCTGCCCTGCAGGCGGCGCGTGAGCGTGGGGTCGGGCATTTCCTGTGCATTGGCGTCAGTGCCGAGAATGCGGGTGCAGTGAAGGCGCTGAGCGAGCAGTACGCTGACGTCGACTGCTCGGTGGGCGTGCACCCGCTGGACCTGGCCCCTGGCGAAACCCCGGCGTTGGAATGGTTGTTGCGCGAACTGGCCCACCCGCATGTGGTGGCGATTGGTGAAACCGGGCTGGATTACCACTACGAGCCGGAGGCTGCCGAGCTGCAGCAAGCCTCGTTCCGCCTGCATCTGGAGGCCTCCAGGCAGACCGGCAAACCGGTGATCGTGCATACCCGGGCGGCACGTGCCGATACCCTGGCGCTGCTGCGTGAGGCGAACCTGCCGCAAGCGGGCGTGCTGCACTGCTTTACCGAGGACTGGGACATGGCCAAGGCGGCGCTGGACCTGGGTTATTACATTTCGCTGTCGGGCATCGTTACCTTCCGCAATGCCGAAGCGTTGCGGGAAGTGGCGCGGCAGGTGCCGGTCGATCGCTTGCTGGTGGAGACCGATTCGCCCTACCTGGCGCCGATTCCGCATCGGGGCAAGCCGAACCTGCCGCAGTATGTGCGGGAGGTGGCGGAGTATGTGGCTTCGCTGCGTGGGGCCAGTTATGAGCAGTTGGCCGAGCAGACTACCGCCAACTTCAAGCGGCTGTTCCCGTTGGCGCGGGTGGATTGATTCACCGGGGTTAGCGATTGTGTGAGGGTCACAAGGTGCCTGCCACAGCCCTTGCAGCGCCTGTGAGATCGAGCGCCGCCCGCGCGGCGCTCGATCTCACAGGCGCTGAAAATCATGCGTCACGCACCCGACAGCCGTCACACCATCCTCCCCACAAAAACACAAAAAAAACCCGGGTTCTGGGGGAGGAATCCGGGTTAAGACCATTAGGAGTAAAACAAAGGTACGCGGTCCCTGAGCACCTTTATCGGCGCGCCACTGGGGGGGATGCGCCGCGCCAACACTTCAAGTATTGGTCAGGTTTGGCGCAGTGCCAGTGCATATTGGACGTTTTTTAAACAGATTTGGAATACGCCAACGTTTCATTCCTCCCGCAGCGTATGGCCGTATGCATCGTGAAACACAGACATGCGTGGATGATCCGTGCAATTTCCCGCAAGTTAGGCATAATAAACCGCTTCGATTGTCATCCAGTCCTTCCCATGCAGAAAGAACCTCGTAAGGTCCGTGAGTTTCGCCGTCGCGAACAGGAAATCCTCGATACCGCGCTCAAGCTGTTTCTCGAGCAAGGTGAAGACAGCGTCACCGTCGAGATGATCGCCGACGCCGTGGGCATCGGCAAAGGCACGATCTACAAGCACTTCAAGTCCAAGGCGGAGATCTACCTGCGCCTGATGCTCGACTACGAGCGTGACCTGAACGAGCTGTTGCACTCGGCCGACGTCGACCGTGACAAGGAAGCGCTGTCGCGCGCCTACTTCGAGTTCCGCATGCGCGATCCGCAACGCTACCGGCTGTTCGACCGCCTTGAAGAAAAGGTGGTCAAGGGCAATCAGGTGCCGGAAATGGTCGAGCAGCTGCACAGCATCCGTGCCTCCAACTTCGACCGCCTGACTCAGCTGATCAAGGGCCGTATCAGCGAAGGCAAGCTCGAAGACGTGCCGCCGTATTTCCACTACTGCGCTGCCTGGGCTCTGGTGCACGGCGCTGTGGCGCTGTACCACTCGCCGTTCTGGAGCAACGTGCTGGAAGACCAGGAAGGCTTCTTCCAGTTCCTGATGGACATTGGCGTGCGTATGGGCAACAAGCGCAAGCGCGACCCGGAACCCTCAAGCTGAGCATTTAGCGAAACTGCGTCGTGCGTCCTCTGCGCGGCAGTGCAGCCCGAAGCGTTGGCTATCGTTTGGAAATTCGGCATTGCGCATTGGGGCTTGCAAAAACCTGATTTATGAGTCAGGTTTTGCCGGCCCCTTCATCCATGCCGGAGTCATTCATGATTGTCGATCGTCAAGGCAGGCGGTTTCGCAACCTGCGCGTCAGCCTGACGGCTGCCTGCAACTACGCCTGTACCTACTGCGTACCTGACGGAAAGCGGCTGGTGGCGGCGCAGGACGAGCTGTCGGCGGATGCCTTGGCCCGTGGCGTGGCCTATCTGATCGAAGCCGCCGGCATCGAGCGCCTGCGGATTACTGGCGGTGAGCCACTGGTCAGCCCGCGCCTGGATGCCTTTCTGGCTGCCGTGGCCAAACTCGACCTTGATGACGTCTCGCTGACCACCAACGGCCAGTTGCTGGCGCGCAAGTTGCCGCAACTGCAGGCGGCTGGGATTCGTCGGCTGAACGTTTCCCTCGACACCCTCGACCCGCTGGCGTTCCGCCAGATTGCCCGTGGCGGCGACCTGGGCACTGTGCTGGATGCAATGGAGCAGGCCAGCGCTCTGGGTATGCGAATCAAGGTAAACATGGTGCCGATGCGGGGGAAAAACCTTGATCAGGTACTGCCGCTGCTGGATTACTGCCTCGCGCGCGGCTTCGAGCTGCGCTTCATCGAGCTGATGCGCATGGGCCACCTTTCTCACGATCGCAACGCCTTCCTCCAGCAGTTTGTAGGCCTCGACCAGCTGCTTGCGCTGATCGGCGGCCAGCATACCTACGCCCAAGTGAATGCGCCGCTGGATGCCACTGCCATGCGTTACCACATCCCCGGCAGGGGCCACTTCGGCGTCATTGCCAACGAAAGCGTTCCGTTTTGCCGTACCTGCTCGCGGCTGCGCCTGTCTTCTACGGGCTGGCTGCATGGCTGCCTGTCGTCAGGTAACCGGCACTTCGTCGGCGACCTGCTGGAAAAACCACGTCATCAGGCGCTGCCGGCCTTGCAGCGGTTGTTGGTCAAGGCTTTGGCTGACAAGCAAGACGTAGCCTTTTCTGGCGGCGTGACAGTCATGAAAGTGATCGGTGGCTGAAGCTGGCGCAAAAGCTGCATCCGCCGGCTATTCGCCGGTTTTTCGTCGCCGGCCACTGGAGGAAAGATGCGTAGCCTGGTCTTGCTGCTGGCGCTGATGGCGCTGGGCGGCTGCATGAATGTCAGCGATATGGGCGAAGGCGTCCGCTATCACATGAGCGATGCCGGTCTGCTGGACCACAGCGAAACCCGTCGCACCTTGTCGATCCGCCTGCAGCCTGATTCGTTCATCTTCATTGGCCAGGGTGCGTTCGTGCCGCCGGGCGAGGGGCCGGTGCCTCGGCAGAATGCAGTGGCCCAGCAGGCCTTCAAGAGCTTCGTCGAATACTTCCCGATGGTACGTCGCGCCCAGGGCCCGCTGGGCCTCGAAGAGGCCATCGCCCAGGCGCGTTCGGTGGGTGCGGACTACGTGTTGTACACGCGCTTCGCACGTACCGACGATCGCATCGGCAATGGTGACGAGTGGTATGACGAGCAGGCCGTCGACCGCTTGGGCTGGGACACTGGCGTGGTGCAGATGATGCTGATCGAAACCAGTACCCGCTACCTGATCGACACCGCACGCATCAAGAGCCGTGGCGGTTTGTTGACGTTCCACGACAACACCCCGGAGGATTTGCTTGGTGCGCCGATGCGCGAGTACGCTCGTAGCCTTCTGGGCATGAGTGAGTGAGGCAAGCGTGATGAGCGACTCCGGCAAGGCCAATGACCTTCTGGCACAGATCCCCAAGGCCAAGGGGCTGCCGCCGGTGCACCTGTGGAACCCGGATTTCTGTGGTGACATCGACATGCGCATCGCCCGCGACGGCACCTGGTATTACCTGGGTACGCCGATCGGGCGCAAGCCGATGGTGCGGCTGTTTTCTACCATCATTCGCCGCGACGGCGATGACTACTTCCTGATTACGCCGGTAGAGAAGGTCGGCATTCGTGTTGACGATGCGCCATTCGTGGCCGTGTTGCTGGAAGTGCAGGACGAAGGCGAACAGCAGGTGCTGCGCTTTACCAGCAATGTCGAGGACCAGGTCGAGGCGGGGCCGGATAACCCCCTGCGGGTAGTGATCGACCCGGTGACGCAGGAGCCATCACCGTATGTGCTGATGCGCAGCAACCTGGAGGCGCTGATACATCGCAATGTGTTTTACCAGCTGGTGGAGCTGGCGGTGCCGCGTGTGATCGATGGTGAGGAATGGCTTGGGGTGTGGAGCAAGGGGGCGTTTTACCCGATCGGGCGCAGTGGCTGAGGCCTATGTTAGCGATGCCGGCCTCTTCGCCGGTAAACCCGCGAAAGGGCCGGGCCTGCTGGCCAATCTCCACCCTTCGTTCACCATTGCCGCCGCCACCGTATTCGCGGGTAAACCCGCTCCTACACACGCATTGAGGGCGGCACAGGCCGTTGTAGGAGCGGGTTCACCCGCGAAAAGGCCGGTACAGGCGAAAATCGGCCCCCTGCTTTTCCCCCGGATTGGCCATTTTTCTTCAGCCAGTCAGGGCCTAACCTGCAGGCACTAGTCCTCCAGGAAAGCTCATGAATCCACTAGCCATCATCCTCTTCGCGCTGCTCGCCGCCCAAACGCCCGCTTGGGCCCACGGTGATGTCGCCGACCAGGTCAGGGTCCTGCAACAACAGCAGCCCTCTAATGCCCCCGGCAAAACCGCCGTCATGCTCACCGTCAGCTACGCCCCGGGCGAGGCATCACCCGCGCATCAGCATCCGGGCGCAGTCATGGCTTACGTCCTGGAAGGGGCGGTGGTATCGAAGCTCAACAGCGAGCAGGAAAAGACCTACAAGGCCGGCGATTATTGGTACGAGGCGCCGGGCACCGTGCACAGCGTTTCACGCAACGCCAGCAAAACCCAGCCGGCCAGTTTGCTGGTCTGGAGCCTGGTGGACGAGGGCAAGCCAGTGACCGAGGTGCTTGGCCAATAATTCCAGCGCAACGAAAAAGCCCCCGGTTGCTTACGCAACACGGGGGCTTTTCAATGTCTGGCTCCGCGACCTGGACTCGAACCAGGGACCCAATGATTAACAGTCATTTGCTCTACCGACTGAGCTATCGCGGAATCTGCGCGTATCTTACTGATTGCCTGGGAGAAGTCAACCCACCCCCAGGCAAAACAATGAGTTACAGCACTTCCACGATCGCTTTGGTCACCACGTGGATGTTGCTCTGGTTCAGCGCGGCCACCGCGATACGGCCGGTGTCCAGGGCATAGATGCCGAAGTCGTTCTTCAGGCGGGTGACCTGTTCAACGGTCAGGCCCGAGTAGGAGAACATGCCGACCTGGCGGCCAACGAAGCTGAAGTCGCGGTTGGCACCGTATTCGGCCAGCAGCGATACCATCTGCTTGCGCATGCCGTGGATGCGCTCGCGCATTTCGGCCAGTTCGGTTTCCCACATCTGGCGCAGTTCTGCGCTGTTCAGCACGGTGGCAACAATGGTTGCGCCGTGGGTTGGCGGGTTGGAGTAGGTGGTGCGGATCACGCGCTTGACCTGCGACAGCACGCGGGTGCTCTCGTCCTTGGAGGCGGTGACGATCGACAGTGCGCCGACGCGCTCGCCGTACAGCGAGAACGATTTGGAGAACGAGCTGGAAACGAAGAATTCCAGGCCCGACTCGGCGAACAGGCGCACGGCGAAGGCGTCTTCGGCGATACCGTCACCAAAGCCTTGGTAGGCCATGTCGAGGAACGGCACGTGGCCCTTGGCCTTGACCACTTCCAGGACGTTCTTCCAGTCGTCCAGGTTCAGGTCGACACCGGTCGGGTTGTGGCAGCAGGCGTGCAGCACCACGATCGAACCGGATGGCAGGGCGTTGAGGTCTTCGAGCATGCCCGCGCGGTTGACGTCGTTGGTCGGCGCATCGTAGTAGCGGTAGGTCTGCACCGGGAAGCCGGCCGATTCGAACAGCGCACGGTGGTTTTCCCAGCTAGGGTCGCTGATGGCAACCACGGCATTGGGCGAGAGGCGCTTGAGGAAGTCGGCACCGATCTTCAGCGCGCCGGTACCACCGACGGCCTGCACGGTGACCACGCGGCCGGCGGCCAGCAGTGGCGACTCGGCGCCGAACAGCAGCTTCTGCACAGCCTGGTCGTAGGTGGCGATGCCGTCGATCGGCAGGTAGCCGCGCGAAGCGTGCTGGGCGGCACGCTGGGTTTCGGCTTCGATCACGGCGCGCAGCAGCGGAATGCGGCCTTCCTCATTGCAGTACACGCCTACGCCCAGGTTGACCTTGTCGGTACGTGGGTCGGCGTTGAATGCTTCGTTGAGGCCCAGAATAGGGTCGCGGGGTGCCAGCTCGACAGCGGAAAACAGGCTCATTGTTACCTTGGCTCTGATTGGAGTGTGATAGGGCGTACACGCTCCAGCCGAATGCACTGAAGCGGTGCACAAACGGGGAGTCAGTATAGTGATACCGACCGGTCACCGCGACACTCTGGCGCAGCTTTTGGGGCTATTTGCGCAAATATTTTTCGACCATTGGTCTAAATGCCGTGTCCACCGTTGCATGCGCCCACACCTGTGCCTTTGAAAGCGCCCCCGAACGCGCGCATTTGGGTATAGACTACTGGCTAAATTTACAGCTGCTGCACCGCGAGGTCCTTCATGTCCGAGTTCCAGCTCGTCACACGTTTCCAGCCGGCCGGCGACCAGCCCGAGGCTATCCGCCAGTTGGTCGAAGGCATTGAGGCGGGGCTGTCACACCAGACGTTGCTCGGGGTGACCGGTTCGGGCAAGACCTTCAGCATTGCCAACGTCATCCAGCAGGTGCAGCGGCCAACGCTGGTGCTGGCGCCCAACAAGACGCTGGCCGCCCAGTTGTACGGGGAGTTCAAGGCATTCTTCCCCAACAACGCGGTGGAGTACTTCGTTTCCTATTACGACTACTACCAGCCGGAAGCCTACGTGCCGTCGTCAGACACCTTCATCGAGAAGGACGCCTCGATCAACGACCACATCGAGCAGATGCGCCTGTCGGCGACCAAGGCGCTGCTGGAGCGGCGTGACGCGATCATCGTGACCACTGTGTCGTGCATCTACGGCCTGGGCAGCCCCGAGACCTACCTGAAAATGGTCCTGCACGTGGACCGTGGCGACAAGCTCGACCAGCGCGCGCTGCTGCGCCGCCTGGCCGACCTGCAGTACACCCGCAATGAAATGGACTTTGCCCGCGCCACCTTCCGGGTACGCGGCGACGTGATCGACATCTTCCCGGCCGAATCGGATCTGGAAGCCATCCGCATCGAGCTGTTCGACGATGAAGTCGAGAACATCGCCGCCTTCGATCCGTTGACCGGCGAGGTTTTCCGCAAGTTGCCACGCTTCACTTTCTACCCCAAGAGCCACTACGTCACCCCGCGGGAAACCCTGCTGGAAGCGGTGGAGGGCATCAAGGAAGAACTGAAGGAGCGTCTGGAATACCTGCACAAGGCCAACAAGCTGGTCGAAGCGCAGCGTCTGGAGCAACGCACCCGCTTCGATCTGGAGATGATCCTCGAGCTGGGCTACTGCAACGGCATCGAAAACTACTCGCGCTACCTGTCCGGGCGCCCGGCCGGGGCGCCGCCGCCCACCCTGTACGATTACCTGCCGCCCGATGCGCTGTTGGTGATCGACGAATCACACGTCAGCGTTCCGCAGGTCGGCGCCATGTACAAGGGCGACCGTTCACGCAAGGAGACCCTGGTCGAGTACGGCTTCCGCATGCCTTCAGCGCTGGACAACCGGCCGATGCGTTTCGACGAGTGGGAGGATGTCAGCCCGCAGACCATTTTTGTTTCGGCCACTCCGGGCCCCTACGAGGCTGAGCATGCCGGGCGCGTGGTGGAGCAAGTGGTGCGCCCGACCGGGCTGGTCGACCCGCAGGTAGAGGTGCGCCCGGCGCTGACCCAGGTCGACGACCTGCTGTCCGAGATCCGCAAGCGTGTCGCGGCAGGCGAGCGAGTGCTGGCGACCACGTTGACCAAACGCATGGCCGAGGACCTCAGCGATTACCTGGCCGACCACGACGTGCGGGTACGCTACCTGCACTCGGACATCGATACGGTAGAGCGGGTGGAGATTATCCGCGACCTGCGCCTGGGCACCTTCGACGTGCTTGTGGGCATCAACCTGCTGCGCGAGGGCCTGGACATGCCCGAGGTGTCGCTGGTGGCCATTCTCGATGCGGACAAGGAAGGTTTTCTGCGTTCCGAGCGCTCCCTGATCCAGACCATTGGCCGCGCGGCACGTAACCTCAATGGCCGGGCCATCCTGTATGCCGATAACGTAACAGGCTCGATGCAGCGGGCCATCGACGAAACCGAGCGTCGCCGCGAGAAGCAGATCGCCTTCAACGAAGCCAACGGTATCGTGCCCAAGGGCGTGGTCAAGGACATCACCGACATCATGGAAGGTGCCACCGTGCCCGGTGCGCGCAGCAAGAAGCGCAAGGGCATGGCCAAGGCGGCGGAGGAGAGCGCCCGTTACGAGGCCGAACTGCGTACGCCGGGCGAGATCACCAAGCGCATCAAGCAGCTGGAAGAGAAAATGATGCAGTTCGCCCGCGACCTGGAGTTCGAAGCTGCGGCGCAGTTGCGTGACGAGATTGCGCAACTGCGGGAGCGGTTGATTACCAGTTGACCCCTTTGTTGCCCATGAACGGTCAGAAAGTGGCCTGACTGGCCGCCACCTTGGCCTGGTCGGCGGGCTATCGTTCCATACATGTAAACAAATTTGACGGCGGCGCAGGGCCCGTCGACAAGTGACGTTCGCGCCATTGCTGGAGCCCGGTGCCCGCCTCCTGCTAACATCCCGCCTTTGTTTCATCTTTCGTTCGAGACTCTCCATGACCACCGTACGCACGCGTATTGCGCCATCGCCTACCGGCGACCCCCATGTCGGCACTGCCTACATCGCCCTGTTCAACTACTGCTTTGCCAAGCAGCACGGCGGTGAGTTCATCCTGCGCATCGAAGACACCGATCAGCTGCGCTCCACGCGTGAGTCGGAGCAACAGATCTTCGACGCCTTGCGCTGGCTTGGCATCGAATGGAACGAAGGCCCGGATGTCGGCGGCCCACATGGCCCTTACCGGCAGAGCGAGCGTGGCGAAATCTACGCCAAATACGCCAAGGAACTGGTAGACGCCGGCCACGCCTTCTATTGCTTCTGCACTGCCGAAGAGCTGGAGCAGATGCGTGCCGAGCAGCAGGCTCGCGGCGAAACCCCGCGTTACGATGGCCGTGCGTTGCTGATGAGCGCCGAAGAAGTGCAGCGCCGCCTGGATGCTGGCGAGCCGCACGTGATCCGCATGAAGGTGCCGAGCGAAGGGATCTGCGTGGTGCCGGACATGCTGCGCGGCGATGTCGAGATCCCGTGGGATCGCATGGACATGCAGGTACTGATGAAGAACGACGGCCTGCCGACGTACTTCCTGGCTAACGTAGTCGACGACCACCTGATGGGCATCACCCACGTGCTGCGTGGGGAAGAGTGGCTGCCATCGGCGCCCAAGCTGATCAAGCTGTACGAGTACTTCGGCTGGGAGCAGCCCAAGCTGTGCTACATGCCGCTGCTGCGCAATCCGGACAAATCCAAACTGTCCAAGCGCAAGAACCCGACCTCGGTCACCTTCTACGAGCGCATGGGCTTCATGCCTGAAGCGATGCTCAACTACCTTGGCCGCATGGGCTGGTCGATGCCTGACGAGCGCGAGAAGTTCTCGCTGGCCGAAATGGTCGAGCACTTCGACCTGTCACGTATCTCACTGGGCGGCCCGATCTTCGACATCGAGAAGCTGTCCTGGCTCAACGGCCAGTGGCTGCGCGAGCTGCCGGTAGAGGAGTTCGCCGCACGCCTGCAGAAATGGGCGTTCAACAGCGACTACATGATGAAGATTGCCCCGCACGTGCAAGGCAGGGTCGAAACCTTCAGCCAGGTTGCCCCGTTGGGCGGGTTCTTCTTCGAAGGCGCGCTCAAGCTGGACGCCAAGCTGTTCGAAAGCAAGAAACTGTCGGCCGACCAGGTGCGCCAGGTGATCCAGCTGATCCTGTGGAAGCTTGAAAGCCTGCGTCAGTGGGAAAAAGAGCGCATCACCGGTTGCATCCAGGCTGTGGTCGAAGCGCTGGAGTTGAAGCTGCGTGACGCCATGCCGCTGATGTTCGCCGCCATCACGGGCCAGGCCAGCTCGGTTTCGGTGCTGGACGCCATGGAAATCCTCGGCCCCGACCTGACGCGCTACCGCCTGCGCCAGGCCTTGGACCTGCTGGGTGGGGTGTCGAAGAAAGAAAACAAAGAATGGGAAAAGCTGTTGGCTTCCATTGCCTGACTGCGTTCCGAAGACCGCTGTTGAGCACTGTGGGAGCGTCCTTGTGTCGCGAAAGGACCGCAACGCGGTCCCACAATCTTTGACTCGACGCAAAACCGCCGGGGCCGCTTTGCGGCCCTTTCGCGACACAAGGCCGCTCCCACAGGCATTTCCCTGAGGGCCAAGTGGCCGGTTTGAGTGGAGCGGGGCGGTAAGTGATTGTTATCTGTGAAAAAATTTTTGAATATTTTTGAAAATTAGTTTGACAGCCCTGCAATCCGATCTTAATATGCGCCCCGTCCACAGCGATGAACGAAAACGAAGCGCCAGGCACCCAGCCAGCGATTCAGTTCAAAGCGACATTGTGGGGCTATAGCTCAGCTGGGAGAGCGCCTGCATGGCATGCAGGAGGTCAGCGGTTCGATCCCGCTTAGCTCCACCAAATTCCGCTTAGCAGCCGAGGCTGATAAGCAAGATCGGGTCCAGCAAACCGGTCTTGAAGGTAAGAAGGTTCGTCCCCTTCGTCTAGTGGCCTAGGACACCGCCCTTTCACGGCGGTAACAGGGGTTCGAGTCCCCTAGGGGACGCCAGTTTTACACAAGCGATGTTGTTATGTCGCTGGGCCGCGAGGCTAAAAATCCGGGGCTATAGCTCAGCTGGGAGAGCGCCTGCATGGCATGCAGGAGGTCAGCGGTTCGATCCCGCTTAGCTCCACCAATTTTGCCGCGGTTCGCGTTAGCGGATCGGCACGAAGGTTACGTCCCCTTCGTCTAGTGGCCTAGGACACCGCCCTTTCACGGCGGTAACAGGGGTTCGAGTCCCCTAGGGGACGCCACTTTTCCTGCGTTTTGCAGGGCTTTAAAAGGCTCGTCGATTATTGATGAGCCTTTTGTTTCGGGGCTATAGCTCAGCTGGGAGAGCGCCTGCATGGCATGCAGGAGGTCAGCGGTTCGATCCCGCTTAGCTCCACCATTTCTGCCAGGGTTCACGCAAGTGGATCTTCGCGAAGGTTACGTCCCCTTCGTCTAGTGGCCTAGGACACCGCCCTTTCACGGCGGTAACAGGGGTTCGAGTCCCCTAGGGGACGCCACGTTTACCCGCGTTTTGCGGGACTTTAAAGGCTCATTCGCTTATTGAATGGGCCTTTTGTTTTTTCCCTCCCAACATTTTCCTCCGACAAGCGGCTGCCGATTTTGCTTGCCAAAAAATATGATGAGAATAATATTTCGATCATCATATTTTGTTTGGTGTGTGCCAGATGAGCGACAAGAAGAGCAGAACCCGCGAACGCATTCTGGAGGCTGCGCGCAGTGCGCTGATCCAGCACGGCCCGGCCGAGCCCAGCGTCAGTCAGGTGATGGGGGCGGCAGGCCTGACCGTCGGCGGCTTCTATGCGCACTTCGACAGCAAGGACGAGCTGATGCTCGAAGCGTTCCGCCAGTTGTTGGGTGAGCGCCGTGCCTTGCTCGCCCAGGTCGACCCCAATCTCGATGGCGCCGGGCGGCGAGCGCTGGCCGGGGCCTTCTACCTCTCCCGTAAGCACCGTGACTGCGAAATACATGCTTGCCCGCTGCCTAACGCGTTGGGCGAAATGCAGCGCCTGCCGGAGGTCTTCCGTGAGGTGCTGGCCGAGCACATCGAGTTGATGACTGCCGCGATGGTCGACCGCCCTGAGGATGCCGACAAAGCGCTGGCCGACCTGGCCCTGATGGTGGGAGGGCTGGCGCTGGCCCGGGCCTTGGGGACCAGTGACCTGTCTGACCGTATTCTGCGCGCCGCCAAATCGGCGGTGCTTTAACCCTGGAGCATGGCGATGACCACCCTGAGCTGGATTCGCGGTGTCAATGGCACCTTGGGCCGTCTGGCCCCCGAGCATGTCGCGGGCAAGATGCGCCGTGCCTTCATGACCCCGCGCAACCTGCCGCCGCGGGATTGGGAGCTGCCTGTGCTGGCCAGCGCCGAGCGCATTACACTGCGCTTCGGCCTGTCTGCCTTGCGCTGGGGTCAAGGGCCGACCGTGCTGCTGATGCACGGTTGGGAAGGGCGCCCGACGCAATTTGCCGCCTTGATCGAGACCTTGGTTCAGGCAGGGCATACGGTGGTGTCGCTGGAAGGGCCTGGGCATGGTCGTTCGCCTGGCGAGCAAGCGAATGTGGTGCTGTTTGCCCGGGCGCTGCTTGAGGCTGCGGCTGAGTTGCCGCCCTTGCGTGCAGTCATTGGCCATTCCATGGGTGGGGCAAGCGTGCTGCTGGCTTTGCAGATGGGGCTGCGTACAGAGTCGGCTGTCAGCATTGCAGCGCCGGCGCGGTTGCTCGGTGTGTTGCGTGGTTTTGCCCATCGCCTGGGGCTGCCAGCACGGGCACGGGCAGCGTTCATTCGCCAGATCGAGCGCGATGTGGGCATGCAGATTGCGCGGCTGGATGTCACGGGTTACCAGCTGGAACTGCCAGGGCTGGTGGTGCATGCTTCCGATGATGCTCTCGTGCCCGCAGATGAGGCACATGTCATCCACAAGGCCTGGTTTGACAGCCGGCTGATGCTGCTGGACGAGGGTGGCCACCAGCGAGTTCTGGCCGACCCACGGCTGAGTGAAGCCGTGCTCGAATTGCTGGCTCGGGCTGAAGCGGTCAGTGTCGGGGCGCCTTCAGCCGCGAACATCGGCATCGCCGCCGGTGCCATCCACCGTGGTGTCTGATTCGCGGGCAAGCCCGCCCCTAAAACGACCGCCTCAGGCTCACAGGGGCTGGACATTGCCCCGCAGATCGCTGCTAAATCGCCTTTTGCGCCAAGGAAGCGAAAATGAGCTGGGACCTGGCAACACCCTTCGTCATCGACCTGCGCGTCGGCAGCGAGGACATCGACGGCCTTGGCCACGCCAACAATGCCGTCTACGTCACCTGGCTTGAGCGCTGCGCCTGGCGCCACTCCCAGCGTCTGGGGCTGGACCTGGCCGAGTACCGGCGCCTTGACCGGGCGATGGCTGTGGTGCGCCACGAAATCGACTACCTGGCCGCCGCCTATGTAGACGACGAACTGCAACTGGCCACCTGGATCATTGACTGGGACCAGCGCCTGCGCATGACGCGGCGGTTTCAGCTCAAGCGCCCGCGCGATGGTGTGACGCTGCTGCGCGCGCAAACCACCTTTGCCTGCATCGAGCTGTCCAGCGGCAAGCCCAGGCGCATGCCGGCGGAATTCGTCGAAGGTTACGGTCCGGCGCTGATCGGCGCCTGAGTCGCCGGCATTTTTGTTAAACTGCCGGCTTTTTCCGCTGAGACCCCGACATGCAAATTGCCCTGGCCCCCATGGAGGGGCTGGTCGACAACATCCTGCGCGACGTATTGACCCGTGTGGGCGGTATCGACTGGTGCGTCACCGAGTTCATTCGCGTGTGCGACCGCCTGCTGCCGGCGTCCTCGTTCGACAAGCTGGCGCCTGAACTGCGTCAGGGCGCGCGCACGGCTGCCGGTGTGCCCATGCGCGTGCAATTGCTGGGTTCGGACCCTGTATGCCTGGCGGAAAACGCCGCACTGGCTTGCGAGCTTGGGGCGCCGGTGATCGACCTGAACTTCGGTTGCCCGGCAAAAACGGTGAACAAGTCGCGCGGTGGTGCGGTACTGCTCAAAGAGCCGGAGTTGCTGCATGCCATTGTGCGTGAAGTGCGGCGGGCGGTGCCGGCGAATATCCCGGTGACCTCGAAGATGCGCCTGGGCTTCGACAGCCCCGACGGGGCACTGGAGTGCGCCACGGCGCTGGCCGAGGGCGGTTCGGCGCACCTGGTGGTGCACGCACGGACCAAGGTTGAGGGCTACAAGCCGCCAGCGCACTGGGAGTGGGTGGCGCGGGTGCAGGATGTGGTCAAGGTCCCGGTGTTTGCCAATGGCGAGATCTGGACGGTCGATGACTGGCGGCGTTGCCGCGAGGTCAGTGGCGCTGAAGACATCATGCTTGGGCGTGGGCTGGTATCGCGCCCGGACCTGGGCCTGCAGATTGCGGCGGCGCGGGACGGGCGCGACTATCAGCCGATGAGCTGGCATGACTTGTTGCCTCTGTTGCGTGAGTTCTGGCGCCAGGCCCAGGCCAAACTGTCGCCGCGTTATGCGCCGGGGCGGATGAAGCAGTGGCTGGCGATGCTGACTCGCAGTTACCCTGAAGCGGTGGTGTTGTTTGCCGAGTTGCGCCGGGAAGATGACTGCGCGCGGATCACTCGGTTGCTGGGGGTAGAGGCTCAAGCCTTGGAGGCTTGCGTCGCCTGAACAGGCCTCTGGTACTGCACCTGTAGGAGCGGGTTTACCCGCGAAAGGGCCGGCCCTGCTGGCCAATCCCCACCCGCCGTTCACCGATGCCGCCGCTACCGTATTCGCGGGTAAACCCGCTCCTACGCCGGATCGGGGGTAGACACAGGTCGGTGGCGGGGCACAGGCCGCCGTGTAGGAGCGGGTTTACCCGCGAAAGGGCCGGCCCTGCTGGCCAATTACCACCCGCCGTTCACCGTTGCCGCTGCTACCGTATTCGCGGGTAAACCCGCTCCTACGCCTGATCGAGGATGGACACAGGTCGGTGGCGGGCGCAGGCCGTCGTGTAGGAGCGGGTTTACCCGCGAAGAGGCCATCAAACCCCGTGCAAAAAACAAATTTTTTCTAACTACCCCTTGAAAGCATTTCCCTCGGCCATATCTTTTGAGTACGCGATGCCGAAGCCGGGTCGCGTAATGACTTACTTGCTGAATCTCAGGAGTTTATGACCATGACTACTGCTTTCTCTCTTGCTCCACTGTTCCGTCATTCCGTTGGTTTCGACCGTTTCAACGACCTGTTCGAATCCGCGGCACGTAACGAGGCCGGTAGCAGCTACCCGCCCTACAACGTGGAAAAGCATGGCGATGACCACTACCGCATCGTGGTTGCTGCAGCTGGTTTCCAGGAAGAGGACCTCGACCTGCAGGTCGAAAAAGGTGTCCTGACCGTGACCGGTGGCAAGCGCGACAATAGCGCCGCTGAAGTGACCTACCTGCACCAGGGTATCGCACAACGCGCCTTCAAGCTGTCGTTCCGCCTGGCAGATCACATCGAAGTGAAGGCCGCCGGCCTGGCCAATGGCCTGCTCAGCATCGACCTGCTGCGCATCGTGCCTGAAGAAGCCAAGGCCAAGCGCATTCCGATCAATGGCGAAAAACCAGCGCTGAACTGACCGCGCAGCACTGAAAAAGGGCACCTCCAGAGGTGCCCTTTTTCGTGCTTCTCACACGGTCCCGCGTAGGCGCGCGGCCGTCATGCGATCAGTAATCTGCCGGCGCCTCCAGCAACATCTGCCGAAACTCCAGCAACGGCAATGGCCGGCTGTGCAGATAACCCTGGTACAGATGGCACCCCAGCCGCTCGAGAAACGCCAGCTGTTCGGTCAGCTCTACCCCTTCGGCAATCACCGCCAGGTCCAGGCTGCGCGCCATGGCGACAATGGCGCGGACAATTTCTGCGTCGTTGGGGTCGACCGGTGCATCGCGTACGAAGCTTTGGTCAATTTTCAGCGCATCGACCGGCAGGCGCTTCAGGTAAGTCAGCGAGGAATAGCCGGTGCCGAAGTCATCCATGGCAAAACTCACCCCGTAGCGCTTCAGCTCGCGCATCTTGCTGATGGTGTCTTCCAGGTTCTGGATGACGATGCCTTCCGTGATTTCCAGCGTCAGCATCTGCCGCGGCAGGCGGTAATCGTCCAGGCTGCGCAGCACCCGCCCGACAAAGTCGTTCTGGCGGAACTGTCGCGGGCTTATGTTCACGCACAGGCTGAAATCATCAGCGTCGATCAACCCGTCGGTGAGCATGCGGGCGCAGGCGTCGCAGGCTTCGTCGAGAATCCAGCTGCCAACTTCAAGGATCAGGCCGCTTTCTTCCAGTACCTGAATGAACTGCGAGGGCGGTTGCTGGCCCAGAAGCGGGTGGTGCCAGCGCAGCAGTACTTCAGCACCGACAATGCGGTTGTCGCGGGCATCCACCTGCGGCTGGAAGTGCAGCGCCAGTTCGCCACGGGCCAGGGCCAGGCGCAGGTCGTTTTCCATGCGCAGGCGCTCGCTGGCGGCCTTCTGCATGGTGGTGTGGAACAGCTGTGTGGTGTTTCGACCGGAGTCCTTGGCCCGGTACAGGGCGATATCGGCACGCTTGAGCAGGTCGGCCGGTGTGGTGCCGTGGTCCGGGATCAGCGCCACGCCGATGCTGGGCGTTACTTGCAGGCGCTGGCCATCCAGTGACATTGGCTCGGCCAACAGTTCGCGCAGGGTGTCGGCCAGCTCGCGCACTTTCTCTTCCACGTGTTCGCGGCTCCCTTCCAGGCCGCTGAGCAGCACCACGAATTCGTCGCCCCCCAGACGCGCCACGGTGTCCTCCAGGCGCACGCTGGCCTCAAGGCGGGCGGTGATGATCTTCAGCACAGTGTCGCCCACCGGGTGGCCCAGCGAGTCGTTGATGTGCTTGAAGTGGTCGAGGTCGAGGAACAGCAGGGCGCCACGCAGGTTATGGCGCTTGAGCAGGGCGATCTGCTGGCTCAGGCGGTCCATCAGCAAGGCGCGGTTGGGCAGGTTGGTCAGCGGGTCGTGATAGGCCAGGTGGCGTATCTGCGCCTGGGCGTTCTTCAACTGGCTGACGTCGCGGGCGGTCAGCAGCAGGCAATCCACTTCGTTGAGGGTGATCGGTTCCACCGAAACCTCGACCGTGAGGATATCGCCACGCTTGTTGCGCCCGAGCATCTCGCGGTGGTGTACCCGGCCGCGCTCGCGCAACTCGGCCAGCAGCGCGCCGCGCTGCTTGTCGTCGGCCCAGATGCCGATCTCATACACCGTGTGGCCGATCACTTCATCAGTGCTGTAGCCGGTCAGGCGGCAGAAGCCGTCGTTGACCTCCAGGTAGCGGCCGCTGTGGCGTTCGGTGATGGTGATAGCGTCGGGACTGGAGTGGAAGGCCTTGGCGAACTTCTCCTCGCTGGACTTCAGCGCGGCTTCGGCGCGCTGTTGCTGGGTGATGTCGCGCAGGGTGGTCACGCTGCAGGGCTGGTCGTCGACGGTGATCAGGCGGCTGGAAATCACACAGGTCAGCGGGTCGCCGTTGCGGTGGTTGAGTACCACGGCGACGTTGCTCAAGGCCTGTTCGCGGATCACCTGCTCGATACGTTTCGCGCGCTCGACGGACTCGGCCCACAGGCCGATTTCCTCGGCGGTACGCCCAAGCACCTGCGCGCTGCTCCAGCCGAAGGTCTGGGTGAACGCCGGATTGATCTCGATGAACTGGCCAGTGTCCTGGCGGGTGACGCAGATCGGGTCGGGGCTGACCTGGAACAGGCTGGCAAACTTCTCTTCCGAGGCGCTCAGGCGCTGTTCGCGCTCCACCTGATCTGTAATGTCGAGCAAGGTGCCCGCCATGCGCAGGGGGGCGCCCTGGTCGTCGCGATACAGCCGCGCGCGGCTTTCGATGTAGCGTGAAGTGCCGTTTTCCAACTGTACCCGGTAGGTGATCTGATAGTTGCCGGCAGGCCCTTCGCGCAGGCTACGGTAGGCCTGTCGCATCGAGTTGCGCTCTTGCTCCGGCACACCTTCGAAGAACGCATCGAACGATTCATGAAAAGGGATGGGCGGCAAGCCATGCAGCTGCGCCGCGCGGGCTGAGCCGTAGAGCATGCCGCTTGGGATGTGCCAGTCCCAGGTGCCCAGTTGCGCCGAGTCCAGGGCCAGGTCCAGCCGCTCCTGGCTGTCCTTCAGGGCCTGCTCGGCACGCTTGCGTTCGGTGGTGTCGACGAATGTACTGATCAGGAAGGTCACGCCTTCCAGCTCGATGCCCTGGGTGCACAGGATGCCGTCATGCACCTTGCCGCTGGTCGCACGAAATTGCACCTCCATGATCAACGGGCCGCCGTTGGCGCAGGTCGACTCCATGATCTGGTGGCGCTGTTCGGGGTTGACCCACAGGCCCAGTTCCAGGCTGGTCTTGCCGATCACCTGACTGCCGGGCCAGCCGAACATGTTTTCGAAGTGCTGGTTGACCTCGAAGATCATGCCATCGTGGCGACGGGTCAGCAAAATGGCGTTGGGGCTCAGGTGGAACAGCGTGGCGAAGCGCTTTTCCGAATTGATCAGTGCTGTTTCCCGTTCGCGCTGGCGGGTGATCTCGCGGATCACGCCGATCATCTGCGGTCGGCCGTGCGGGTCGTGGGTCAGGCTGCCGTTGATCTCCAGCCAGTGCAGGCTGCCGTCCGGCCAGCGGATACGGTGGCGCATGGCTTGCTCCACCGGCTCGCCATTGACCACCGCCTGGAACACCTGGCGCGTGCGGGCGCGGTCCTCCTCGGGCAGCAGGTCGAGGTAATCGATATCGGCGGGCAGTGGCCGCTGTGGATCGAAACCGAACAGGGCCTGGGTGCCCCGCGACCAACTGACCCTGCCGCTTTCGATATCCCACAGCCAGGCACCCAGGCGCGCACCGTTGAGCGCTGCCAGCAGTTGTGGGGCGTTCTGCCAGGCCTGCTCGGACTCCTGGGGATCAGCTGCAGGTATGCGCGGCAGGCGCAAAAAGCGGTTTGCTGATTTGGGCATCGGTACCAGACCTTTGGCGTATGGCGTGTCCTTGGAATCGGAATAGCGGGCTGGCAGCCAGTCAGGTGGGCCCTGAGTGGCTGTCGAGCAGGGCCATGAAAGCCCTGGCCGCATTCGATAGCGTACGCTCCGTGTGCAGAATGTAGCCTAGCTGGCGCGACAGCTGTATGCCGGGCAAAACGATGGGTGCAACCTGTTCGTCGAGCATGGTGCGTGGCAGCACGCTCCAGGCCAGGCCGATCGACACCATCATCTTGATGGTTTCCAGGTAGTTGGTGCTCATGGCGATGTTCGGCGTCAGGCCCTGGCTTTCGAACAGGCGCTGGACAATATGGTGGGTAAAGGTATTGCCGCCGGGGAATACCGCCGGATGGCGGGCGATGTCAGCCAGGCTGACCGAATGGTTGTTGGCCAGCGGGTGCTCGGGGGCGGCGACAAAGTCCAGGGCGTCATCCCATACCGGCACGGCCTTGACCAAGTGGTGCGGCTCGGGCGCAAGGGTGATCACGGCGATTTCGGCACGGCCATGCAGAATCTCGTCGTAGGCCTGTTCCGAATCCATGAACTGAATATCCAGTGCCACTGCCGGGTACTGGCGGGTGAAAACCCGTAACAACGGGGGCAGGCGGTGCAGGCCGATGTGGTGGCTGGTGGCCAGGGTCAGGCGACCGCTCACGGCCCCGGTCAGATTGGTCAGCGCCCGTCGGGTATCATCCAGGACGTTGAGGATCTGGTAGGCCCGCGGCAGCAGTGCGCGCCCGGCTTCAGTCAGGGTCACCTCGCGGCCCAGGCGGTCGAACAGGCGCACGTCCAGTTGCTGCTCCAGGCCGGCGATGCGTTTGCTGATGGCCGGCTGGGTCAGGAACAGACGTTCGGCTGCGCCGGAAAAGCTGCCGGTTTCGGCAATGGCGATGAAGGCACTGAGGTTGGCCAGGTCCATGGTGTTGTATTCCTTTGGGTTATCCAAAGCATAAAAATTATGAATTTGAGTTATTCAATCTAACCCCCTAGCATCGTCCGTACAAGCCAAGGGGTCTTTGGCATAGAAAGACGCTGATGAGGAACAGTCTGATGGCTGGCAAAACGCTCTACGACAAACTCTGGGAAGCCCATGAGGTCAAGCGCCGTGATGACGGCTCGTCCTTGATCTACATCGACCGCCACATCATCCACGAAGTGACGTCGCCCCAGGCCTTCGAAGGCCTGCGCCTGGCCAACCGCAAGCCATGGCGTATCGACGCCAACATCGCCACACCTGACCACAACGTGCCGACCACGCCAGAGCGCAAGGGCGGTATCGAGGCGATCGTCGACCAGGTGTCGCGCCTGCAGGTGCAGACCCTCGACGAGAACTGTGACGAATACGGCATCGTCGAATTCAAGATGAACGACGAGCGCCAGGGCATCGTCCACGTCATCAGCCCGGAGCAGGGCGCCACCTTGCCGGGCATGACCGTGGTCTGCGGTGACTCGCACACCTCCACCCACGGCGCTTTCGGTGCCCTGGCCCACGGCATCGGCACCTCCGAGGTCGAGCACGTGCTCGCCACCCAGTGCCTGGTCGCCAAGAAGATGAAGAACATGCTGGTACGCGTGGAAGGCCAATTGCCGGCCGGCGTTACCGCCAAGGATATCGTGCTGGCCGTGATCGGCAAGATCGGCACCGCCGGTGGCAACGGTCACGCCATGGAATTCGCAGGCAGTGCCATTCGCGAATTGTCGATGGAAGGCCGCATGACCATCTGCAACATGTCCATCGAAGCCGGTGCCCGTGTGGGCCTGGTGGCGACCGATGCCACTACCGTTGCCTACGTCGAAGGGCGTCCTTACGCGCCGAAGGGCGAGCAGTGGAAGCAAGCGGTCGAGTCGTGGAAGGACCTGGTGTCGGATGACGATGCCGTATTCGACACTGTGGTCGAGCTGGATGCCAGCCAGATCAAGCCACAGGTCAGCTGGGGCACTTCGCCCGAAATGGTCCTGGCCGTCGACCAGCGTGTGCCAGACCCGGCTGCCGAGACCGACCTGGTCAAGCGTGGTTCGATCGAACGTGCCTTGAAGTACATGGGGCTGACCGCCAACCAGGCGATCACCGATATCAAGCTGGACCGTGTGTTCATCGGCTCGTGCACCAACTCACGAATCGAGGACCTGCGCGCTGCGGCGGAAATCGCCAAGGGCCGCAAGGTGGCCGCCAGCGTCAAGCAAGCCATCGTCGTGCCGGGTTCAGGTCTGGTCAAGGCCCAGGCCGAGCGTGAAGGCTTGGACAAGATCTTCCTCGAAGCCGGTTTCGAATGGCGTGAACCAGGCTGCTCGATGTGCCTGGCGATGAACCCGGACCGCCTGGAAAGCGGCGAGCACTGTGCGTCCACCTCCAACCGCAACTTCGAAGGCCGTCAGGGCGCCGGTGGCCGTACCCACCTGGTCAGTCCGGCCATGGCCGCCGCTGCTGCTGTAGCGGGCCACTTCATCGATGTTCGCGAGTTGATCCAAGGGAGCGCAGCATGAAAGCCTTTACCCAGCACACTGGCCTCGTCGCGCCGTTGGACCGTGCCAACGTCGACACCGACCAGATCATCCCCAAGCAGTTCTTGAAGTCGATCAAGCGCACCGGCTTCGGCCCGAACCTGTTCGACGAGTGGCGTTACCTGGACGTGGGTCAGCCCTACCAGGACAACAGCAAGCGCCCGGTCAACGAAGAGTTCGTGCTCAACCACGCGCGCTACCAGGGCGCCAGCGTGTTGCTGGCGCGGGAAAACTTTGGTTGTGGCTCCAGCCGTGAGCATGCCCCTTGGGCGCTGGATGAGTACGGCTTCCGCAGCATCATTGCGCCGAGCTTTGCCGACATTTTCTTCAACAACAGCTTCAAGAACGGCTTGCTGCCGATCATTCTGAACGATGAGGAAGTCGACGAGCTGTTCAAGCAGGTCGAAGCCAACCCGGGCTACCAGCTGACCATCGACCTGCAGGCGCAGGCTGTGACCCGCCCGGATGGCAAGGTGCTGCACTTCGAAATCGATGCGTTCCGCAAGCACTGCCTGCTCAACGGTCTGGACGATATCGGCCTGACCCTGCAGGACAGCGACGCGATCAAGGCCTTCGAAGCCAAGCACCGCGCCAGCCAGCCTTGGCTGTTCCGTGATGCCTGAAGTTCGTAGGTGACAGTGCGGGCCTCTTCGCTCCTACAGACAGTTACGCGGTCGTTGTAGGAGCGGGTTTGCCCGCGAAGAGGCCGGCACAGGCAACAAAAATCTAAAGGAACGAGACATGACCAGCACCCAGCACATCGATGTGGTCCAGCGCCAGTTCGGCGAGCAGGCCAGCGCCTACCTCAGCAGCACCGTGCACGCCCAAGGCAGTGAATTCGCCCTGCTGCAGGCTGAGCTGGCAGGGCAGGCCCATGCCCGCGTGCTGGACCTGGGCTGCGGTGCCGGTCATGTCAGCTTCCACGTCGCCCCGCTGGTTGCCGAAGTGGTCGCCTACGACCTCTCGCAGTCCATGCTCGACGTGGTCGCCAGCGCCGCCGCCGAACGCGGCCTGGCCAATATCACGACCGAACGCGGCGCTGCCGAACGCCTGCCGTTCGCCGACGCGTCGTTCGAGTTCGTCTTCAGCCGTTATTCGGCCCACCACTGGAGCGACCTGGGCCTGGCCCTTCGCGAGGTGCGCCGGGTGCTCAAGCCAGGTGGAGTGGCGGCGTTCATCGACGTGATGTCGCCGGGCAGCCCGCTGCTCGACACTTACCTGCAAACGGTCGAAGTGCTGCGCGACACCAGCCACGTGCGCGACTACTCCGCCGCCGAGTGGCAACGCCAGGTCAGCGAAGCCGGCCTGCACGTGCGCAGCCACACCCGCCAGCCGTTGCGCCTGGAGTGGAGCACCTGGGTTGAGCGCATGCGCACCCCCGAGCCGATGCGTGTGGCCATCCGCCAATTGCAGCAAGCCATGGGCGAAGAAGTACGGCAGTATTACCAGATCGAGGCCGACGGCTCGTTCAGCACCGATGTGCTGGTGTTGTGGGCCGAGCGTTAAGCACTTTTCGGTGGGGCCCGCTTGGCCACGCCGCGTGAATGGATAGAGGAAAGCATGAGCAAGCAGATTCTGATTCTCCCAGGTGACGGTATCGGCCCGGAAATCATGGCCGAGGCAGTCAAGGTACTGGAGTTGGCCAACGACAAGTTCCAGCTCGGCTTCAGCCTGGCGCACGACGTGATTGGCGGTGCCGCCATCGACAAACACGGTGTGCCGCTGGCCGACGAAACCCTGGAGCGTGCGCGCAAGGCCGATGCGGTGCTGCTGGGAGCTGTGGGCGGGCCGAAGTGGGACAAGATCGAGCGAGACATTCGCCCCGAGCGCGGCCTGCTGAAGATCCGCTCGCAACTGGGCCTGTTCGCCAACCTGCGCCCAGCCATCCTTTACCCGCAACTGGCCGATGCCTCGTCGCTGAAGCCGGAAATCGTATCGGGCCTGGACATCCTCATCGTCCGAGAGCTGACCGGCGGCATCTACTTCGGTGCCCCGCGTGGTCAGCGCGAGCTGGAAGGCGGCGAACGCCAGGCCTACGACACCCTGCCGTACAGCGAAAGCGAAGTGCGCCGCATTGCCCGTGTCGGCTTCGACATGGCCCGCGTGCGCGGCAAGAAGCTGTGCTCGGTGGACAAGGCCAACGTTCTGGCCTCCAGCCAGCTGTGGCGTGAGGTGGTCGAAGACGTGGCCAAGGACTACCCGGACGTGGAACTGAGCCACATGTACGTCGACAACGCTGCCATGCAGCTGGTGCGTGCCCCCAAACAGTTCGACGTGATGGTGACCGACAACATGTTCGGTGACATTCTGTCGGATGAAGCTTCCATGTTGACCGGTTCCATCGGCATGCTGCCGTCGGCGTCCCTGGATGCCGACAACAAGGGCATGTACGAGCCGTGCCACGGCTCGGCACCGGACATCGCTGGCCTTGGTATCGCCAACCCGCTGGCGACCATCCTGTCGGTGTCGATGATGTTGCGTTACAGCTTCAATCAGTCGGCTGCCGCCGAGGCGATCGAGAAGGCCGTGAGCCTGGTTCTGGACCAGGGGCTGCGTACCGGCGACATCTTCTCGGAAGGCTGCCGCAAAGTTGGTACGCAGGAAATGGGCGACGCAGTAGTCGCAGCGCTGCGGAATCTGTAATCTCTCTGGCCCGCCCCCCAAAATTCCCGGTGGCGGCCCACTTTTAGCAAAGGTGTAGTTGCGATGAAACGTGTAGGTCTGATCGGTTGGCGCGGTATGGTCGGTTCCGTGCTCATGCAGCGGATGCTGGAGGAGCAGGATTTCGACCTTATCGAGCCGGTGTTCTTCACTACCTCCAATGTTGGTGGCCAGGGTCCGAACGTGGGCAAGGATACAGCGCCCCTCAAGGACGCTTATTCGATTGAAGAACTCAAGACCCTCGACGTGATCCTGACCTGCCAGGGCGGCGACTACACCAACGAGGTCTTCCCCAAGCTGCGTGAAGCCGGCTGGCAGGGTTACTGGATCGACGCCGCTTCGTCCCTGCGCATGCAGGATGACGCGGTGATCATCCTTGATCCGGTCAACCGCAAGGTCATCGACCAGCAGCTGGACGCAGGTACCAAGAACTACATCGGTGGCAACTGCACCGTCAGCCTGATGCTGATGGGCCTGGGTGGCCTGTTCGAGGCCGGTCTGGTCGAGTGGATGAGCGCCATGACCTACCAGGCGGCTTCGGGTGCCGGTGCGCAGAACATGCGCGAACTGATCAAGCAGATGGGTGCTACCCACGCGGCAGTGGCCGATGACCTGGCCAACCCGGCCAGCGCCATTCTCGATATCGACCGCAAGGTTGCCGAGACCATGCGCAGCGAAGCGTTCCCGACCGAGAACTTCGGCGTGCCACTGGCGGGCAGCCTGATCCCGTGGATCGACAAGGAACTGCCGAACGGTCAGAGCCGCGAAGAGTGGAAGGCCCAGGCCGAAACCAACAAGATCCTTGGCCGCTTCAAGAGCCCGATCCCGGTCGATGGTATCTGTGTGCGCATCGGCGCCATGCGTTGCCACAGCCAGGCGCTGACCATCAAGCTGAACAAGGACGTGCCGATCGCCGACATCGAAGGCATGATCAGCCAGCACAACCCTTGGGTGAAGCTGGTGCCGAACCAGCGTGAAATCAGCATGCAGGAACTGACCCCGACCAAGGTCACCGGCACCCTGAACATCCCGGTTGGCCGCCTGCGCAAGCTGAACATGGGTTCACAGTACCTGGGCGCGTTCACCGTGGGTGACCAGCTGCTGTGGGGCGCCGCCGAACCGCTGCGCCGCATGTTGCGGATTCTGCTGGAGCGCTGATCGTTCAGGCTTTACCTGAAAAATACCGCACTGGTGACAGTGCGGTATTTTTTTGCCTTATACATTGGCGAAATGTCTGATCTGACAGAGTCCTTGCCCTTGCTTTTGCTTGTAAGTGCGCGATAGTTCAAGCGACGCAGATTGCGACTTCAGGAGGCCGAGCGCAGGGCTTGCGGAGGGAGGTGACGGGCATGGATGCCCGTCAAGCGCTGGGCCCCAGGATGGGGCCTGCAGCGCGGTCCTCCCGGGAGCAAGCCCGGAGCGAGGGGACCCCGGAGCGTAGCGCAGGGGTCGGATGATGGGAGCCGACGGTTTTTGTGGGCCTGCCCCGTGACAACGGACGCCAAGAAGCGATACTTACATCGCTATCTTGGAGGTTGTCATGTACCCAACCACTCGCCGCAATTACACCGATGAGTTCAAGATTCAGGCCGTTGCGCTGGCTGAAACGCTTGGCAGGACGGAAGCTGCTCGCCAGCTGGAGATGTCTGTGAAGACGTTGGACAACTGGGTCAACGCTTCCCGCAACGGCCAGCCGTTGAGCTCTCCTGACCGTCGCGCAATCAC